>JBNLGT010000070.1:0-15528 GCA_050306195.1 Ensifer sp.
CCGGGTACGAAGCATCCCATGGCTCATTCGGTATATCGCCAACGGTCGATTGAAGAAGGATCGCAAAGAGGCTGCAGCTTGCCATATGCGCGGTGAACGCTCGATCATGAAGGCTGGATACTGAGCGACGAGAGATTGCTTCGGCGATCGCGCGGCTGGAACGGTGGAAATAACTCACGAGCATATCGCCCCGAAAACTTTGCGGAATGCCATATACCTTGAAAGCATTTGGCGCTGGCACCTGTCGAAACCTGTCTGTAATCTAGACAGGTAATGGGAAACGACTCGGGGGCGACGTGCTTAAGCTACTGGACAAGCAGGCCAATGAAAGCGTGAAGGCCTTGACGCATCGCAGCCTGCGTTATGCCGTAATGACAGGTCGTCTGCCTCCTGGGCAGGCCGTCACAATTACGGGTATTTCCGAGGCTCTTGGCGTTTCCACCATGCCGGTCCGCGAGGCGCTCCACCTTCTTGTCGCGGATGGCGCTCTGGAGCATCTGGATAATCGAAGGGTTCGGGTTCCCGAAATGACCCCGAACAAATTCGACGAAACGCTTGCCGCCAGGATCGCGCTTGAGACGCTGGCTGCGGAAAGAGCGATGCCGTATGTTGATTATCTGCGCCTCGCCAAGATGGAAAAAATCGACGAAGAGATTGATGAGGCCTACGAGCGGGGCGATATAGAAGCCGGTATAGAACGCAATTTTGCATTTCACCGTTGCCTCTATGAGACTCGATCAGAGTCGGTATTGCTGCCGCTCATCGAGTCTGTCTGGGTTCGCCTTGGCCCGTTTATGCGGGAAGCCACAGAGAATCTCGAGGAAACCTATCGGCTTGACCGACATGCTGAAGCCATGCAGGCGATCAGACGACAGGATCGTGACGCCCTGCGCTCGGCTATTACGTCCGATATCCAGGATGGCGCCGGTTATCTCGGGCGCAAGCGATTCATGAGCATGGCCATCTGAAAATAATTGGGTTTGCAACGCGTGCGGAACTGCGCTCGCAAGGGGAAATGTGTTCTTCAAAATAATTTGATCAAATTATGTAGATTAATGATCATAAAAATGTTATAAGGGATAACTACAAGCAAAAAATATGCGTTTCAGGAGAGGCCGTCATGGTTCATCAGCGTCAATTCTACATCAACGGCGAATGGGTCGAGCCGCTCGATTCTCCCGGCGCACTCGATGTTATCAATCCATCCACTGAAGAGGCATTTGCAACGATCAGCCTGGCGGGCGTGGGCGACGTTGAGCGGGCTGTTGCGGCGGCCAAAGGCGCGTTTTCTTCGTTCTATCTCACCAGCAGGGAAGACCGACTTGATATTCTAAAGTCGGTTCTCGCCGCTTATCAGAGGCGGAGAAATGACCTTGCATGGGCAATTTCCTCCGAAATGGGAGCGCCGAAGAAAATGGCGCTCAACAACCAGGTCGGCAGCGGCGAAGCGCATCTGAAGACGATGATCGAAACGCTGAAAGATTATACTTTCGAGCGGATGATCGGCACCACTCTTGTGGCAAAGGAAGCTGTCGGGGTCGTGGCGATGATCACGCCATGGAACTGGCCTCTAAACCAGATTACCTGCAAGGTTGGCCCGGCGATTGCCGCTGGATGCACCATGGTGCTCAAGCCCTCGGAAATTGCTCCCATGAGCGCACTTGTCTTCTCGGAGATCATGGATGAGGCCGGGGTTCCGGCAGGCGTTTACAACATGATCAACGGTGATGGGCCGTTGGCGGGCGATGCGCTTTCACGTCACCAAGATGTCGATATGGTATCGATTACGGGTTCAACGCGCGCCGGGGTCAGTGTTGCCAAGGCGGCGGCAGATACAGTCAAGAGAGTGCATCAGGAGCTCGGCGGAAAATCAGCCAATATCATACTGGACGATGCAGACTTCGAAAGCGCAGTTCGCGAAGGCGCGCTCGAATGTTTCGGCAATTCCGGTCAATCCTGCAATGCGCCGACTCGCATGTTGGTTCCGCAGGACAAGATGGATGAGGCGGCGGAAATCGCGGCCGCAGCCGCCAACACGTTGGTCGTTGGGCCAGCGGATCGCGATGGTGTCGATCTCGGCCCGGTCATTAGTGATCTTCAGTTCGGAAAAATTCAGGACCTGATACATGCCGGCCTTGCTGAAGGCGCTCGGCTGGCGGCCGGCGGGCCGGGTCGTCCCGATGGCATCAACCACGGTTTCTTCGTAAGGCCCACGGTTTTTGCTGACGTGAAGCCTGGAATGAGGATCGAGCGGGAAGAGATTTTCGGGCCAGTACTTTCGATCGTCGCCTACGATGACGACGAAGACGCTATCGGCATCGCTAACGATACTGTCTACGGACTGGCCGCTTATATTTCCTCCTCGGACATGACGCGTGCGCGCAACATGGCGCGCCGCTTACGGGCTGGGGACGTGCACATCAACTATCCCGCATGGGACACTTACGCCCCATTTGGCGGCTTCAAACAATCCGGCAACGGCCGGGAATATGGCGAATTCGGCCTTGACGATTTTCTCGAAGTCAAAGGCATCATCGGGTACGGAGCATGATGTTGTATAAGGAACCCGAAAATTTACGGTCAACAGCGTCGCTTGACCCCCGCAGTGCAGCCGAGAAATTTCTGGATGATAATCCGGATGTTGAGGTGCTTGAAGCGTTCGTCATCGATGTCAACGGTGTGCCGCGCGGCAAGTGGATACCGCGTGAGCGGGCGCTTGATGTTCTGACCAACGGACTGGCCATGCCACGCTCTGTCTTTGCGCTCGATGTTTGGGGTCGCGATGTCAATGCCGCAGGTCTAGCTGAGGGGACAGGGGATCCCGACGGCCTTTGCCTGCCTGTGCCGGGGACACTTTCCCGTGTCACGTGGCTGAAGCGCCCGACCGCACAGGTTCTTCTCAATATGTTCGATGGCGCCGGCGTGCATTTCCACGGCAATCCGCGTGCTGTATTGGCGAATGTCCTGTCGCAATACGCCAAGCTTGGCCTGACACCAGTCGCGGCGACGGAGATGGAGTTTTACCTCATCGATCCCGTTCGCTCCGCGCTTGATCCTGTCCGTCCGCCAAATTCGCGCGACGGGCGCTGGCATACCGGCCAAACGCAGGTGCTTTCAATCTCGGAACTGCAGGATTATGAGGCTGTCTTTGCCGATATCGCAGAAGCCTGTCGCGCTCAAAACGTTCCCGCGGACACGGTGGTCCGTGAGAACGGGCCAGGTCAATACGAGTTGAACCTCAACCATCTGCCCGATGCCATGAAAGCGGCGGATGCGGCTGTCTTGCTGAAGCGCATTGTCAAGGCGGTTGCCCGCAAGCATGACATGGACGCTACCTTCATGGCCAAACCTTATGGGCTTCAGGCCGGAAGTGGCATGCATGTGCATTTCTCGGTTCTCGATGAGACGGGCGCAAACATCTTTTCAAATAGCGGCGAGCTATCAGAACGGCTCATGCATTCGGTCGGTGGTTTGCTTTCCTACATGCCGGACAGCATGGCGGTATTTGCACCGCACGCCAATTCCTATCGTCGCCTCAAGCCGAGCGAACATGCCCCGACATACGCCTCATGGGGTGTCGATAATCGTTCGGCAGCTGTAAGGGTCATCAAGGCAGGCGAGAAGGCGACCAGGATTGAACACCGGGTCGCGGGCGCGGATACCAATCCGCATCTTGTGCTGGCCATGATCTTGAAAGCTGCTCTCGCGGGTATGACTGAAAAGATCAACCCCGGCGCGGCAATCAGCGGAGATGAGCATTCCGTAGTGCATGAACCGCTTCCTACAAATTGGGATGTCGCCCAGCAACGCTTTGCAAATTCGGGCTTTGCCATAACGGCTTTCGGCGCTGAATACCGCAAACTCTACGCTGCATGTAAAAAACAGGAACTCTCGGAGTTTTCCTTCCGTGTTACCGACGTCGAATACGACGCTTACATAAGGACCGTGTGAGATGAACGCATTTGCCAAATTTGACAACCCCGGCCACGCTAAATCCTATTATGCGGCAACTGCAATCGCGCAGGCCCCAAGGTCAACCCTTGAAGGTGATTTGGAGACGGATGTCTGCATTATCGGAGGCGGATTTACTGGTATTTCAGCCGCGCTGGAATTGGCGGAAAGAGGCTTCAAGGTCGTTGTACTGGAAGGGAACCGCGTTGGGTTCGGCGCTTCCGGCCGCAATGGCGGGCAGATTGTGAACGGCTACAGCCGCAATCTGGAAACAATCCGCAAGTGGTACGGCGAGGAAAAGGCCGCAGCGCTCGGACAGATGTCGCTGGAAGGCGGCAATATCATTCGTGAACGTGTCGCCAAATACGGTATTGACTGCAACCTTCGTCACGGTGGCTTCTTTGCAGCCTTTACCGACAAGCAGGTTCGTGAGATGGACGAGATCCGCCGCGACTGGGAAAAGCGTGGCCACGACGGTTTGGAAATGATCTCGAAAGCCGATGTTGGCAAATATGTTTCATCGCAACGCTATGTCGGCGGCATGATTGATCGCAAGGGTGGCCATATTCACCCGCTGAACCTTGTTGAGGGTGAAGCGCGCGCTGCTGAAGGGCTCGGGGTCCAGATTTTTGAGAATTCGCGGGTCATTGACGTCGACACTGGCGCAGCGCCGAGCGTTTCGACTGCAATGGGAAAGGTGAAGGCCAAATATGTTCTCGTTTGCGGTAATGCCTATCTGGGCGAATTGTTGCCAGCAATTTCCTCGCGCATGATGCCGGTTTCGAGCCAGGTCATGGCGACCGAGCGGCTGGATGAGGCCGTGATTGAGAAGCTGCTTCCGGCAAATTATTGCGTGGAAGACGCCAATTATGTGCTCGACTACTATCGGCGGACGGCGGACAATCGCCTGCTGTATGGCGGTGGCATTGGCTATGGCGGGCAGGATCCCAAGAACCTGACATCGGTCATCTTCCCCAACATGCTCAAAACATTCCCGGAGCTTAAGAATGTCAGGATTGAATACGCCTGGAGCGGCAATTTCGCGCTGACTTTGACGCGGGTTCCGCATATGGGCAAGCTTTCTGACACTGTCTATTTCTCCCATGGAGACAGTGGTCACGGCGTAACAACGACCCATCTTCTGGGCCGTATTCTGGGTGAAGCAGTTGCCGGCCATGCAGAACGATATGACGTCTGGGAATCCTTGCCCAATTTTCCTTTCCCAGGCGGCCGTTTGTTTCGAGTCCCACTTACCGCAATCGGCGCTTGGTGGTACGGTATGCGCGACAAGCTGGGTGTTTAGGAAGAAAATGCAGAACAGAAAGCTCAAAGTCGGAATATTGGTCGCAGGGCACGTGCCAGAAGAACTGATTGGCGAATACGGCGACTATGACCGCATCTTCAGCACGTATTTGGCTGACGAAGATCTCGAGTTTAAAGCCTATCCCGTTGTCGACGGCGTGTTTCCGACGAATGTCGACGAGGCTGACGCCTGGTTGATAACCGGTTCAAAGCACGGTGTTTATGAGGCGCACGACTGGATTGCACCGCTTGAGAACCTAGTGCGGAACATCGACAAGGAGCGCCGGGCATTGGTCGGCGTCTGCTTCGGTCATCAGATTATTGCTCAAGCGCTTGGAGGCCGTGTGGCAAAATTCGATGGTGGCTGGATCGCAGGACCGAGCCAATATTACCGGCAAGATCTGGGACGGGAGCAGGAGATTATCGCCTGGCACCAGGATCAGGTATTGGAGATGCCAGCTGGGGCCGAGGTTATCGGCTCTTCACCGGATTGCCGCTTTGCTGTTTTGCGGTACGGCGACCACATTCTCAGCTATCAGGCGCATCCTGAATTCACCCCCGGTTTTGTGAAAGATTTGCTGAAGGCTCGGGCTGGCCTCTTGCCGGAGAAGGCGGCGCAGAATGTCGCCTCGAGCAACAAGGTTGCCGATCGGGACTTCTTGTCTCTGGAGATTCGGGATCATCTTCTGTCGGCGCAAAACAATGCTTCAAGCGGCCTCAAAGATCCGGTCCGGCAATTTGCGAATTAGGGGAAGTAGGATCGCTAGCGCTGGTGCTTACGACAAAAAAATATGAAACATCGGTGGCCTGACCGCCTTCTTCCTGGTGTCTGAGATAAAACCTTGACAGCGGCGGTGTTTCCATCACAAGCAGGAGGGCGATGTGAGGCGCTGCATGCTCAACGATGTTGAGCTTGCGGTTAACAATGCGACAGAGAAAATCGAGCTGAAACTGCGCCTTTGGCTTCGAAAAATCTCCGCTGCTTCCATAGTCATATTCCGGCCGGCGATCGTGCCGCGCTAGCCGCCACTGCGTAAATGGAGCCGTTATGAAGTGTATATTTGTCCAAGTCCGCTGCAGCGTTGGCAAGACCTATGAGGTCGCCGATGCACTTTATGAAAAAGAGGTTGCGTCGGAGATATATTCAACAAGCGGCGACTATGACTTGCTCATCAAGTTCTACGTTCCAGAAAATCTGGACATTGGTCGCTATGTCAACGATATATTTGCAGATATTTCCGGCATCGAACGAACTTTGACAACGATTACGTTCCACGCGTTCTGACGTTTCTCTGAGGGCCGACTTACATAATATGCGGCCCTTTTTGGTAGTCCGTGAGGTGTGCTGCATTTTTCTTCAGTTCTGTCCTCGCTCCTCTTTGTCGTGCAGTGTGGCATGGACTGAAACATCCTTCCGCCATGAAGATTCCTCGTTACCTTCACCCGCCGGGTATCGCCGGTCATTTGGGTGTTATGTTCGAAGTCGCGCATTTGATAGTGCATTACTTCCGACTACCCCATTGCCGTCCGGCGGCAGTTCCAATAACGCTTTGCGTCGGCTATGAAAACGAAATTGCGGAGGCGGCTTGAATTGAAGAAACTGGACATCATTACCATTGGTCGCTCATCGGTTGATCTCTATGGCGCGCAGGTGGGCGGTCGTCTGGAAGACATGGGATCGTTCAATAAATATATCGGCGGCTCTCCGACGAATATTGCCTGTGGCACGGCCCGCCTCGGTCTCAAATCTGGCCTCATAACGCGTGTTGGCGATGAACATATGGGGCGATTTGTTCGTGAACAGCTGGTTCGCGAAGGTGTCGATGTTGGTGGGGTGAAAACCGACCCCGAGCGTCTGACGGCGTTGGTGCTTCTGGGCATCCGCGATGAAGATCAGTTCCCGTTGATTTTCTACCGTGAAAATTGCGCTGACATGGCGCTGTGCGAAGACGATATCGACGAAGACTATATCGCTTCGGCGCGCGCGATTGTGGCCACCGGCACGCATTTGAGCCATCAGCGCACGGAAACCGCCGTTTTGAAGGCGTTGAACCTGGCGCGCAAGCATGGCGTGCGCACCGCGCTTGACATTGATTACCGTCCCAACCTCTGGGGTGTTGCGGGTCACGGGGATGGCGAAAGCCGTTTTGTTGAAAGCGCCAAGGTGACCGCCAAGCTGCAGTCCACGCTTCACCTGTTCGACCTGATTGTCGGCACGGAAGAAGAGTTCCACATTGCTGGTGGCTCAACCAATACGCTGGACGCGCTTAAAGCTGTTCGCAATGTCAGCAAGGCAACGCTTGTTTGCAAGCGTGGGGCCCTCGGCGCTGTTGCCTTTGAGGGTGATATTCCTGGCAGCCTTGATGAGGGGCAGACAGGCGAGGGTTTCCCGATTGAAGTCTTCAATGTGTTGGGCGCAGGTGACGGCTTTTTCTCCGGCCTGCTGCGCGGCTGGATGACCGATCAGGATTGGCCAACCGCGCTGAAATTTGCCAACGCCTGCGGGGCATTTGCGGTTAGCCGTCATGGCTGTACACCCGCCTATCCAAGTTGGGAGGAGTTACAGTTCTTCCTGGGACGCGGTGTGGTTCAGCCAGATTTGCGTAATGACCCGGCTCTTGAACAGATACATTGGTCAACCACCCGCCATACACGTGTGAATGGCGACTGGTCGGCGATGCGTGTTTTTGCATTCGATCACCGTCTGCAACTTGAAGAGATGGACGGCTACACACTTGAAAAAGGCGGTGCCTTCAAAGAGCTTTGCCTCAAGGCCGCGCTTAAGGTCCAGGATGGCAAGCAAGGATATGGTATTCTTTGCGATAACCGCATTGGCCGGGCGGCATTACATGCTGCGTCCGGATCGGGCCTGTGGATCGGTCGACCGACAGAATGGCCGGGCTCTCGTCCGCTGTCGTTGGAACCTGAACTGGGTGCAGATTTCGGCGGCTTGGGTGAATGGGCGCGTGAGAACGTCGTAAAGGTTCTCTGTTTCTGCCATCCGAACGACAGTGAAAGCCAGCGCAAGCATCAGGAAGGCACTGTCAAGCGGCTGTTTGAGGCGGCGCGGCGTAACAATCTCGAATTCCTTCTGGAAATTATTCCTTCAAAGGTCGATGCCGTTGACGACGACACCACGGCGAACCTGATCCATCAATTTTACGAAGCTGGAATTTACCCCGATTGGTGGAAGCTGGAGCCATTGAAAACGACGCAGGCATGGGCAAATGCTGTTGCCGCCATTGAGGCGCATGATCAGCACACCCGCGGTATCGTCGTTCTTGGTCTCGACGCGCCGGAAGCAGAACTTTCAGCAAGCTTTGAGGTTGCTGCGGGGTTTGCGTTGGTGAAGGGCTTTGCGGTGGGCCGCACCATTTTTGGTGATGCGGCGCGTGGTTGGTTCAAGGGTGAACTGGATGATGCACAGGCGGTTGATCAGATGGCGGAGCGCTATGCGCGGCTCTGCGCAATCTGGGACGCAGCGCGTGAGAAGGCAGGAGTGAACGCGTAATGACGACAATCAGGCTGACCGCCGCGCAGGCGATGGTGAAATGGCTTTCCGCGCAGATGACTGAGGACGGAGAGCAGTTCGTGGATGGCATCTGGGCCATCTTCGGGCACGGCAACGTAGCCGGTTTGGGAGAAGCGTTGCAAAAGGCGGGCAACACATTCCCCACCTGGCGCGGGCAGAATGAACAGACCATGGCCCATGCGGCAATCGCCTATGCCAAGGCCAAGAAGCGTCGGCGGGTTCAGGCGGTAACATCTTCTATCGGCCCTGGCGCAACCAACATGGTGACTGCCGCCGCTCTGGCGCATGTGAACCGGTTGCCCGTTCTTTTGATCCCCGGCGATGTCTTCGCCAACCGCAGGCCGGATCCCGTTCTCCAGCAGATCGAGGACTTTGATGATGGTACGGTATCAGCTAACGACTGTTTCCGCCCGGTAAGCCGCTACTTCGATCGCATCACGCGTCCCGAGCAGCTTCTGACAGCCCTGCCGCGCGCGGTACGCGTTATGACGGATCCCGCCAATTGCGGGCCGGTGACGCTGTCCTTCTGTCAGGATGTGCAAGCTGAAGCCTATGATTGGCCGGAGGCGTTTTTTGAGGCAAAGGTCTGGCGTATCCGCCGGCCGGCGCCCGACATACGCGATGTGGAAGATGTTGCCGCCGCGATCAAGGCGGCCAAAAGGCCTCTCATTGTGGCAGGCGGCGGGGTGATTTATTCCGACGCGGAGGCTCAGCTTGCCGATTTCGCAACGCGCCACAATATTCCAGTCATTGAAACACAGGCCGGCAAGTCCGCCCTTGCTCAGGCGCATCCCATGAACTTTGGTGCAGCAGGCGTTGACGGGTCGGCCGCGGCCAATGCAGCAGCCCGCGTGGCTGATCTCGTCATCGGCGTCGGCACCCGTTTCCAGGATTTCACCACCGGGTCGTGGGCGCTTTTCAAGGAGCCCAACCGCAAGCTCGTCTCCATCAATATCCACGGATATGACGCCGATAAACATGGTGCCACGGGTTTGGTCGCCGATGCTCGAATTGCGCTTGAAGCAATCGGGGCAGCCCTCGGCGAATATCGTGCGGCGGCGCCGGATGAAGCGTCTCGCAGTGCATGGCTTGCAGCGGTTGATGCCCACTGTGCTGCTCCAATAAGCGCGGGCTTGCCAACAGATGCGCAAGTCATCGGCGCGGTGCAGCGTGCAACAGGCGAAGACGCTATTGCAATGTGCGCTGCAGGCACAATGCCCGGCGCGCTGAAACTTCTCTGGCAGCCGAGCCAGGGTGGTTACCATATGGAATACGGCTATTCCTGCATGGGCTACGAAATTGCGGGCGCAATGGGCCTGAAGCTCGCCCGCCCGGAACGGGAGGTCATATGCTTTGTTGGTGACGGTTCTTACATGATGGCCAATTCCGAGCTGGCGACCGCCGTCATGCGCAAGGTGCCGTTTACGGTCGTTCTAACCGATAACCGCGGATATGGTTGTATCAACCGCCTGCAGCAGGCATCCGGTGGTGAAGAGTTCAACAACCTTTACAAGGATTGCAATGTTGAACAGCAGCCAGCGATTGACTTTGTAGCGCACGCTAACGCCATGGGCGCATACGCGACAAAGGCTGTCGACATAGCCGATCTTGAAGGAAAGATCGCCGAAGCGCGAAGCCGCGATATCCCGACAGTGATTGTTATCGACACCGACCCAACCAACGGTCCGGGCTTTGGTGAAGCTGGCAACTGGTGGGATGTCGCCGTGCCGGAAATCGGTTCAACTGAAAAATTGCAAAAGGCTTATGCCGCCTATCTTCAGGCCGCTGCCAAACAAAATCTTGTCAACTGAGGACAATTCATGATCCGCTTCGGTACGAACCCTATCGCGTGGGCTAACGATGATGACCAGACACTGGGCGCCCATATCCCGACTGACCAAATTTTGCGCGAAGCCTCCGAAATCGGTTTCGACGGAATTGAAAATGGCCATCGCTGGCCAGATGATCCGGAAGCATTGAAGCAGCTTCTCGGTTCTTACGGCTTGGCGTTCATTTCCGGCTGGTATTCGCTCAACCTGCTTGTTCAATCGGTAGAAGAAGAAAAGAAGGCCATCCAGAAACATCTGGACAAGCTGAAGCACAATGGTTGCGAGGTTTGCATCGTCTGTGAAACCTCGAATTCCATTCAGGGATTGCAAACGGCGCTTTCGCAGAAGGCAGTTCTCTCTGACTATGAAATGAAAGCCTTTGGTGCGAAGGTTGAAGAGCTGGCCGCATTTACCGCTTCGCAGGGCATCAAGCTTGTCTATCACCATCACATGGGAACGGTGGTTGAAAATCTGGCTGAAATCGACGCTTTCATGGCTGCCACCGGCCCAGCGACACGGCTGCTCTTTGATGCAGGCCATTGTTATTTCGGCTCCAATGGTGCGGATCCGACGCCGGTTCTGGCCAAATATGCGGACCGTGTCAGTCATTTTCATGCCAAGAACGTGCGCCCTGCCGTTATGAAACAGGTTCGTGAAACCGGCATGTCCTTCATGGATGGCGTCCGCGCCGGTGTCTTCACCGTGCCGGGTGACGAAGAAGGCGGCGTAGAGTTCCTACCGCTGCTTAAAATCCTGAAACAGGTCAACTATGATGGCTGGATCGTGATTGAAGCAGAGCAGGATCCTGAAGCGCGCAATCCGTTCCAGTATCAATCGTTGGGGCTTAAAACCCTGAAAGCAGCGGCTACTGAAGTCGGTCTGATTTGACCAGGAAACCAGGAAGGGCCTTATCGTGAAGCAGTTCGATCATCCCATGTTTGAAAAGTTGTGGGTGCGTATTCTCATCGTGGCTATCTGCGCGGCGTGGGGCGGTTTCGAGTACTACAACGGATCGCCCACCTGGGCCGCCATATTCTGGGCGGCAGGCGCTTATGCCATCTATCACCTGTTCATTACCTTCAAGCCCGCAGGATCACGAGACAAGGAGGACGGACAATGAGTTCGCTTCAGCGCAAGCCCTTTGGGAAACATGGCAAGGTACACGATATCACGCCGCAGTCGGCTGGCTGGCGCTATGTCGGCTTCTCGCTCTACCATCTGCGGGCGGGCGAGAGTGCGTCGGAGCAGACCGGTGACCGCGAAGTCATTCTGGTGACGGTTGAGGGCAAGGCCGCCTTCAAAGCTGCAGACAAGGATTGGGGTGTGTTGGGCGAACGTATGAGTGTTTTCGAAAAAACACCACCTCATTGCCTTTATGTTCCAAATGGTCAGGATTGGGCAGCCAAAGCGGAGACGGATTGCGTTATTGCTGTTTGTTCAGCCCCCGGGAAAGGCGGTCACGAGGCCCGGCGCATTGGACCGGAGGGCATTACATTGACTGAGCGCGGCAAGGGAACCAATACGCGCTATATCAATAATATTGCGATGGAAAATGAAGATTATGCCGATAGTCTTCTGGTGACCGAGGTCTTTACGCCTGCGGGTCACTGGTCATCCTTTCCCAGCCACCGGCACGACGAAGACGACTTTCCGCGTATTACCTATCTGGAAGAAACGTATTACCACCGCCTGAACCCGGCGGACGGATTTTTTCGCGCGTCTATACGGATGACCTGCAGCTGAACGAGACCATGGCTGTTGCCGATGGGGACGTTATTTTGGTGCCACGCGGGCACCATCCTTGTGGTGCGCCTTACGGGTTCGAAATGTATTATCTCAATGTCATGGCCGGACCGCTTCGCAAATGGCGCTTTGTTGCCGCGCCGGAAGTCGAATGGATCATGAAGCGGGACGCCTGAGGTTACGACCTGGCGCGTCCAAAAAGCCTTCAAGCGGTGGCAATGTATCGGACGATACCGTCGCCGCCGATTTCTTTTCTGAGCTCCTGTCGTCGCAACATGCGGTTCACATGCGCAAGCGTTTCCACAAAAGCAAATCCAAGCTGGTGGATATCAAGTTCGCGCGTAAAGATCACAGGTACGAGTTCACGAACCGAGAGCGGTTTGCCTTGCGTTGCGGAGGAAATGGCCTCGCAGCGATGGTCGTGATGTTCGACAAGTTCATTGCAGCGATCGTGCAGGCCGTAAAAGGGGAGTTGATGTCCCGGCAATGTCAGGCTGTCATCCGGCAAAACGTCGCGTATAAACCGCAGACTGCGAACGAAATGGCCCAACGGATCGCCATCCGGCTCATTCGCCCAGACGCCGACATTGGGGGAGATTTTGGCGATCACCTGATCGGCTGAAAAGAAAAGATGGTCGGCATCACAATAGAGCATGATCTGCTCGGGCGAATGACCGTCTCCACTCAGAACCTTGAAACGGCGAGAACCGATGGTCAGTGTGTCTCCTGCCAGCAGACGCAGGAATGTGCTGGGCAGGGGGGAAACCTTACGCAGATATTCATGGCCCTGCGTCCCCATAAGCTCGGCACTTTCTTCCGACATACCGTTTCTCAGGTAAAAATCATGAAACTGGCGATCCTGCCGTGAACCCGGATCAAGTACAAGATTGGCGCAGGCAAGATAGGCCGTTTGGCTCGTCAGCAGAGGTATGTTCAATCTCTCGCAAAGCCATCCGGCCATACCGATATGGTCGGGATGATGATGCGTAACAATCAATTTGGTAAAATGCGCGCCTGAAAGCGGTCCGGCGAGCAGGGCCTCCCATTGGGCAACGGACGCCTCGTCATAAATGCCGCCGTCAAGGATGCAGTATCCATCGTCATCCTCGATCAGATAAATATTGACGTGATCGAGCCGGTAGGGCAGCGGCAACCGGAACCATTTGACGCCTGGTGCAACATCGATCAGCGTTCCGGGAGATGGTGGTTCTGGAAAGGGGAATCTGTACATAACATCCTGAGTATCATATTTTTCCGGTCGGGAAATATGAAGGTTTTGGGAGGTTGTCCGGCTGCTGATACGTCATCAGGACCACGTAACGTCGCCGAGAAAGATATAGCCCGCGCCATAAATGGTTTTTATCAGGGCCGGGTTCTTGGGATCTTCACCAAGCTTGGTTCTTAGCCGCGATATACGCACATCCATTGCCCTGTCGAAGCTTTCACCTGCGGTGCCGCCAAGGGTCTCCTGCATTTGCGAACGGGAAATCAGGCGGCGCGGGCGCTCCAGAAACAGACGCAACACCTGACCTTCTGCATTGGAAAAGGATATTTGCTCGCCATCATCGGAAACCAGCATGTAGCTATCAAAAAGCGCAGTCCATCCGGCAAAACGGGCAACCTGGCTGGAGGTCTCGTTTGCAGGCTTATGCTTGCGCAAACGGGCACGAACCCGCGCAACGATTTCACCCGGCTCGAAAGGTTTTACAATATAGTCGTCCGCACCGAGTTCCAGTCCGGTGATACGGTCATGTACACCAACACGACCCGAAACAATGATGATGGCCGCGCCGGACTCCAGCGCCAGCCGATGCACCAGCGCCAGTCCGTCGCGGTCCGGTAATCCGAGATCGACAAGGCACACATCGGGAACTGTTCGCTTCAGCGCGGCTTCGAAATCCGCCGCTCTGCCGAAGGCCATGGTCTTGAACCCCGCTTCGGTCAGCGTGTCCGTCAAGACATCGCGAATTTCCGGCTCATCATCCAGAATGGCAACGAGGGGTTGGCTCATGGGCTCACCGTTGGCAGAAAGTCTGCAAGTGTTTGGGCATCGAAAGGTTTTGGCAGCAATGGAAATCGCTGGCTGGCCGCTTTTCTCAAGGGCGAGCTTACTGGAAGTGATGTCATCAAGGCGACATTTCTGCAGCCTGTCGCCTCCAATGTCTCGGCCAGGTCAAGTCCGGTCCGGTTTCCACGCAAATTGATGTCGGTGAGTACCAGGTCCAGGCCCGGCAGACCGATCAGGCCCTCAGCTTCCTCTGCGCTTGCGGCCTCAATGACGCTATGTCCCAAAGCCCGCAGCATGCCACGCACATTTTCACGCAGGTCATCATTGTCTTCAACAAGCAGAACAATGCGTGGTTCTTCCTTCATCGATGCGGCGCGATAGGGCAGGCGCAACGTCACGCGCGCGCCGCCTTCCGATGTGTTTTCCAGTTTCAGAGTGCCCCCGGAAATTTTTGCCTGGTCGTAGACCATGGCGAGGCCGAGCCCTGATCCTTCACTTCCCTTGGTCGTGAAAAACGGGTCCAGAGCGCGGTTCAGAGCATCGTTAGAGAAGCCACTCCCCGTATCGGACACGGAGAACTCGATCCATGTTTCATGGATGGGCTGTACATTCAGGGCCACATGTCCCGGCTTTTTGCCAATTGCATCTTTCGCATTGAGAATGAGGTTGAGAAGTGAATCCTGAAGAGAGCCAGCATCAAGAAGGAGTGGCGTTCCAACGTGTGAAGCATCGATTGACAGCGTGATATGATCCGGCAGCGTGGGGCCAGCCAGAAGGCTGAGGTCTTCCAGAAAGGCATCGAGATGGACCGGACGAAGTTGCATCTCGCGTTCACCGGACATGGCGGCAATGCTGCCAAGAAGACTGCCGCCGCGCCGCGCGGCTTTTTGCGTGGATGCAATAAGGTCCCGGGCTTCATCAGGAAGGTCCAGTTTCTCGAGTCGGGTTTGAAGTCCGAGAATGACGGTGAGGAGGTTGGAAAAATCATGCGCAAGGCCGGAGGTCAGCTGTGCTGCAAGCTCCCGTTTGTGCGTCTGTAAAATGGTAGCGCGCGCCTGCGTTTCCTCCGTTACATCCGTGGAGAGAATGTAAACACCGTTGACGGGCCCCTCGCCATGCTGGTCAGGCGTCAGGGCTGCACGGATGCGACGGCCTGAGTCTTC
>JBNLGT010000071.1:0-15391 GCA_050306195.1 Ensifer sp.
TGAGAAATATCGCGCTGAGGTCATGGGCGCCCGGCTTGTACGCATCCGCGGCAAATTGCAAAGCGCCCATAACGTCATTCACGTTGTGGCCGAACATATTGAAAATATCTCGCCTGCGCTCTCCCATCTCGAAGAAAAAGCGGCCCTCCAACCCGGCTCCCTCATCGCTGCACAAAAGAGCCAGACAGAAACAGCTCCGGCCAATGTGATGCCTAAGGGCCGGAATTTTCACTGAGCTAACCTTGTGCTTGGCCTGACTTTGTGATTGACCTTGAAAAGAGGTTCAAACGATTGAAATCGGAGAGAGCTATGACTGGCGCAAGCGCCCTCATCGTAATCGATGTTCAAAACGACTTTTGTCCGGGTGGTGCGCTGGCGGTCTCCGGTGGGGATGAAATCCTGCCTGCCGTCAACATGCTGATTGAAGGCTCCGAAAACGTCATTCTCACGCAGGATTGGCACCCCGCCGGTCATTCCAGCTTCGCCTCTTCACATACTGGCAAAGGCCCGTTTGAAACCATTGAGATGCCCTATGGCGACCAAACACTCTGGCCGGACCATTGCGTTCAGGGCACACAGGGTGCGGATTTTCATCCCGGCCTGAAATGGGTCAAGGCGCAGCTTGTCATCCGCAAGGGCTTCCGCGCGAACATCGACAGCTATTCCGCCTTTTTCGAAAACGATCATAAAACGCCAACAGGCCTTGGCGGCTATCTCAAGGAACGTGGCATTACCGATGTAACGCTCTGCGGACTGGCAACCGACTATTGCGTTGCCTATTCCGCACTCGACGCCGTCAACCTCGGGCTGAATGCCACAGTCAAACTGGACGCTTGTCGCGGCATCGACCTTGATGGTTCGCTTGCAGCCATGATTGCCCGAATGAAAGAAGCAGGCGTCACCATCGCCTGAACAGCATCAAGAGCTCTCACGGGAGGAAAGTGTGGCTCAAACCGATATAGCACGCCGCGTCTATAACCATGCATGGAAGCTGGACCCCATTGTCCGCAGTCTGCTGGACACAGACTTCTACAAGCTCATGATGCTGCAGATGATCTGGAAGGAATATTCAGACGTAACGGCTGAATTCTCGCTCATCAACCGCACCTCCAGCGTGCGCATTGCAGACGAGATCGCAGAAGAAGAACTTCGCGCTCAACTCGACCATGCCCGCACCCTTCGTCTCAGCAAAAAGGAAATGATCTGGCTAGCAGGTAATACCTTCTATGGCCGCCGACAAATCTTCATGCCGGAATTTCTGGAATGGCTGAGCAATTTCCAGCTACCTGAATATGAGCTTGAAAAGCGTGACGGCCAATACGAGCTTCGCTTCCACGGCTCATGGCGTGAAACCACCATGTGGGAAATTCCAGCCCTAGCCATCATCAACGAGCTTCGCTCGCGCGCTGCAATGAAGGGTATGGGCCGTTTTGAACTCGATGTCCTCTATGCCCGCGCAAAGGCCAAAATGTGGGATAAGGTGGAGGCGCTCAAGCAATATCCGGGTTTGAGGATCTCTGATTTCGGAACCAGACGGCGTCATTCATTTCTGTGGCAGCGCTGGTGCGTGGAAGCCTTGAAGGAAGGCATTGGCCCGGCGTTTTCCGGAACGTCCAATGTACTTCTCGCAATGGATACAGATCTTGAAGCACTGGGCACAAATGCGCACGAGCTTCCCATGGTCGCTGCTGCCCTTGCCAAAAATGACGAGGAACTTGCTGCTGCCCCTTACAGGGTTCTACAGGACTGGCACCAGCTCTACGACGGCAACCTGCTCATTGTTCTTCCAGATGCATTCGGCACGTCTTCATTCCTGCGCAATGCACCGGACTGGGTAAGCAAATGGACCGGCTTCCGCCCCGACAGCGCCCCACCGATTGAAGGCGGCGAAAAGATTATCGACTGGTGGAAGGAACGCGGCTGTGACCCGCGCGAAAAACTACTGATTTTTTCCGACGGACTTGATGTGGACACCATCATCAAAACCTACCGCCACTTCGAAGGACGGGTGCGCATGAGCTTCGGCTGGGGCACCAACCTGACAAATGATTTTGCCGATTGCGCACCGCGAGAGATACCCGGACTGCTGCCCATTTCTATCGTCTGCAAGGTATCAAAAGCCAACGGCAAACCCGCCGTCAAATTGTCGGACAACCCCAGAAAGGCAACCGGCGACCCGGCAGAGGTGGAACGCTACAAGCGCTTTTTTGGAACCGAGGACTTTGTCGAGCAATTGTTAAAAGTCTGAAGCAGAGACTGAACGGCTCTAGCCAGAACCAATTGCACCGACACGAAAACTATCTTGACAAGAACAGTCTTGTTTAGAATATTCCGCTTAACACTGATCAAGTTACCGGAACAGGGCAATGCTCGTCTGCAGCTGCAATTTCATCACTGATCGCGAGATTCGCGATGTGATCATCGACATGCTCGATGAAGATTGCTGGCAATTGATTGTTCCTGCTAAGGTTTATCACGCCATGCAGAAACGTGGCCGTTGCTGCGGCTGTTTTCCTAATGTGGTCGATATTATCGTCGAAACGACCAGAGACTATCACCGTTCATCACAGACGGCAGACGAGCGTGTCATCAGCTTCATGGATCGGCTTGAGCAATTTCACGACGAACAAAAAAGTCAAATTGCGTCACGCCATTCAGCGTCAACTAAAGCGGCTTAATTTAGAACGCATTAGCCAAACATCGATATGCCAATTCACAGCTCTTTACGGCGCCAAATGCCGGAACGCTGACACGACCTCTTCGTAGACCGAGCGCTTGAACGGCACGATCAGGGCGGGAAGCTGTTCCATGGGCAGCCAGTCCCAGGCGTCAAACTCAGCCGTGTGCCCACCTGGCGGCGGATTGATGGCGATTTCACCTTCGTCGCCCTCAAAGCGAAAGGCAAACCACCGCTGGGTCTGACCACGATATTTGCCCTTCAAACCAATACCAATAAGGTGTTCAGGCAGATCGTAATTGACCCAATCCGGCGCTTCGCCAAGCAATGACACGGACTTCATCCCCGTTTCCTCGTAAAGCTCGCGATAGGCTGCTTCCAGAGGGTCTTCACCCTTGTCTATGCCACCCTGTGGCATCTGCCAGAGCTGGGAGGACCCGTCATGTTCTGAATTAGCCTCGACAATGCGCCGCCCGGCCCACACCAAGCCGTCTTTATTCAAGACCATGACTCCCACACACGGGCGATAGGGCAGATCTTCCGCCTTCAGCTTTTTCTTTTCCTTTTTCCCCAAAAACTATCTCCCGGAATTTTCCGCCAGAGCTGACACGCCAACGATTTCAATGCCGTGCGCGCCAGCCTCCGCCGCCCATTCAGCAATCGCCGTTAAACTTTCATCGAAGCCTGACGCCACGCCGATGGCGTATCCCTTGCGATAGGCAACACGCTCCAGCTCATCGAGCTTTTTCAAAATCCCGTCCCGGCTCACCTGCTCATCAAGCACCAGATCAGCAAAAGCATGAGGCATCCCAAGAGCACGCGCATATTCGCCGCTCAATGACTGAACGCTCGTCCCGTCATCCAGAAACATCAAACCGCGCTCTCCAATTTCACGCATGACCGGCTCGAGTGCATCGGCGGAAGCCAAGAACCGACCGCCAAGATAGTTCATGACGCCTGTGTAACTTGTCGCTCTTGCCATATCCGCACGCAGATTTGCGATATTCGTCGCGCTTGACTTGTCGCTTGCCAACGTCCCACGCCCCGGATTGTTCTGCGGATAACCAAATGGCTCCATGGGCACCTGCAGAAGCACCTCATGACCATTTCGCCTTGCCTCAGGCACCCAACGCGAGAGCGAATTACCATTAGCCGCAAATGCCAGCGTGATTTCTTCCGGCAACTCCCGCACAGCCCGCATGGTCCCTGTCTGACTGATACCCAGTCCGCCGACAACAATTGCTATCCGTGTTCCCCGTGCGCCAGACCAAGGCCGAGCATAATAGTCAAACGGCCTCAGGCCGCTCGGACCAATAACTGGAAGGTCACCTTCCGGCGTTTTTTCCAGAAGATCGTCATTGGGCAACCCCGCCAAGCGTGGATCTTGATTGTCCTGCGTATGGATAACAAGCGGGCCATCATTTTCACGCCCCTTTGGCGTGAACTTGGTGACAACGGATCCGTCATCCATTATCTGCTGGTCAACATTCGCCCCGTCATGGCGGCCGCTCTGCATCAGGCCAGGCGTTGCAGGAGACACGCGCTGGTCAGTCTCGGCGATCTCTGCCGTCGCTATTGCTGGCTCGAGCGATCGCAACGGATCCGGAAAGACAAAAGGGTAGGCGGTAACGCCGCCAACAAGCAGAACAAACGCGCTAACGAGCCCACCGCGCAACACACTGGCAAGCGGGAACGCCGACGGCTTCCCCCTATTGCGATCCTTGCCAAGCGGCGCATTCAAATCAGTCGACAAGTTCTGCCACGCCCCGTCTGGTCAAACTCGTGCCCACACCATTCCCAATCACCGGCTAATTGGAAAGCGCCCGCTCAATGCGGGCGCTATTCTCACTTGTCATGGGCGATCTTTGTTGGATCCGGCGGGAAGGACGGATCAGTCTTTTCGCCGCGCAAAAGCTCCAGCGCGTAGTTCAACTGCACGTCATCTTTCGGATCCGGTGGCACATAGGCAGCAGACCCCGACCCTTCTTCGGTCTCGCTCTGACCCTTGATGTGACCGGCCAACCCGGCTTCACCCTCGGTCTCAACCCGGCCCTTTAGCTCGTCAGGCACCGGCTGATCGATGCGAATATCGGGTGCAATCCCAGTTCCCTGAATAGAGGTCCCCGAGGGCGTGTAGTAAAGCGCGGTCGTCAATCGCAAAGCGCCGTTTTCGCCGAGCGGAATAATCGTTTGAACCGATCCCTTGCCGAAGGAACGCGTGCCGACAACGGTTGCGCGTTTCAAATCATGCAATGCGCCCGCCACAATTTCCGAAGCCGATGCCGAACCGCCATTGATCAGCACGATCACGGGCTTGCCATCAGACAGGTCACCCGGTGTTGCATCAAACCGGCGCGTATCGCCATCTTCGCGGCCGCGTGTAGAAACGATCTCACCACGCTGAAGGAAAGCGTCCGAGACGTTAATCGCCTGATCCAGAAGCCCGCCAGGATTAAGCCTGAGGTCAAGAACATAGCCCTTCAGCTTGTCTTCAGGCACCTCAGCCTTGATCTTGTTGATACCCTTTTTCAGGTCGGCGAATGTCTTCTCGGTGAACTGGATAATCCTGAGATAGCCAACATCGCCTTCGACGCGGTACTTCACCGCCTGCACGGCAATGATGTCGCGAACAATGGTCAAATCAATGGGCTTGTCTGCACCTTCGCGAATGATCTCCAGCTTGATGGGAGCCCCCACCTTGCCGCGCATCTTGTCCACCGCAGCACCAAGGCTAAGACCACGCACATCATCACCATCGATTTTGGAAATGTAATCGCCAGCCAGAACACCCGCCTTGGCTGCAGGCGTGTCTTCTATTGGCGTGATGACCTTCACCAGGTCGTTTTCCATCGTAACTTCAATGCCGAGACCACCGAACTCACCGCGTGTCTGCGTGCGCATTTCCTCGGCTTCTTTCGGGTTCATGTAGCTGGAATGCGGATCAAGCGAGGCCAGCATTCCCTTGATCGCGTTTTCAACCAGCTGCGTATCATCCGGCGGCGTCACATATTGCGCGCGCACCCGTTCAAAAACATCACCAAAAATGGAGAGGTCCCGATAGGTCGAACCATTGGCCGCCGATGCCGAACTGCTCAGCGAATAAAGTCCGCTCACAGTCGCGGCCCCCATTGCAGCTCCCAGCACCAGAAGTGAAACCTTACGTATCATTGCTTGCCTTTCCAGTTTTTTCAGCGGACCACCAAGCCCGGGAATCAATTGGGTCCTTGTAATGCCAGAACTCAATGTAAAGGGTTGGCGCTTCGGTTTCCAGAGCCAATGCCGCCGCACTTGCAATCCGGGTCGCTCCCATTTCCGCAACAGGCTCTCCAGCTACAACGAATTGCCCCGCGCGAACATTCACTTTTTCCATTCCGGTCATCACAATGCGGTAATTTTCCCCCACATCAAGAACAATTGTCTGCCCAAAACTTCTAAATTTACCCGCATAGATGACCCAGCCATCAGCAGGTGCAGTTACCAGCGCATCGGCGCGCGCCGCGATTGTGACGCCTTGCGCCTTGCTGCCGCCACCACGCGGATCGCCAAACTCGCTGATTACCTCGCCACGCACTGGCAGAGATAATTTTCCCTTCAGACTCGCAAATGCAAATGCAGGCGCAATACGGTTTTTATCGGGCAAACGGGCAGGATCAAAACTTGATCCTCCTTCTGTCTGCTTGCGCTGCGCCTCCAGCTCCCTCGACCGTTTCGCCGCCTCACGTACAGAGCCAATCTCCTGCTCCAGCGAAGCCATCAACTCCTGCATGCTGCCTGCGCGCGCAGCCAGTTCCTCTGCCCGCTTTTGCTCATCCGCCAAAACCTGCGCGGAAACTTCCGACTGCTGTCTGTTTTCCTCCAGAAGCAGGCTCATTCGCTTTTCTTCCTCCAACCGCGCAAGCATCAGGGTTTTAAGGGATTCTCGCTCCATTGTTATTGAAGCCAGCGTATTGGACAGCGTTTCAAGATCAGAAAGCAAGGTTGCTGTTTCCTTGCGCAGGCCCGGCACAACGGCGCCCAACAAAATTGCGCTGCGCACCGAGCCAAGGGCGTCAGCAGGCTTAACGAGAATGGCAGGCGGAGGATTTCTGCCCATACGCTCAAGCGCCGCTAATACCTCGGCCAGAAGCCCGCGCCGTTCATGCAGGGAAGCCCTGATTTCGGCTTCCTTCTCACGCAACCCGACCAGCTTCTGTTCTCCGGTCTCAATTTGCGTTTCCAGAACATTGCGCTTTTCGGCAGATTCAACCAGTGCTTCACGAATGTCAGCCGCCCGGCTTTCAAGTGCTTCAATTTCACTCCGAAGGCCTTCAATTTTTGTATCCGAAAGATTGATCGTTTCGCTAAGCGCTTTCAGTTCCGCCTCTGCTGCCTTGCGCCGCTCCTCAAGCTGTGCGGCAACATCTTCAGCATGGGATGGCTCCTGCCCGTCTGACGCCTGAACAGGATTGTTTGTTTCTTCGGCAGCATGCATCGTCGGCGCGCAGGGAAACAACATCGTCACGCTCAGCCCAAACATAACAGGGAAAATTTGCCTGCCGAGTTTCATCAATTCCCGCTCAAGTCAGCCTTCTCACCAGATTCTAAACTGATTTGGCTTGTCCCACCATGGATCACGCCCGATGATAGGGATGGCCGGACAAAATGGTGACGGCCCTGTAAAGTTGCTCCGCGATGAGGATTCGAACAAGCTGGTGCGGCCAAGTCATCTTGCCAAAGGATATTGTTGCATCCGCGCGGCTTCTCAGCTCCGGATCAAGTCCGTCCGCCCCGCCAATCGCAATCACCAGATCGCGCTTTCCCTGATCGCGGTATTGCCCGAGAAGATTGGCAAACTCCTCCGACCCTAACGACTTTCCACGCTCGTCCAGCAACACAAGAACAGCCGCGTCAGGCAGAGCCTTATCAAGCATCTGCGCCTCATCACGCTTTCGCGCCTCAGCCGATGACGCCCTGCTTTCATTGACCTCTGAAATGCGCGAAAACTCCAGTCCTACTGGCGGTCCCGCTTTGGAAAATCGGTCAAAATAGCGCGCTGCCAGCTCTTTCTCGGGTCCGGCCTTCAACCGCCCGACAGCAAAAAGTCCAACCCGCATAGCCTTCCTTCAACCGGTCAAAACCACCCACCGCAAGAATATGACTTGCGGATAATCAGGTGCGTGCTCATGATCCCGGAAAAATCCGGGCCTGGCGCACTAGTGCAGCGTTCCCTCTTCCAGATCAGGAGCAGCCCACATCTTTTCGATGTTGTAGAACTCCCGCACTTCCGGCCGGAACACATGGATAATGACATCGCCGGTGTCGATCAGCACCCAGTCACCTGCTTCAAGACCCTCAACGCGTGGGGCTTCAAACCCTTCCGCCTTGATGTCGGTGATCAGGTGATCGGCAATCGCGCTGACATGACGGTTCGATCGCCCGGAGACAACAACCATGTAATCTCCTAACGCCGACTTTCCTGCGATGTCGATGGTGACAATGTCTTCGCCCTTGGAATCTTCAAGGCTTCCAAGGATCAGTTGAAGCGCGCGGGCGGCAGCATCAGCGCCACGTTCCGGGCTTTTGGGAAGGCTGCGAATAACAGTTCCCTTTGCATGTACTGTTGTCAGAGGTCTTCCTTTCTTTAGGAGTGTAACAGCACGTCAAAATGCGATTCAGATCGCGCATCTAAGATACGCCTCATGGATGACGGTTTCAAGAAGCGAGTTTCAGGGCAACCCTCGCCCCTCACCCCGCCAGCCCACTCCGCCTAATCGCTGTCGAACTGAGACTGGAACGCGGGCCGTGGATAAAGGTCCATGCTGGCGCCTGTTTGAATGCGAGCGATTGCGCGCGATCTTCATCCACCCGGGCGTAGTCAAAGACTTTTGCCATTTTGGAAGACAGATAAGAAAGCGTTGAGCCCGGTCGGTCGATCACGGCGATGGGAAATGTTGAGGCAATTTCCCGCCAGTGCTGCCAGTGGTGAAATGTCGCCAGATTGTCAGCCCCCATGACCCAGACAAAACGGCAATCACGTTTATGCCGCCGGATATAGGAAAGCGTATCCGCCGTGTAGCTCTGGCCCAGGCTCTTTTCAAATGCGGTCACCTTCACGCGGGGATCATGGATCAAGGCCTCACTGACGGCGATACGCTCGGCGAGCGGCGCAAGCTCCCGCTTGCTTTTCAAGGGATTTCCTGGCGTCACAACCCACCAAAGCTGCTGAAGGCCCAGCCGCTTCAACGCGATTTCCGCGACCAGCGCATGACCTTCATGCGGTGGATTGAAGGAACCGCCAAACAGGCCAATCACCATTCCGCGCGCCGTCGGCGGCATGGTCAGGTACTTTCGGCTAATCTCGCCCTCGCCCCGCAAAATGTCAGGGCCGGGTCTGCCCGGCGCCACGCACCAGATATTTAAACGAGGTAAGCTGCTCTACGCCCACCGGTCCGCGCGCATGCATTTTGCCGGTGGCAATGCCAATTTCCGCGCCCATGCCAAACTCGCCGCCATCAGCAAATTGTGTCGAGGCGTTGTGCAGAAGGATCGCGGAATCGATCTCATTGAAGAAACGCTCCACCGCCGCCGCATTCTCCGCCACAATAGCCTCAGTGTGATGGGAGGAATAGCGGTTGATATGCGCAATTGCGCCGTCGACACCATCAACAACGGCCACAGAAATGATCGCATCAAGATATTCCGTCGACCAGTCTTCCTCTGTCGCCGGCTTCAAATCCGGGAACGTCTTCAGGATTTCAGCAGACGCGCGAACTTCGCAGCCCGCATCCGAAAGCGCGTCAAGCAAGGGCTTCAGATGGGTTTCAACAGCCGCCCGGTCGACCAGCAAGGTTTCAGCCGCGCCACAAATCCCGGTACGTCGCATCTTGGCGTTCAGCACAATCTGTTTCGCCATTTCCACATCAGCCGACGCATCAATATAAATGTGACATATCCCTTCCAGATGCGCGAATACGGGCACTCGGGCTTCGGCCTGAACACGCGCAACCAGGCTTTTCCCTCCTCGGGGAACAATCACATCAATCGACCCGTTCAACCCTGTCAGCAATGCGCCCACAGCGGCTCGATCCGTTGTCGGCACCATCTGAATAGCATGTTCCGGCAGGCCCGCATCCTTCAGCCCGCGAGCCAGACAGGCGTGGATTGCAGAGGATGAATTAACGGAATCCGAACCGCCGCGCAAAATCACAGCATTCCCGGCTTTCAGGCAGAGAGCGCCAGCGTCCGCCGTCACATTCGGGCGGCTTTCATAAATCACACCAATGACGCCCAGCGGCGTACGCACCCGGCTGATATGCAGCCCGTTGGGCCGGTCCCATTCGGCAATAACGTCGCCCACCGGGTCTTTCAGGTCGGCAATGGCGCGGATGCCGTTGGCCATTGCAATCACCCGATCCTTGGTCAACGTAAGCCGGTCGACAAATGATGCAGCCATTCCGGATTCGCGCGCATTCTCAAGATCAATCGCGTTGGCGGCAAGAATCTTGTCCATGTCTGCAATAATATTGGACGCCATGCTGACAAGAGCTGCATGCTTGCGCTCGGCAGACGCAATGGCCAATGGACCGGCAGCCGCCCGCGCATTGCGGCCAAGCTCCAGCATCATCTCTTCGACGCCACCTGCATCTTTCGTCCCGTCAAGCATCTTCGCGGTCCTCTTTAACCGTACCTTTGTGTCCCGTCATGGCCAGATCATCACGGTGCACCATAGCAGAGCGGCCTGCATAGCCCAAAATGGCTGCGATTTCACCTGTCTTCTTACCTGCAATCAGCCGGGCCTCTTCAGCGCCATAGCCTGCAAGTCCGCGCGCAATTTCCTGGCCTGCCAGATTGCAAATCGCTATCGTGTCGCCACGCGCAAAATCGCCAGTCACATCATTCATGCCTGCAGGCAACAGGCTCTTGCCGGAGTGAAGCGCCTTTTCCGCACCCGCATCAACCAGAATTCTGCCCGCCGGCTGAAGATTGCCTGCAATCCAGGTTTTTCGGGCTGTGACCGGCGCACCAGACGCCGTAAACCAGGAATAACGCCCGCCATTTTCAAGCGCCGAAATCGGGCCATCCGGTTTGCCGGACGCAATAATCATGGCGCACCCCGACGCCGTGGCAATTTTCCCGGCATCGATCTTGGTCTTCATGCCGCCGCGTGAAAGCTCCGATCCGGCTCCGCCCGCCATAGCCTCAATTTCCGGTGTGATTGCCCTGATCTCTTCAACATGCGTCGCATTGGGATCGACATGCGGTGGGGCGGTATAGAGCCCGTCAATGTCTGACAATAAAACCAGAAGGTCAGCACCCGCCATCGTTGCTACACGGGCGGCCAACCGGTCATTGTCGCCCACCCGGATCTCGCTGGTTGCCACCGTGTCATTTTCATTGATGATAGGGACCGCACCCATCTTTAAAAGCTGGTTGATGGTCGCACGCGCATTCAGATATTGCCGCCGCTGTTCCGTATCACCCAAGGTCAGCAATATCTGACCGGCGACGATCCCGTGGCCGGACAGGCTTTCCGACCAGGCGCGCGCCAGAGCAATCTGCCCTACGGCCGCAGCCCCCTGGCTTTCCTCAAGCTTCAGCCCGGCTGCGGGAAGCGCCAGCACCGTGCGCCCTAGCGCAATCGCGCCAGAGGAAACCACCATGACCTCCGCACCGCGCGCACGAAGCGCGGCAATGTCCCGGGTCATGGCATCCAGCCATACATGTTTCAGCCCCGACGTGCGGTCAACCAGCAATGCAGAACCGATCTTGATGACAATACGGCGGCAATCACCCGGCAATTTGCGCGAGGATGTCATTCCTCGCCCTCCCAATCGCCTTCGTCGTCATCCATTGGTGCCTGCGTCTGCTTGCGGCCCGAATGTCCATGCGCGCTTGTCGCGGCCTGAATACTCGGATCGTCCGCTTTGGCGGTGTCGATGATCTTGCGCAACTCACGCAAAAGCTCTGTCATTCCTTCGCCGGAAATAGAAGAAATTACCCTCGGCTCTTCACCAGAGGCCGCCCGAAGCGCATCCAGTTTTTCGCGCTTTGTATCGTCGTCGAGAATATCGGCCTGAGAAAGCGCCACAATCGTCGGCTTGCCTATAAGGCCGCCGCCATAGGCCTCCAGTTCGCCTTTGATGGTGTTGTAGGCCGCCGCCACATCTTCCTCGACCGCAGAAACAAGGTGAAGTAGCACACGCGTGCGCTCAACATGGCCCAGAAAACGGTCTCCCAGACCGACACCCTCGTGCGCACCTTCAATCAACCCCGGAATATCGGCGATGATGAACTCGCGCCCATCCACGCTCGCAACACCCAGATTGGGGTGCAGCGTCGTGAAAGGATAATTCGCAATCTTTGGCCGCGCCCGCGTGACAGAAGCCAGAAAGGTCGACTTTCCGGCATTCGGCAGACCAACAAGCCCAGCATCGGCAATCAGCTTGAGCCGCAGCCAGATGGTCTTTTCCTCGCCCTCAAGACCCGGGTTCGCCCAGTTAGGCGCCTGGTTTGTCGACGATTTGAAATAGGCGTTGCCAAAGCCGCCGTTGCCGCCTGCAGCCAGACGGAACTTCTGCCCCTCCTCGATCATGTCCATGATCAGGGTTTCGCCGTCTTCCTCAAAAATCTGCGTACCGACCGGCACTTTCAGGGTAATATCCGAACCCTTTGCGCCGGTGCGGTTGCGCCCCATGCCGTGCATGCCGGTTTTGGCCTTGAAATGCTGCTGGTAGCGAAAATCGATCAGCGTGTTCAGCCCGTTGACCGCTTCCACCCAGACATCACCGCCACGCCCTCCATCGCCGCCGTCCGGCCCGCCAAATTCAATATATTTCTCCCGCCGGAACGAGACGCAACCCGCCCCACCGTCGCCCGATCGGACATAAACCCTGGCTTCATCAAGAAACTTCATAAAATTCGCCTGCAATTCAAGGGATGCGCACACAGCGCCTTTTGCGCCCTGCATTATAGATGCGGAGACTTAACGTCAAAGGCAATTGCATTATTAGCAGACCGGCATTCGTGAGGAAAAGCTCTTTACAAGCGTGCAATTCCCATGGAAGAAACCTTTCATTGCAGTTAGCCTTTGACAGGCGGCGGCAAGATGAGTATGGGGACCGCAATCCTTAGCTAAGTATGAAACACCGTCCTTACCGGCCATTGCCGGTTTCCGGCTTTAAACGAGGTTTGACAGTGGCAAAACCTGAACTTGGAACGAAGCGCATCTGCCCTGAGACGGGCCGCAAATTCTACGACCTCAACCGTGACCCGATTGTCTCTCCCTACACGCAGAAGAGCTACCCGCTCTCCTTCTTCGAGGACACCGGCGCTTCCATCGAGGAAGATGAAGAGCAGGACGATGTCGTTGAAGTGGATGCTGACGCAGCCGAAATTCCGATGACGGCAATCACCGATGGCGATGATGACGACACCGATGACGATGTCGGCGGAGAAGACATCCCGGATATTGATGATGACGATGTGGATATCGGCGACGACGACGATGACACATTCCTCGAAACCGACGATGATGAAGACGGTGACGACATGAGCGACATCATCGCCGTGGCCAGTGACGACGACGAGAGCTGATCTCGATATTCTCGCGAATGCCGGGCGTCAAAATTCTTGCCCGGCAATCGCATTTAAGGCTTGATCTCTTCAAAAAGCAGAAGTAAGAAGCCGCCACCAAACGGGCCCCAACCCGTTTGCGACCTTGGAATGGGGCTATAGCTCAGCTGGGAGAGCGCTTGCATGGCATGCAAGAGGTCAGCGGTTCGATCCCGCTTAGCTCCACCAAATTTTTACCAAGCCATTGCTGGGACGATCCTATATTGGACTAACGTCCAACATATTATCCATCAGACGCGCCATCAGAGAATATAAACCGGTACTGCTGAAGCGTTTCCATGCAAACACGCTCCCATGTAAATTTTGCATTGGCTGTCTTGCAGATTTCTGATGTCAAAGCCCAACGCTCAGCCACTGTCAAGTCAGCAATCGCAATGATCGCGCTCACCCAGGACATGGCATCCGTTGCGGCTATAAGTTGCCCGACGCCATCAGCGCAAGCGTCACGTAGGCCGGTATGGTCTGAAGCCAAAACGATCGCTCCACACCGGGCTGCCTCGACAACTACAAGACCAAATCCTTCCGGCAATTGGCTTGGCACAACAGTACACAAAGACCGTCGATAATATTCTCCCAGTTGATCGCGGGCCAAATTGCCCAAATAATGCACGCGGTCGTTCTTTATCAGAGCGGCTTCCTTTTCATCCCACATTGGACCAGCTATCGATAAACCAATTTCATCTGGCAGGTGCGGCAGCACCTCCTCGATCAGGAATTTCACACCTTTGGAAGATAATATGCGACCTGCGTAAAATATGTTTCCATCATGCTTTCCATCTAGGGCTTCATCGAACGACAGATCACTTGCCAGGAGAATAGTCCGCGTGTTCCTAAATCCCGCCTTATATAGCCGGTCTGCGATAAAAGTCGAATTGGCAATAACCCTGGAAGCGCCAAACAGACGCGCGCCCGCCCATAGATACCATCCATAGAGCTTAGGCTTTAGCCCAGCGCGTGAAGGATAGGTTACGTCAGAACCGTGAGCTGAAAAAATGACTCGAACGGCCGGAGATCTAACTTTCGCCAACAGCGCCAATGGCCATAACGCCATATCCGCGAGATGCAGGATTGGCGTCGGTCGACTTAGCAGCAACTTCACGCCGGAAGAAAGACCAAACGCAAGCAACAGGGAGGCCGTTGGCGGAGAACCATTTTTCCTACCTGGCAAGGCCCAAAGATCCACGGGAACTTCTTTGGCGATGCCCTCGATGAGTTTGACACAGTAAGTCTCCATACCGCCTGTCGCGGGCTTCCACTTGCGTGTAATGAAACGAACCGCCCTCGCCGGACGTTTAGGCCGATCAACCACCATCAAGTGCCACCGAAAATCGGTGCCGTATCAGCGGGTTCGGACGGTCGATAGGTGCTGTTGCCATAGCGCAGCGTCAGCCCTACATCTTCTCCCGCCGCCAGCACATGTAGCCCGCGCGCCAAGTCAAGCGTGTCTCTGTCCTGATAGACAACGCCGTCAATAATAATCGCGCTCGCGGCTTCAACAGTGTATCGCCCCGGCACCGCAATCCGAAACGTCAACGGCTTCGCGGAGGCTGCAAGACTTTTTCCTGCAATCCAGATATGACCCCAATGGTGAATGAAATTGTTTTTGATCGCCTGTTCATCGGGGGGCAGTAGAGCCAATCCGGTTTTCTCGGGCAGCCCATTCTGAGCCCCCCTTTTTTGATCCAAAGCGGAAGAAAGCAATGGCGAATTGTCAATAACAAAGGCAATGGGCGTATTTTCAATCGCATTTGCAATGATAGGCTGCCCGTTCGTCAGATAGTCCCTGATCCCCCAAGTTGACATGAAGAAACCGCGCTTTTCAAACGATGCGATCATGGAACTGCGATCAATATAGGCAACTGGCTCGGCAAACATTCGGTGTATTACATCTACGGTCTGTCTCTGGACTTCTAGACCCTCGCCATGACGCTTCGCATAGTTAAGACCGCCGGTAATAAATAGAGCTGCAACAATCGCCACGAGAATCGCCTGCCTTTCTTTCAGGCGATCAAATCCGACTGCGGCAAGTGCGACAGTAGGTGCCAACATCGCGGGCCAATAGTAACCAAAAGCATTACGGTAAAAAAGAATATTGAGCATTGG
>JBNLGT010000072.1:0-15302 GCA_050306195.1 Ensifer sp.
ACCACCCTCAGGGACGGGGCGCAAACCCCGGGCATTGATTTTTCGGTTGAAGACAAGATTGCCATTGCCAAGATGCTGGATGATTTCGGTCTCGATTATGTTGAAGGCGGCTATCCGGGCGCCAACCCGACAGATACATCCTTCTTTGCCCAAAAGCGTACCAGCACGTCTTCCTTTGTTGCCTTCGGCATGACCAAGCGAGCAGGGGTTTCTGTTTCCAATGATCCCGGCCTTGCCCAGCTGTTGCAGTCTCGCTCGGATGCGATCTGTTATGTCGCCAAAAGCTGGGACTATCATGTGAAAGTCGCACTTGGCTGCACCAATGAGGAAAACCTTGAAAGTATTGCTGATTCCGTGAAGGCGGCGGTTGGTGCAGGCAAGGAGGCGATGGTCGATTGCGAGCACTTTTTTGATGGTTATAAAGCCAATCCGGATTACGCGCTCGCCTGCGCCAAAACGGCTTATGAGGCAGGCGCCCGATGGGTCGTACTCTGCGACACCAATGGCGGAACCCAACCCGGCGAAATGCGCGGTATCATCGCGAAGGTCATCGAGACCGGCGTTCCCGGCGATCATCTTGGCATCCATGCGCATAACGATACCGGACAGGCGGTCGCCAATTCGTTGGCCGCAATTGAGGCCGGGGTTCGCCAGGTGCAGGGCACACTGAATGGCATCGGCGAACGTTGCGGCAATGCCAACCTGGTGACCATCATTCCTACGCTGATCCTGAAAGACGCCTATAATAGTCGTTTCGAGACCGGGATTGACGCCAATCAGCTTGAAAATCTTACGCGCCTGTCGCGTTCTTTCGATGAGCTTTTGAACCGCTCGCCGGACACCCAGTTGCCTTATGTCGGGTCTTCCGCCTTTGCGACCAAAGCGGGCATTCATGCTTCCGCCCTTCTCAAGGACCCGCGCACCTACGAACATGTTGAGCCGGAATCAGTCGGCAATACACGCAAAGTCATGGTGTCGGACCAGGGTGGCAAGTCGAATTTCATCAATGCCTTGAAGCGCAGGGGCATTGAGGTCGCCAAAAACGACCCGCGTCTCGATACTCTGATATCGCTGGTCAAGGAACGCGAAGCGCAGGGCTATGCCTATGAGGCAGCGGACGCCAGTTTTGAAATCCTGGCCTTGAAGACCCTTGGCTCGGTTCCCGAATTTTTCAAAGTGCTAGGTTTCCGCGTCATGGTCGAGCGCCGCTTCGATGCAAACGGTGTTTTGAAAACCGTTTCCGAGGCGGTTGTGAAGGTGGATGTCGACGGAACGGAAGTCATGTCCGTTGCCGAAGGCGCTGGCCCGGTCAATGCGCTCGACATTGCTTTTCGCAAGGATCTCGGCAAATACCAGCCGGAAATCGGGGATCTCGAACTGGTTGACTATAAGGTGCGTATCCTCAATGGCGGTACCGAGGCAATCACCCGCGTGCTAATTGAATCGGCAGACAGCTCCGGACGCCGCTGGTGGACGGTTGGCGTATCAGACAATATCATTGACGCTTCCTTCCAGGCGTTGATGGACTCCATCATCTACAAGCTGATGAAAAATCGCGGGCAAGCTGGATTGATGGCGGCGGAGTAACATTTGAGCGACGCGCAATATCCGGTCTGGGCTATTGTCGGTGGCATCTTTGCCGCAGGGCTGCTGCTGGTGGTGTTGATCGCGTGGTTTTATCTGGGGACAGATATTTTTCTCGTCTATTTGGAACAGGGCTTGTCCTACTGCTTCTGAACCAGTTCGACAGTTCAACAAAATGAATTTGCCCATCAATATCCCGATCGGATAGATGGCGTTTTTAATTGCACCGGAAAAAAGCATGGCTACCGCCGAGACCTCCGTCCCCCCCGTCAAAAATGAAGATACGCTTGCTGGCTTTCTGTTCGCCCTGTCAGCCTATGTCATGTGGGGCTTCTTGCCTTTGTTCATGAAGGCGATTTCCTTTATATCCCCGCCTGAAATCATCGCCCATCGGGTCATCTGGTCGGTGCCGATTGCGGGCGCTGTGCTTTTGGTCCTGGGGCGTACAAGTGATTTGAAGGCCGCCCTTCGCTCACCACGGACATTGTTTATGGCGGCTCTGACCGCAGCGCTGATCACGATAAACTGGGGCACATATGTCTGGGCGGTTGGCTCTGGCAGGGCGCTTGAAACAGCGCTTGGCTACTACATCAATCCGCTCTTCTCTATTTTTCTCGCCTCCTTGCTTTTGCGTGAGAAGCTCAGCCCCATGCAGTGGGTAGCCATCGGTTTTGCCGTTGTTGCTGTTGTTATCCTGACCGTTGATGCAGGCGGCTTGCCTTGGGTGTCGCTGGCTCTCACATTTTCGTGGGGCTTTTACGCCTTTTTCCGCAAGACGCTGCCCGTTGGGCCTAATCAGGGGTTTTTCCTTGAAGTCGCCATCCTTTCCATTCCGGCCATTCCATACGTCATTTATCTTCAGGCCACAGGGCAGGGGCACTTTGGGTCAACAGGCTACGCCGATATTCTATGGCTCTTGGCCTGCGGCCTGGTCACGGCCGTGCCCTTGATGATGTACGCCAATGGTGCAAAGAAGCTGCGCCTTTCCACCATTGGAATCATGCAGTATCTGGCGCCAACCATGATCTTCGTGATCGCGGTTTTCGTTTTTGATGAACCTTTTAGCGCAATGAAACTGGCAGCATTCGGCTTTATATGGGCAGCGCTGCTGATTTACTCCTGGCCGATGGTCAGAAGTCTTCTCCGCCATCCCGGCTAAATGGGGTGGCTCGTTGCTGACCTACAGTTTTGAAATGACTGTGGCGTCTTTTTCGGGATTGGGCGCTGCCGCCAATATGGCTGGAATAATGTCTTCGACCCGGTCAATCACCATTGGCTGAACCAGATGCGCGGTATGGATAAAGCCTGCCGCGCGCATGTGATCCAGCAGTTCCAGCATCGGATCCCAGAAACCGTTTATGTTGGCAAAGACCATGGGCTTGTGGTGACGCCCCAATTGGGCCCAGGTCATGATCTCGACAATTTCTTCCAGTGTGCCAATACCGCCGGGCAACGTCACGAACGCGTCCGACTCTTCAAACATGCGGTGCTTGCGCTGGTGCATATCCTGCGTCACCACCACGTCGGTCAGTGAGGACAGCTCATGTTCCGAGGCTTCCTTGTTCATCAGGAATTCCGGAATGATGCCCAGAACCTCGCCGCCGGCTGACATTGTACCGGCCGCGACTGCACCCATGATGCCGCGTGTGCCGCCGCCGTAAACGAGTTTCAATCCGTTATCAGCAATTGACTTTCCAAGCGCACGACCGGCTTGCACATAGGTTGTATCCCGGCCCGGTTGCGAGCCACAGTAAACACAAATATTTCGAATCAGCAGATTTTCATCACTCATGAAGTCGAGATGACAACGTAGCTGGTGATGCGTCAAGAAAATCGAGGCTTTTTTGTCGACTAGCCTCTTGATTTTCTTGGAAGAGCTTGTGTCCAGGCGCATAAATAGTTAGCAATCGGGGAAGAAAATTGCCGCATTGCGGTATTTCAGGCGGTGAAAGCCTGGCAGGAGACGAGAATTATGATGAAAAACCGCGCCGGTTTGGTGGCCCTTCTTGTTCTGGCAATTGCCGCAGTCGTTATGATTTTCTTTGTGCTGCCCAATCGCGATAAAGCGGGCAAGCTTGCCGAAGACGCGGCACAGGGAATTTCCGACAGCGCGAAAAGTGCTGTGGACGGCGCAAGCGAAGCGGTGAAGAGCCTTTCGGGCGAAGCCGCTGAAAAGGCGGACCGCCTGAAAGAGGCGGTGGCCGATGCGGGAATTCTGGAAAAGGTCGACCGGTTGAAATCAAATGCCGATGCAGCCGCCGATGCCCTGCAGCAACTCTTTGCCAACGGACGCATCCCGTCTTCGCAGGAATTGGCTGACGCCAAGGCCAAGGCCGAATCTGCATTGTTGGCCATTGCCGAATTTGAAGCGCCTGAAGGCGCTGAAGCAGCCGTTGGAAATGTTGTTTCTGGCATGAAGGACAAAGCGTCTCAGGCTCTTGATCTGGTCAAGTCCATGCCTGCAGACGCTGAAAGCGCCGCTCAGGCGGTAGCCGGTTTGCAAGGCCTGTTCGGCCCGGCGAAGACCGTAGAAAGCGCTGCAGCGTCCCAACCGGCAACTGCAGCGGAAGAGCAGAGCGCTGGCATGGCGGCCGTTATTCCCGCTTTCGATATCCTGCGGGTTGAAAAGGATGGCTCCACTGTTATTGCCGGTAAGGGAGAACCGGGAACGACCGTGGAATTGATGGACGGCGATCAGGTGATCTCGTCGCAGACTATTGGTCAAAGCGGCGATTTTGCCATGGTTCTGGATAACCCGCTTTCCGTGGGCGATCACCAGCTTGTTCTGCGCAGCATGGCCAACGACGGAAAAGTCACCACCTCGGATGAAGTGGCCACGGTTTCGGTGCCGAGTGACGCCGAGGGTGAGCTTTTGGCTATGGTTTCCAAGCCAGGTGAAGCGAGCCGTATCCTGACCATGCCTGAGGCGAAAGAGGGCGCTGCTACTGCTGCAACAGAGAGTGCCGAACCTGCCAAGCCTGAAACGACGACGCAAGAGGTCGCCGTTGAAGCTGCTGCAACGAGCGACGCGGCAACAACCAATGCGCCTGAAACAGCCGCCACCGAGACCGCCGAGGCGGACACCGGGGCCGAGGCTGCGGTTGACGCATCGACGGAAAAGGCTGCCGAAACCTCCGAGGCTGTGACAACAGCTGCGGAAACGGCAGAAGGCGCTTCGGGCGCCGCCGAGGTTCGCGTGTCTGCGGTTGAACTGGAAGGTGACAAGATATTCGTTGCTGGTGAGGCCAAATCGGGTGCAATGCTGAAGATTTACGCCGATGATCAGCTCGTTGGCGAGGCGATCGCCGATACCAACGGTCATTTTGTCGCCGATGGCACGCTGTCGCTTGATGTGGGTAACCACATTATCCGCGCTGATGTTGTCGAGCCGGATTCCGGCAAGGTGATTGTTCGTGCCTCTGTTCCATTCACCCGACCGGAAGGCGAGCGTGTGGCGGTGGCTGCAAATGATGATCTGGGAGCTGCTGCCGCGACTGCGGACACGAATGCTCTGGCTACCCAGTTGACGCAATTGCGTGAAGAAGTGGCCAAGGCGTTGGTCCTGTTGAAGGGGCTTTTCGCAGATGGAAAAACACCCGCAGCCGACGAACTGGCTGCCGCGCGTTCTGCAACCCAGATTGCCTTGAATGCATTGGCTTCGTTCAAGCCGGGGCTGGACGTTGGTGCTGAGCTGATCGCGCAGGCGGAGAAGGCCGCAGGTAGCGCCGCTGCCGCACTGAAAATTCTTGAGGGAGCAGGCGACGATCCCGCTGCACTGGCTGCTGCTATTGATGGCGTTGAAAAAGCGGCTGCTGATGCCATCAATCCGGTAACCGGAAATGTGGTGGAGACGGGTGACGCCATCTCATCAGATGCTTCGGGCGCAACATCGACAGAGAAGACGGCTGAGCAACCGGTTACTGCTGAGCCTGCGCCCACGGAAGAAAGCGCCGCGAACACCGAGGCAGAGCAAGGCGCTCCGAAGACCATTGAGCAGAAGCCGCTTGAAGCCAGTGACAGCTCGGTCATCATTCGCCGTGGCGACACGCTGTGGCAGATTTCACGGCGTCTCTATGGCAAGGGCATTCGCTACACGACGATCTATCTCGCCAACGAGAAGAAGATCGGAGACCCGAACGTTATTAACCCGGGGCAGGTTTTCATGGTTCCTGAAAAGACGCTTGAAGACGACCTCTCAGCCGAAGAGACCAATAAGCGGCTTCAATCGCGTTAATTTATTACAGGGGTCGGCTTGTATTGCCGTCTCCTGCTTCCTAACTTGAAAATGCGGCGGCTTGCGCAATCAGGCTGCCGCATTTTCGTTGACTGCATCACAAGAATTCCACGGGGAGGCCACTATGGCCGATGCCAAGAAGACCGTATCGGCGGATGATAGTAATCCGCTCGAGACCATCCGTAACCTCTGGCCTTATATGTGGCCGTCGGATCGTCCCGATCTGAAAATGCGGGTTGTGTGGGCCGGTCTCTTCCTCGTTCTGGCAAAGGTTATTCTTCTTCTGGTGCCCTATTTTTTCAAATGGGCTACGGATGCATTGAACGGCAAGACATCCGCGCCGGACTTTTTGCCCGAATTCCTGCTGGGCGCCGTCATGCTGGTTCTGGCCTATAATGTCGCTCGGCTTTTACAATGGGGCCTCAACCAGCTTCGCGATGCGTTGTTTGCCAGTGTCGGTCAACATGCCGTTCGCCAGCTTGCCTATCGCACCTTCGTTCACATGCACCAGCTTTCGCTGCGCTTCCACCTGGAAAGGCGCACCGGCGGATTGTCGCGTATTATCGAGCGTGGCACCAAGGGCATTGAGGCTATTGTCCGTTTCACCATCCTCAATACCGCGCCAACTATTCTGGAATTCATTCTGACTGCAGCCATCTTCTGGTGGGGATACGGTTTTTCCTATCTCTTCGTAACAGCGCTGACTGTTTGGCTCTATATCTGGTTTACCGTGCGCGCTAGCGACTGGCGTATCGGTATTCGTCGCGCGATGAACAATTCAGACACCGAAGCCAACACCAAGGCAATCGATTCGCTTCTCAATTTTGAAACGGTGAAATATTTCGGCAATGAGGAAATGGAAGCGCGCCGCTTTGACGCCTCCATGGAACGTTATGAAAAGTCAGCCACGCAGGTATGGACGTCGCTCGGCTGGTTGAACTTCGGCCAGGCGGCCATTTTTGGCGCGGGCACAACAGTTATGCTCGTCATGTCCACGCTTTCGGTGATCAACGGCACGCATACAATTGGCGATTTCGTTTTCATCAACGCCATGCTCATGCAGCTTTCAATCCCGCTGAATTTCATTGGCTTTGTCTATCGTGAAATTCGTCAGGGCCTCACCGATATCGAACAGATGTTCCAGCTTCTGGATGTTCAGGCGGAAGTGAAGGACAAGCCAGATGCAGTCGATCTGAAGATCGAAAGCGGAGCGCTTGAGTTTGACAATGTGGGTTTTGCCTATGATCCGGCCCGGCCCATTCTGAAAGGCATTTCCTTCAAGGTACCTGCCGGAAAAACAGTGGCCGTCGTTGGTCCGTCAGGTGCTGGGAAATCGACATTGTCGCGCCTGCTTTACCGCTTTTATGATGTGCAGGACGGCGCTGTACGCATCGACGGGCAGGATGTGCGAGACATAACGCAAAAAAGCCTGCGTTCAGCCATCGGCATGGTGCCGCAGGATACCGTTCTCTTCAATGATACCATTGCCTACAATGTCTCCTATGGTCGACCGGCTGCAACGCGCGAGGAAGTGGAAGCTGCCGCCGAAATCGCCCAGATTGGTGACTTCATCCGGTCGCTTCCCGAGGGGTTCGACACGATGGTCGGCGAACGCGGCTTGAAACTGTCAGGCGGCGAAAAGCAGCGCGTGGCGATCGCCCGCACAATCCTGAAAGCGCCGCCGATCCTTATTTTGGATGAAGCGACTTCTGCCCTCGATACCCATACAGAGCAGGAAATTCAGACGGCCCTCGATAAGGTTTCTGAAGGTCGCACAACTTTGGTTATCGCGCACCGACTTTCCACGGTCATCGGCGCTGACGAGATTATAGTGCTGAAGGCTGGTGAGATTGCTGAGCGCGGCACCCACGGTGAGCTTCTGGAGAAAAAGGGGCTCTACGAGCAGATGTGGAACCGTCAGCGTGAAGCCACACAGGCTGAGGAACATTTGAAGGCGGTTCGGGAAAGTGACGACCTGGGAATTGTGCGGCGGCTTGATCCGGCCCGATAGATATTTCCGCACGTGCGGGAGCGGCCTTGAATGCCGCGCCTTTAGAAACGATATCGCGAGCGAAACTGTTTGCTCTACCACGCCGTTGGGTTTAGACATTCGCCGAATAAATCGGAGTATTCGCCATGAGCTTGATGAACACCATCCGCGACACAATCGTGCCGGTGCACAAAGAGGGATATCCTTTTATCGCCGCCTTTTTTGTGGGCTCGCTTGTGCTCGGCTGGATATGGGATCCGCTTTTCTGGATCGGCATCGTGTTGACCCTTTGGTGCGCCTATTTTTTCCGCGATCCGGAACGCGTCACACCTCAAGACGAGGATCTTGTGATCTCGCCAGCCGACGGGCGGATCTCTGCCATTACCCATGTTGCGCCGCCTGAGGAACTGGGACTTGGTTCTGAGCCGATGCTGCGTATCTCGGTGTTCATGAATGTTTTCAATTGCCACGTGAACCGAGCGCCCATGCGTGGCCGCATTCGCGAAGTGGTTTATCGTGAGGGCAGCTTCCTGAATGCGGAGCTCGACAAGGCAAGCACCGATAACGAACGCAATGGTTTGGTCATTGAAACGGCAAAAGGCGATATTGGCGTTGTCCAGATTGCCGGACTTGTCGCTCGCCGTATTGTTTGCTGGTCACGGGCGGACGAAAATCTTGAAGCGGGTGAACGCTTCGGCCTCATTCGTTTTGGTTCCCGCCTGGACGTATTCCTCCCGGAGGGAGCGGAAACGCGCGTGAGTGTCGGCCAGACGGCCATCGCCGGTGAAACGGTGCTTGCCGAGTTCAATTGCGGGCGTGGTCCCGTTACCAGCCGCAGAACTTGATAAGCGGTTTGAATGATGAATGATCTGTCTGAAAACACGGATGGCGGCCACGATGAGGCGCGTGGCCCGCGTTTGGGTGAAATTCCGCTTCGCCTGATCATCCCCAATGTCATCACGGTACTGGCAATATGCGCCGGGCTGACAGGCATTCGCTTCGCGATTGAGTTTCGTTATGAGCTTGCCGTGCAGATGGTGCTGATTGCCGCACTCTTGGACGGGGTCGACGGTCGGGTCGCACGCTTGCTGAAGGCGTCCACCAAATTTGGTGGGCAGATGGATTCTCTGGCCGACATCATCAATTTCGGCGTCGCTCCCGCCCTTGTGCTCTACATTTTTGCGCTTGATCAGATCGGTTCACTGGGCTGGATCGCAGCCATGGCCTATGCGATTGCTTCGGGCCTCCGGTTGGCGCGTTTTAATGTCATGGCCGACAGAGAATTCAAGGCGCCCTGGCAATCGAGTTTCTTCGTCGGTGTGCCTGCGCCCGCAGGTGCGTTCCTCGTGCTGCTGCCGGTTTACCTGAGCTTCCTTGGCATGGTTCCAACCCACACTACTGCTTATGTCTCAGCAGTCTACACCCTGATCATTGGTGCTTTGCTGATTAGCCGCGTTCCTGTCTGGTCAGGCAAGGCCGGGGCGCGAATTCCCCGCGGCTACACTCTGCCGCTGATTATGGCGGTCGTTCTGCTGGTGGGGATATTGATGGTCTACCCATGGCAGACGCTCGTGGTTGCCGTTATCTGCTACCTCGTGAGCCTACCTTTCGGCGCTCGCGCTTGGCAGAAAAAATATGGCGGTGGAGATGCGTTTTCCGCACCAGAGGATGACGACCTCAGATCCTGACCGTGCTGGCTCTGAAATATTTCAGCGCCGATAACTATTCCGGCATCCGATAGTCTACGAACCGTCGTTCACGGGCAATGTAGAGCTTGCCGGTTTCGGTAAGTTCGGGATATGCGAGCGGCAAAATGGCTTCTGCCACCGTAGAGGGATGCGGAACGGTTTCGGGGTCTTCTCCAGGCATGGCAAGCGCACGCATGGCGGTGCGGGTTGCGCCAGGGTCTATAGAATTGACCCGCAACGCCGAGTTGACCTTCTCTGCAGCCCATGTTCGGGCCAAAGCTTCAACCGCTGCCTTGGAAGCGGAGTAGGGCCCCCAGAACGGGCGGCACTTGTGGGCAGCGCCTGATGAGAGAATGAGTGCGCGGCCCGCATCGGAATTGTTCAGGAGTGGATCGACCGAGCGGATCAGCCGCCAGGTGGCGGTCACGTTGATGGCCATGACCTTCTCAAACGTCTTGGCTTCCACATGGCCTATCGGCGAAATCACGCCCAGGATGCCAGCGTTAGCAACCAGAATGTCCAACTTGCCCCAGCGCTCATGAATAGCGCCGCCGAGGGCGTCAATGGCATTCATGTCGTTGAGGTCAAACGGGGTCAGCGTTGCTGAGCCGCCGACGTCCTGAATGGCGTCATCCAGCTCTTCCAGCCCACCGCTTGTACGGGCGCAGGCAATCACATGTGCGCCCTGCTTGGCCAGTTCCAGTGCTGTGAAATAGCCGATGCCGCGCGACGCGCCGGTAACAAGGGCGACGCGGCCTTCCAATTTCTTTGTCATTGGCATTATCCGTTGCTTGCAAGCAGCGACAGGCTGCGCACGTTGGAAACACCTTCCTGATCGGTCAGCCTCGTGGGGTATTCACCGGTAAAGCAGGCATCACAGAACTGCGGGCATTCCGAATTACGTGCCGGGACATTCACTGCGCGATATAGCCCGTCAATGGTCAGGAAGGAGAGCGAATCGACCTTGATGAAATCCGCCATTTCGGCAACCGACATGCGGGACGCGAGAAGCTTAGCCTTTTCCGGCGTATCCACGCCGTAAAAACACGGCGACATGGTGGGCGGCGACGCGATGCGCATATGCACTTCTTTGGCGCCTGCATCACGAACAAGCTGCACAATCTTCTGCGAGGTTGTTCCGCGCACAATGCTGTCATCCACCAGGATGACGCGCTTGCCCTCAATCATCTTGCGATTCGGATTGTGCTTCAGCTTCACGCCCATATGACGGATCGACTGTGTCGGCTGAATGAAGGTACGGCCCACATAGTGGTTGCGGATGATGCCGAGCTCAAACGGAATGCCTGATTCTTGGCTATAGCCAATCGCGGCGGGCACACCCGAATCCGGAACGGGAACAATAATGTCGGCATCCACCGGATTTTCCCGCGCCAGTTCCTCGCCAATCGCCTTGCGCGCTTCATAAACATTGCGGCCTTCCAGATTGGAATCAGGACGGGCGAAATAAACATATTCAAAAATACAGAACCGTGAGGGCGTCGTTTCAAACGGAAAATGGCTCTCAACGCCACTTTTGGTAATCACAACCACTTCGCCGGGTTTGATGTCGCGCACATAGCGCGCGCCGATAATGTCCAGCGCACAGGTTTCAGACGCCAGAATATAGGCTCCGTCCAAATCGCCCAGAACCAGCGGACGAATGCCAAGCGGGTCGCGTGCGCCGATCATTTTCTTTTCAGAAAGGCCAACCAGCGAATAGGCGCCTTCCACCTGCTTGATGGCATCGACAAAACGTTCCAGCATGCTGGTCTTCTCGCTCAAGGCGATCAGATGCAGGAAGGTTTCCGTATCCGATGTGGAGGAAAAGATTGCGCCGCGCTTTTGCAACGCCTTCTGCACGGTCAGCGCGTTGGTCAGGTTGCCATTGTGGGCAATCGCAAAACCGCCACCCTCATATTCGGCAAAGAAGGGTTGCACGTTGCGCAGGCCCTCGCCACCCGCTGTCGAATAGCGGGTGTGGCCAATGGCGCGCCCACCCGGCAGGCGTTCGATAACAGAAGGCTTGGTGAACGTATCGCCGATGAGCCCGACATGACGCTCGACATAAAACCGGCCATCGTCATAGGAGACAATACCAGCTGCCTCCTGACCACGGTGCTGCAGCGCATGTAGCCCCAGTGTCACGATCGAGGCGGCATCCACCTTGCCGTAAATGCCGAAAACACCGCATTCATCGCGGAAGGCATCGGCTTCGTGCTCATCTTCGCCGATGGACTCGTGGGAGGCGGCGGTTTTGGTGTCGATATTGCCCATTATCTCGGTCCTGTTTCAGCCCGTTGTTGTATCGTCTTCGGCTGCATCATCCTCTGCAGGTGTGCCACCCTTGAAGCGATCAATAATTTCGGCGTCGACATCTTCAGGCAGCAGCGCGATCAGCTTTGCCCCCAGATTGTCGATTACCGGTTTGGATTTTGCGTTGGTGATCCATTCGGGACGCTGTGGTGGATCGACCAGCCAGTTGAAGAACATCATGGCCACCACCACGATCAACAGTCCGCGGGCGGCGCCGAAGATGAAGCCGAGCGTCCGGTCCAGTGCGCCGATGCGGCTGTCAATAATGAAGTCGGCAATTTTCATCGTGATGAAGGAGATGATGATCAGTGCGACGAGGAACACGACCGCTGCGGAACCCGCGACTGCAACCGTGTTTGATGTTGTATATTGAAGGGCATAAGGGACCAGAAGGCCATGCAGCTTATATGCGGCATAGGCGGAACCGCCCCAGCTAGCCAGTGATAGTACTTCACGCGAAAATCCGCGCACCATCGCAAGAATGGCGGAAAACAGTGCGACGCCTAGAACGACACCGTCAAGAATTGTGATGGGCATATATCAAAACTCCAAAACCGCTTGCCAGCGGCCCGTTTTAACGGAACCCTTAAACGGTTTGAGACCGTATCAAGGGCATTATTCCATATTCTCTTCCCGTTGTAACGCTTGCCGTGAACCGGCAATTCGCGCCACCAGATCGGGCAGACTTTCAATTCCACTCCACTGACCGGCCTTGCCCTTGGGCATTTCCGGGCTGGCAGCAGGTAGAACAGCCTTGTTAAAGCCCAACTTCTCGGCTTCTTTGAGACGCTGACCCGTTTGCGCTACCGGACGGACCGCGCCTGAAAGGCTGACTTCGCCGAAATAGACGCAATCGGCTGGAAGGGCAATACCGGCAAGCGAGGAAACAAGCGCTGACGCCACGGCAAGATCGGCTGCAGGCTCGGTAATTCGATATCCTCCGGCAATATTGAGGTAAACATCGTGCTGTCCGAAACGCACGCCGCAATGAGCTTCCAAAACGGCAAGGATCATCGATAGCCGTGCTGAATCCCAGCCGACAACGGCACGGCGTGGGGTGCCGAGGGAGGTCGGCGCGACCAATGCCTGCACCTCTACCAGAACAGGTCGGGTACCTTCCATTCCTGCAAAAACGGCCGCCCCTGGCGATTTTTCATTGCGCTCACCCAAAAAAAGTTCAGACGGGTTGGAAACTTCGCGCAGGCCCTTGTCTGACATTTCGAAGACGCCGATTTCGTCGGTGGGGCCGAAACGGTTCTTCACTGTCCGCAGGATACGATAATGGTGTCCTCGGTCGCCCTCAAAATAGAGGACGCCATCAACCATGTGTTCCACAACCCGGGGGCCAGCAATTTGGCCGTCCTTGGTTACATGCCCGACAAGCACGACGGCGGCCCCCGTTTGCTTGGCATATTTGATCATCGCCTGAGCGCCGACACGCACCTGGGTCACCGTGCCAGGGGCCGAATCCGCTGTGTCGCTCCACAATGTCTGGATAGAGTCGATAATGAAAAGGTCGGGACGCTTGCCGCTGTCCGCCAGCGTCGCCAGAATATCCTCCACATTGGTTTCGGCTGCCAACAGCACATCTGTATTGGCGGCATCCAAGCGTTGCGCCCGAAGCCTGATCTGGGCGACGGCTTCTTCGCCGGATACGTAAATGACCCGATGTCCGCCCCGCGATAAAGCTGCCGCGGCCTGCATCAGCACCGTGGATTTCCCAATGCCCGGATCCCCACCCACTAGAATGGCAGACCCCCGCACGAATCCACCGCCGGTCACCCGGTCCAGCTCGCCAATGCCGGTTTGAATGCGCGGCGCTTCCTCAATGTCGCCCGAAAGCGAGGTCAGCGCGACAGGGCGGCCCTTTTTCGCCACTTTGCCAGGACCGCCGCCGATACCGCCAGAGGGGTCTTCTTCGACGATTGTGTTCCATTCGCCGCAGCCGTCGCATTTGCCTGCCCAGCGCGCATGCACTGTGCCGCAATTTTGGCAGATAAACTGGGTTCTGGCTTTGGCCATTCAACATATTCCAGAAAGGGTCTTTCCGGTGCATAGCCTTCCGCGTCCGGCAAGGCAACCGGCGATGCTGCCTGACGAAAAGCTCCACAACAATTTTGCTGGTCGGGTCATCTTCCTGGATATTCCTCTTTATTGTTCAGCCTTGTACAAATTCCCGATTCATTGGATAATGCCGACAAGCATAATGGGGAGGAAATCATGGCTGCTAAAACCGACTATCGCGTCTGTCCACTCTGCGAGGCCTGCTGCGGCCTGGAAATTACCCATGAAGAAGGCAAGGTGACCGCCGTGCGTGGCGCTGCCGAGGATGGCTTCTCCAACGGCTACATCTGCCCCAAAGGTGTGGCGATTGCCGATCTGCACGATGATCCGGATCGATTGCGCGCGCCACTCGTCAAACGTCATGGTCGTTTTGAGGAAGTCAGTTGGGACGAAGCCTTTGCGGAAATTGAAAAAGGTCTTCTGCCGGTCATTGAGAAATACGGCAAAGACGCCATTGGTACGGTTCTCGGTAATCCGGTTGCCCATCGCTACGGCCTTTCACTTTATGCCATTCGGCTTCTTCGACAGATCGGTTCCCCATACGTCTTTTCCGCCTCCACGGTTGACCAGATGCCCAAGCACCGTGCGGTAGGCGCCATGTTTGGCTCGTGGATGAGCGTGGCCGTGCCCGATATCACCAATACCGATCTGCTGATTGTTTTGGGCGGCAATCCCATGGCCTCCAATGGCAGCCTTTGGACCGTGCCCGATTTTCGAGGAAAAGCGCGGGATCTGCGCGCCCGTGGCGGACGTCTTGTCACCATAGACCCGCGCCGCACCGAGACCGCCAAAGTGTCCGACGCGCATCATTTCATCCGCCCTGGCGGCGATATCTATTTCTTGCTCGGCATGGTGCATACGCTGTTTGACGAAAAGCTCGTGAAACCAGGTCGCCTTGGTGAATGGATCAACGGTCTGGAGACGCTTGAGGCGGCGGTCAGGCCCTTCACGCCCGAGGCAATGTCGGTCCGGTGTGGCATCGGCGCTGATGCGATAAGGCAGCTCGCGCGTGACCTTGCCGGAACGAAAAAGGCAGCGCTCTACGGCCGTATCGGCACATGTCTGCAGACTTTCGGAACGCTCAATAATTGGCTCGTTGACACCATCAATATCCTGACCGGTCATATGGATGAAGTCGGCGGCATGATGTTCCCCAAAGCCGCCGCATTTGCTGCCAACACCAAGGGCACGCCCGGCAAGGGCAGGGGCGTGCCTGTTGGTCGCCGCAGGTCTCGCGCCGCCTGCACGCCCGAGGTCATGGGCGAATTCCCGGTTTCAACGATCGCCGAAGAAATCGCCGGGACAGGTGAGGGGCGGTTGCGCGCCATGTTCTCACTGGCCGCCAATCCGGTCCTCTCCGCTCCCGACGGCGAAAAACTTTCCGGCGCGCTGGACCAACTCGATTTCATGGTCAGCTTCGACATCTACC
>JBNLGT010000073.1:0-14896 GCA_050306195.1 Ensifer sp.
CTTGTCCATCCTGAAGATGCCAGTCGCTACGGTCTTGCCAATGGCGAACTGGCGGAATTCTCAGCCAATGGCCACACAATTTACGCCCCCGTGGAGGTGACGGAGGATATGATGCCGGGCGTTATCAGCCTGCCGCACGGCTGGGGCCATGATCAGCAGGGTACCCGCACAACGCTGGCGGCAAGAAACCCCGGGGCAAACGTGAATACACTGATTGAAACCGGTACGCGTGATCCGCTTTCTGGAAATTCCGTTCTCAATGGAATTGCCATATCCATGCGGCGGACGCAGGAGGTGATAACTGACGCCGCCGAATAGGGGTCAGACATAGGCCCGTTGGTAGCGATTGCCGAGGCTGGTGAGCAGCTCATAGCCAATCGTTCCGGCCGCGCTGGCTGCTTCGTCGAGATGGATGTTCTCGCCGAAGAGCTCAATATAGTCGCCAACCCGGCTCTCTTTTTCGGGCACATCCGTGACGTCGAAGATCGTCAGGTCCATGGTGATGCGACCCGCAACGGGTACACGATGCCCGTTGATAAAGCCGACCGCACCCTGCGGAACGGCTTGCCGAAGGGGTACGCCCGCGCCCGAAAGCGAGCGGTGAATTCCATCGGCATAGCCCGCAGCCACGACCGCCAGTCGCGTGTCGCGGCTGGCCATGAATGTTGCTCCATAAGAAACGCATTCACCCGCATTGATATAGCGGAGCTGCACAATGCGGGCCTCCGCGGTTACTGCGGACATTCCCGCAGACATATCTGCGCGGCCGGTCCCCCCGCCATAAAGGGCGATGCCGGGGCGTGTCACGTTGAAATGGTAATCAGCGCCGAGTGCGGTTCCAGCAGAATTTGAAAGGCTTGATTCAATCCCTTCAAACTCGGTTGCAACCTGCTGAAAAGACTCAAGCTGCTGTCGGTTCAAGGGATGATCCGGTCGATCGGCGCATGCAAGGTGGCTCATCACCAGAACGGGCGAAAAGCTGGCAGGCCGGGTTGGATCATTGGCAAGTTCCGCTGCCTCATCCACCGTCAAACCCAGCCTGTTCATGCCGGTATCGACCATCAGCGCGCAGGGGTGGTCGCCAGCTTGGGAGACAGCGTTCGTCCAACAGGCGATCTGATCTTCTGACGCAAGAACCGGCACCAGGTCATAATTGAAAAATTGCGCTTCGGTTCCGGGCCAGACGCCGGATAGCACAAATATACGCGCATCGGGTGCAACCTGCCGCGCCAGCATTCCCTCATCGGGAACGGCAACGAAGAAGTCCCTGCAGCCTGCCTCGTAAAGCGCGGGCACGATATCTTCTGCGCCCAGACCGTAGGCGTCCGCCTTCACCACCGCAGATGCTCGGGCCTTGCCCGACATTGCCTGCATGCGCCGCCAGTTTTCCACGACGGCCTGCGGCCTGATCACCAGCCGCGCCGGGGCTACGTCAAATGGGGTGAAGGAAAGTGTATCAGCATCAAAATCAATCATGGTAAAATCATTATCGTGATGGCAACTGTGGCACAATGTGAAACCGCCGCATGCGCACTTTTGTTCAAGACGGGGCAGCGCTGCCGGGTTATGATGCCGCAATGAATACCGACATGACAGCCGTTTCCGGTGTCGACATCCCGCTCTCCAGACGCGAAAAGGTTTCCTTTTGGCGCGACCGTCGTTTTGGCGGTATGGAATGCATGTCCGCCACATTTCACACACTACAGTTTGCGCCTCACAGCCACGATACATTCGGAATTGGCGCGATGGAAGCGGGCGCCCAGAAGTACCGGATCAAGGGCACGGCGCATACTGCTGGCGCTGGCGACCTCTATCTTATCAATCCTGAAGAGGTGCATGAGGGGCGACCCGTCGATGAAGGGTATCGCTACCGTATTTTCTATCCGACCGTTGAACTGATGCGCGAGGTTATGGCGGACGTTACCGGCCGGCCGCAAACCGGAACGCCGTCCTTCATTGTGCCTGCAGCCTCGGCCAGCAATCTGGCGGGTGAATTTGTCGCCTTGCACAAGTTGCTGGAAGAGAGCGTAGATCATCTGGAAACGGAGGCGCGTTTGCTCGATTTCCTCCATCGTCTCATGGCGATTTATGGCAGCGAAAGCAGCAATCCATCGAACTTCAATGCAAAAAAGCCGGTTCACATTGCGCGCGACTTTATCGACGCAAATTTTGCATCCGATATTAGCCTGAGCGATGTGGCGGCGCAGGCCGGGCTCTCACGTGCCCATCTCGTTCGCGCTTTTGCCAAGGAATTTCATGCCCCGCCGCATGCCTGGCTGACAGACCGGCGCGTCCGAGAAGCCAAGAGACTGCTCATAAAGGGAGCCTCCATTGCCGACACGGCGTTGGACTGTGGTTTTGCCGACCAGCCCCATCTGACGCGTCATTTCAAGGTCCGGACAGGCGTTACACCAGCCGTCTTCCGCCGAAGAGAACTCCGTTGATCGATAATGTTTGGCGTTAGCGCCCGTTATAGGCATTGGCCATTCTTGCCTCGAGATAGCGGGAATATTTCGAGAGCGGAAAACAGATGGCAAAATAGATCAGCGCCACAAGCCCGTAGACCGTGAAGGGCTGGAATGTTGCGTTGGTGATAATCGTCCCCGCCTTGGAAAGCTCGATAAAGCCGATGATCGATGTCAGCGCCGTTCCCTTGACCACCTGCACCGAAAATCCGGCAGTGGGTGGAATGGCAATCCGCATGGCCTGCGGCAATATGATGAAGCGCATTTGCTGCACGCGATTGAGCGCAAGGCTTCTTGCCGCTTCCCATTGACCACTGGAAATAGACTCCACACAGCCGCGCCAGATTTCCGCCAGAAATGCAGCAGTCCAGGCAATTAGTGCTACCGCGGCTGCCATCCACGCGGGAACATCAATCCCGAACAGGCCAAGGCCAAAAAAGGCAAGAAAGAGCTGCATGAGCAGCGGCGTTCCCTGAAGAAGCTCCACATAATAACGCGCGAATGCCCTTGCGAAACGGTTTTGGCTGATGCGCATGAACAGGATAATGAGGGCGACAATGCCGCCACCGATGAAAGAGACCAGCGACAGAAGCAATGTCCAGCGCGTTGCCAGGAGCAGATTACGGATAATGTCCCAGGTTGAAAAATCGCTCATCGTGCAGGCACTTTCGGAAACATCCACATGCCAATACGGGCCAGTAACCATCGAAGGAGAATGGCGAATGCCAGATAGAAGGCGGTGGAAAGAATATAGGCTTCAAAGGCGCGGAATGTGCGCGATTGGATGAAATTGGCCGCAAAGGTCACATCCTCGGCGGCAATTTGCGATACGACGGCGGATCCAAGCATCACGATAACGATCTGCGAGGACAGTGCTGGCCAGATGCGCTGAAGAGCTGGGACCAGGACAATGAGCCTGAATACCTGCAAAGGCTTGAGTGCAAGCGCTGCACCTGCCTCGAATTGCCCCACGGGCGTTGCCTGTATTCCGGCGCGAATGATCTCGCAGGAATAAGCGCCCAGATTGATGACCATCGCCAGATTGGCCGCCTGCAATTCGGAAAGCTGGACGCCGATGGAGGGCAGCCCGAAGAAAATGAAAAACAGCTGGATCATGAACGGCGTATTGCGGATGAGCTCCACATAGGCCACGACGGGTGGTCGCATCCAGGCTGGCCCTAACGCGCGTATCCAGGCGCAAAGGGTGCCGACCAAAATACCAAGCGACGTTCCGATGAGTGTCAGCTCCACGGTGATGCTGATCCCCTTGGCGATGACCGGATAATAGTCACCAAACCAGCTGAAATCGAAGATATAATGCACGGCTGTGCTCCGTTCAGGTTGGGCGCTTGTTATTGTGGAAACATGCGCCGCCACCGCAGGGAGGAGCGCGGTGGCGGCGGAAGCGACCGTGCAGGCGACTGGCCTGATACACGGACGTTGGGAGGATTAAAGTTCGGCGGGAAGCGGAATACCGAGCCAGGTCTCTGAAATCTTGTTCAGAGCGCCGTCTTCCTTGGCTCCGGCAATAATTTCGTTGACTGCAGCCATGAGCGCAGGTTCGTCCTTGTTCAGGCCGACATAGCAGGGCGAATTCTTGATCAGGAATTTCGGCTCGGGTTTCTTGGGCGGGTTCTTTTCGATGATTGCTGCAGCCACCACGTTGCCGGTTGCAATGGCGTCCACCTGACCGGACAGGAATGCTGAAATTGTGCCGTTATTGTCTTCATAGCGTTTGATGGTCGCGTCTGCCGGAGCAATCTTCGACAGTTCCAGATCTTCAATCGAACCGCGCGTCACGCCGACCGTCTTGCCAGCAAGGTCGTCTGCCGACTTGATGTCGAGATCAGCGGGCGCAAAAACGCCGTTGTAGAAGGGCGCATAGGCGTTGGTGAAATCAATGACCTTCTCGCGGTCCGGGTTTTTGCCCAGGCTCGATATGACCAGATCAACCTTGTTGGTTTGCAGGTAGGGGATACGGTTTGCGGAGGTGACCGGAACCAGTTCGACCTTTACACCCAATTTGCCAGCGATAAGCCCTGCCATATCGATGTCATAACCCTGCGGCTGCAGATCCGAACCGACGCTACCAAAGGGAGGGAAATCCTGCGGTACGGCGACACGCAATGTTCCGCTCGATTTGATGCTTTCCAGTGCATCGGCGTAAGCCGGTGCGGCGGTGTAGAGAGAGGTTGCCAGAAGCGCCCCGGCGGCTGCAATGGTGGAAAGGAAAGTTCTGCGTTTCATTGGTTGCTCCATGTTTTAGATGCCAAACAAGGAGCAACATGCGTGCCACTTTGATGAAAATCCTAAAATGGAGGGGTTTGACGGCCTGAATGTGGAAAATCATTCTCAAAATGATGTATTTTTAAGCAGTTGAACGCAGGAATGCGTATAGATTGCCTGCTTAGTGAACCGAAATTGTATACGATCTTTGCGATACATTTCGCGCAAAATACAAAAAAGCCAACCCGAAATGACGCGTGCGGCATCATTTTGGATCGGCAGTGATTGAAAACAGCCTGGTCTAGCCGTTGATAAAATATCCGGCTTGATGCCCCTTTTGTTGGGGCATCAACCTAGTGTTCCTCATATTGCATGAAGCTCGGGTCAGCCAGGTCGGTAAATCGGGTAAATTCGGCCTGGAAGGCAAGCTTTACGGTGCCGGTTGGTCCGTGACGCTGCTTGGCGATGATCACGTCGGCGGTGCCTTTCACTTTGTCCATCTGCGTTTCCCATTCGGCGTATTTCGGATCGTCGGGATCGCGCGGCTCGGCGTTTTTCACGTAATATTCTTCACGGAACACGAATAGCACGACGTCGGCGTCCTGCTCGATGGAACCCGATTCACGCAAGTCGGAAAGCTGAGGGCGTTTGTCGTCGCGGCTTTCCACCTGACGAGAAAGCTGGGAGAGCGCAATGATGGGGACATTTAGCTCCTTGCCGAGCGCCTTTAGCCCGGTGGTGATTTCCGTCACCTCCTGCACGCGGTTGTCACTGGCCTTTTTTGAGCCGGTCATCAGCTGAACGTAGTCGACCACCAGAACGTCGAGCCCGCGTTGGCGTTTGAGGCGTCGCGCGCGCGCCGCCAACTGGGCGATCGAAATACCACCGGTCTGGTCAATGAAAAGCGGCACTTTCTGCATCATCTGGCTGCAGGCGACCAGCTTTTCGAAATCCGCCTCAGTAATGTCACCCCGGCGGATTTTGGAGGAGGAGACTTCTGTCTGTTCGGAAATGATACGCGTGGCCAGCTGTTCGGACGACATTTCGAGTGAATAAAAGCCGATCACGCCACCATTCTTGGCCTTCAGCGATCCGTCAGGCTGAACTTCAGGCTCGTAAGCTGCCGCAATATTGAACGCGATGTTGGTGGCGAGAGAGGTTTTGCCCATACCCGGACGGCCCGCGAGGATGATCAAGTCCGACCGCTGCAAGCCACCCATCTTTGCATCCAGCGAATGAATACCGGTGGAAATGCCCGAAAGGTGGCCATCGCGTTCATAAGCTGCGCCCGCCATATCAATGGCCAGTGCAACGGCATCGTTGAACGATTGGAAGCCTCCGTCGTAGCGGCCCGTTTCCGCCAGCTCAAAGAGCCTGCGTTCCGTGGCTTCAATCTGTTCCTGTGGGGAGGCATCGAGCGGCGAATCATAAGCTGTGTTGACAACATCCTCGCCGATATTGATCAGCGCACGGCGCAACGCCAGATCGTAAATCGCCCGGCCATAGTCTTCCGCATTGATGATGGAAACCGCTTCTGCCGCCAGACGCGCCAAATATTGCGCCACTGTCATATTGGCGCTGACCTTTTCATCGGCTGGCAGGAAGGTCTTGATCGTCACCGGATTGGCGATCTTGCCCATGCGAATGATATCGCCAGCGACTTCGAAGATCTTGCGGTGCAGAGGCTCGTGAAAATGTGTTGGCTTCAAAAAGTCCGAAACGCGGTAGAACGCGTCATTGTTAACGAGAATGGCCCCAAGCAGGGCCTGTTCCGCCTCAACGTTGTTAGGAGCTTCGCGATATTGTTCGCTCTGGTTTGCCGGAACTTCCAGCTTGCGCGCCGCCTCGTTCATGGTCCGCCTGCTCTCGTGGGTGCCAATATTGTTTTAATGTCTCGTTAACCTTTTAAACTCCGAACCTGTCCGGAGTCTGGTTCAACTGTCCATTATGCCCGATTCCCACAGCCAGAAAAATTAGCGTGGAAAAGGCGCGGATTTTGTTTGACTAACGCTTGCCGCCCGAATCGCCGATTGCGCAGTCAGCCATCCATTATCAATCGCATCACTTCAGATATAGAGGGCACATCCGTTCCGGACCGCGCGAAAAAAAATGGCGGGGATGTTTCCATCTCCGCCTTACCAACTTTTTGTCCGTTGCGCGGAAGTATTATTCCGCCGCTACCTGTACGGTATGCTTGTCCATCTCCACAATATGACGTTCCGTATCCACCATGTAGTCTCGCGTCATCGGTAGGGCGTCGCGCCGTTTGACCAACTGGAATTGGAAAACATTAAGGTCGAGGAAGCGGAAGGCCGCTTCGGAGGAGGCCAGATAAAAGTCCCACATACGACAGAATGCCTCATCGTAAAGCGCGGCCGCCTCATTCCAATGGGCATGGAAACGCGCGCTCCAGTCCTTCAGGGTTTCGGCATAGTGGTATCGCAGGACTTCGACATCCACCAGCATCAACCCTGACTTCTCAATCGCCGCCACAACTTCGGACATGGAGGGGATATAGCCGCCCGGGAAAATGTATTTCTCTATAAAGGGATTGGTCGGTGTTGCTGGGGATGACTGCCCGATTGTGTGCATCAACATCACGCCGTCCTCGGCCAGAAGGTTGGCCGCCTTGGTGAAATATTCGACGAAGCCCTTTTTGCCCACATGTTCGAACATGCCGACCGAGACAATGCGGTCGAATTTCTGGTCCATATGGCGATAGTCCTGCAATAGAAAATTCGCATCGTTCGATAACCCGCTCTCAGCTGCGCGACGGTTGGCAATCGCCAGTTGTTCATCGGAAAGCGTGACGCCAGTCACCTTGGCGTTGAATGTCCGGGCCAGATACAGGCCCATGCCACCCCATCCGCAGCCGATATCCAGCACGCTGAGGTTCGGCCTCGTAAAATTCAGCTTGGCTGCTATATGCTGCTTTTTCGCCAGTTGCGCCTCTTCAAGCGTGGTGTCTGCCGCTGGATAATAGCCGCAGGAATATTGCCTGTCTGAATCCAGGAAAAGGTCATATAGCGCGCCGGAAAGGTCATAATGATGTTTCACGTTGCTGCGTGCGCGGATCAGATTATTGCCACGGTCGACAAGATCGCTGAACTTGCGCATGCCGAGCGCAATGCGCGCGAAGGCGTTTTGCGTTTCCACGCTGCCCGGCATCTCGGACAACGCCACCTTCAGGAGTTCGAACATGGACCCCTCAAGCAGCTTGAGTGTGCCGTCCATGTAATATTCGCCCAATTTGAGCGCCGGGTCTAACAGCAGGCCTCTTTCAGCCTCTTTGGTCATCAACTGGATATGTACAAGTTGTCCAGAGCCATCGCCGTATTCGCGCGTCTCTCCCTTATAGGTAGTAATACGCAGCAATCCGGATACGATATTTTTTTTCAGAAAGGAATCGAGAAAACGGTTCATATTCTTCTCCGCCGGTCACCAGGCATCATGCCCTTCGCCCGCCGGTCAGATTGCGCGCTTCTCAATTTCTGCCGATCGCCGCCTTGTCTAGCCAATTCTGGCAAGGGATTGTTATCTGTATTCTTTTTTCCCTTTTTCGGCGGGGACCGAAAGGAAGCAACCCAATACAAACACCGGCATCATCACGAAGAATTACAAATTTGCCGATCCGAATCAACGGAATGTTTAATGTTTGGTTAAAATTTGAATGAGCTAATATAAAAAGCCCGACCGCGGGTGGCCGGGCTAAATACACGCAATAGGTGTGAAACGAGGAGGCTAAAACAGCCTATTCTTCGTCGGTTTCGCCAGCGGCTACGTCGTCCAGATCGTCTTCGTCAGCATCCGGATTGAAGAAGTCTTCCGGCTTCAGAGCGTCTTCGTCAACGCCGTAAATTGCCTCAGCAGAGGTGAGATCTTCACCCTTTGCCTGACGTTCAGCCTCATCGACGGAGCGGGCAACATTGAGCTCAACGGAGATTTCAACTTCAGCATGGAGGTGAAGCTGAACGTTGTGGATACCGATAGCCTTGATCGGCTGGTGCAGTTCAACCTGGTTGCGGCCAATGGTGAAGCCTTCAGCGCCAAGAATTTCTACAACATCGCGGGCGGCAACCGAACCGTAAAGCTGGCCGGTTTCGCCAGCAGAGCGAACGACGATGAAGGACTTGCCATTCAGCTTGTCCGCAATCGCAGATGCTTCGTTCTTGCGCTCCAGGTTACGCGCTTCCAGCGTTACGCGTTCAGCTTCAAAACGAGCCTTGTTGGCGTCGTTAGCGCGCAGCGCTTTGCCATGGGGCAGAAGGTAGTTGCGGGCATAGCCGTCTTTAACCTTGACGGTTTCACCCATCTGGCCGAGCTTGGCGATACGTTCAAGAAGTATAACGTCCATTTTAATGTCCTTTCATCAGTCAGTTGTCATGTTTGTTGTTGTTCGAATTCGCATTGGGCGTCAGTGCGATTGATCGTCTGGTGTCCAGGAGGCCGATCGCAACGAACAAAAAGCCCGATACAAAAATGGTGAGATAGACGAGGCACAGAGCCGGCAAGCGCCAGGACTTGCCGCGGCTACGTAGATGAAATGCTGCAAGGCCCGAAAGCAGAAAGCCGCCGCCAAAGGCGCCGCAAAGCGTAGCGCCAACCGTTCCAACCGGGCCGCCGAGGAACATGAATACGAGGCCGCCGAGAAAGAAGAAGACACCGTAACGATGCATACGCAGGGCGGACGGTATGTCTTCGCGCGGGCGAAGCGACTGTGTTGAAAGTCGTACGATCAGTGCCGAGAAATAGTAGGATGCAAAGATCGTTATTACCGAAGCCAAGGCCTGCATGAGGGGCAGAAGGTAATAGTAAATCCGTGCGAGCAGTGCGCGCGTTTCATCATCGTAGGTCAAAGCAGGGTCTTGCTGTGACATGAGTTGTATCGCGATATCGACGAGTTTTGTACTCGTTTCCAGGCTGTATCCCGTCAGAAACAGGGTTGCCGAAATCATGACAGTCACGAGGAGCGCCATATGCAAAAGCATATCGGACAGCGGATACCATGCCGTAACGTCATCCGGACCGCCAATTTCGCTTGCAGGGCGTGCCAGATTGGCCTGGTAGCTCATCCATGCAGCAGGTAGCTGTGGTAGCGATAGGATTGTCAGCCCGAAGAGAGGATTGACCAGATAGGAAAGCGTGGCGAAGCTTGCTCCAAGAGCTGCAATCGATGCGGCGACGCCGAAACCGAGGCCCGCTACAAAAACCGGAATGCCTGCAAGGATCAACAATATCGTTGAAAAGGAAATGTGATTCATCGCAGCCAGCACCAGAAGCGCTGACGTAAAGCCCGCAAGCAGGCCGATGCCGATCGATTTCACATCCACATTCATTCCGCTGTCCTGCTGTTTTAAGCAGTTAGGGGAGGGCGGTTGCGCCTGTTCCCCAACATGGGTTTTGTTTTGGCTGTACCCGGCTTGAGGTCATGTTCAAGGCCTGTCGGGACGCCGTTATTCCGATCCACGCCCAACGTGGAAGGGAGGGTGGAGGCCAGCCTGAGAATGGGGCCTCCGCCAGAGTCAGTTGTCTGACGCAGAGTCAATTGTCTGCGTCAGAGTCAAGTCTGTCTTACGCTACGACGTAGGGCAGCAGGCCCAGAAAACGGGCGCGCTTGATAGCCTTTGCCAGTTCACGCTGCTTCTTCTGGGAAACGGCGGTGATACGGGAAGGAACGATTTTGCCACGCTCAGAAATGTAGCGCTGCAGAAGGCGAACATCCTTGTAATCGATCTTCGGTGCGTTCGCGCCGGAGAACGGGCAGCTCTTGCGGCGGCGGTGGAACGGGCGGCGTGCGGGTGCTTCAGCCATTGTCTGATCTCCTGAAATTCAATTAGCGGCGCGGGCCACGGTCATCGCGGCGCGGACGGTCGTCACGGTCGCGCTTCTGCATCATGGCCGACGGGCCTTCCTCATGGGCTTCAACCGAAACCGTCATGTAGCGAAGAATGTCTTCGGAGATGCGCATCTGGCGTTCCATTTCCTGAACGGCAGCAGCCGGGGCATCAACGTCCATCAGCACATAATGTGCCTTGCGGTTCTTCTTGATGCGGTAGGTGAGGGACTTCAGACCCCAATTTTCAACGCGGCCAACCTTGCCGCCATTGGCTTCCAGAATGCCCTTGTACTGTTCGACAAGGCCTTCAACCTGCTGAGCCGTTACGTCCTGGCGAGCCAGGAATACGTGTTCGTAAAGTGCCATTTATTTGCCTTTCTTGCGTTTCGATCAAAACCCGGGCTTCGGCGCCAAGCCTCAACGACTGTCCAAGGTGCTCTAAAAGAGCAGCAAGAAAAGCGTTTCAGAAATACGGTCGAGAGCGGAGACACGGGAGGCCGGAAACCTTTATTTCCTGTCGGTTGGAAACCCAACCGGCCCTCCGTTCAGCCACCAGCCAAAAGACCGGGTCTAAACGATCAAGCGCGCTTATACATGTTTTGGCAGGGGATGCAAGTGGAGGCAGGTCCAGGAAACATCACAGACAGCTTCAGTGCCGGCGAGGAGCTGGCAGGTCAACACGCTTTTCACGTTTGATCGTCTGGTGGTTATGTGTCGCGCTATTGTCGCTTCTGGCTGTTGCGGGGTGCTTCTAACACAGTCACCGACTCATAACCCCATCACCGTCAGCATCGCGAATGCTGCAAAGAGTACAAAATGCGCCATGCCCTCAATGGCGTTCGTTTCCCCGTCCGAGAAATTGATTGCTGCGACGACGATGGTAATCGCCGTCATGACAGTTTGCACAGGCGTCATCGCCATCTCGATATGCTGACCGGTAAATAGCGAGAGGGCTTCCATGATCGGCACCGTCAGAATGACCGTGGAAAGCGATGCACCCATGGCGATATTAACGACGATCTGCATCCGGTTGGCCAATGCCGCGCGCAGGGCTGTCAGCACCTCAGGCGCGGCAGACATGGCCGCCACCAGAACCGCAATGAGGCCAAGCGGCGCGCCAGTGCCTTCAAGACCGGTATTGAGAAGCGGCGTCATGACCTCGGCCATCAGGCCAACCAGAATGATACCGATGGCAAGACCAGCGATTGCGCCGCTGACCGTTCCTTCAAGCGCGTGCTCGTATTCTTCCCGGTCCGCCCCCTGGCCACGCGGGTGAATATAGGAAAAGAAATAGCTATGCTGCCCGACCTGCATGCGTACAAAAAGCGTGTAGAGCGTCAGCATCGCCACGATGGTAAATATCGCATAGGTGACGCGGCTGGCTTCGGGAATGAATTCCGGCACGATCATGGAAATGCCCATGGCCGTCAGGATCATGGTCGCATAGGTGCGCCCGGAATCGTCATTATAGGGCTGTTCGCCGTGCCGCAGGCCGCCAAGCAGGGCGGCAAGGCCGATCATGCCGTTGATATCGATCATTACTGCGGAATAAATCGTGTCGCGCACCAACGTTGGTTCGCTCTCTCCCGATTGCATGATGATCGCCAGGATGACCACTTCCACTAGAACGGCGGCAATGGTGAGGATCATTGAACCATAAGGATCGCCGACCTTGGCGGCGAGCACCTCAGCATGGTGGGCTATTCGTGTGGAGACGAGGATCATCGCAACGACGATGACAGCTGTTGCAATCAGAGCCACACTTTGTCCGGAATGGGCAAGCGCATGTTCGCTGAAAAACGCGCCAAGACCGACCAGGGCGCCGATCACCAGAAAAATTTCATTTCGCAGAATTCCAATCATGGTGAAAGATATGAACTACAGTCACCGCCAAGGCAAATGCGTTTCACATTCTTGAGCCGAATGTTGAGCGATCGCCTGTGGACATTTCCGATGCTGGCGATGGCATTTAAAATGACGCGAGCTGATATGACCTATGGAGGAGTGTTTCGATGGAGATCAAACGAGCTGGAGCATCACCGTCTGCAAAGGGGCCGGAGGATTGGTTCTCCGGCACGGTGCGCATTGACCCGCTTTTTCCGGTTCGCCCACCGGCACGGACGGCTGGAAACCTTGTGACCTTCGAGCCAGGCGCCAGAACCAACTGGCACACCCACCCGCTTGGCCAGATGCTGATCGTGACGTCTGGCCTTGGGCGCGTACAGCGCGAGGGCGAACCCGTTGAGGAAATAAGGCCCGGCGACGTGGTGATTTTTGAGCCGAGGGAAAAGCATTGGCATGGCGCATCGCCGGATGTCGCCATGTCCCATATCGCTATTCAAGAATCGCTCGACGGTAAGGCCGTCGACTGGTTGGAGCCGGTCAGCGAAACTGATTACCTGGGGTGAGTATCAGCCACATTTTCAGCGCGAACCTGCTATTCCAGGCTCTTGAGCGCCGAAGCCTCTGTTTGTTTTGCCGCGCCGATGACCAGCGAACCCTTCTGGGGATCGTAGCTCACGGTCGCGTTTGACGCATCCGCGATTTCCACCGAAATCGAGCCGCCATCTGCAAACTTGATGCTCACGGTGTTGCCGTCAACACTCCATTCTGCATTGGCGATGTCCTGCCGCAGGGTGCCTTCCTCGTTGAAAAGGTTGATCTCCACGGGGCCGTTTGACGTGATTGTGTCGTGGCCGTCGCCTTCGAAATAGTAATATTGCGCGGCGCGATCGCCGTTATTGGTGATGTTGACCGTATCGTTGCCCGAGCCGCCGGTTACGAGCGTGATATTGTCGCCTTCAATATTGAGTGTGTCATTGCCTTCGCCACCATTGACAAACGCAACCTGCCCGTTGGACTTGATGTTGATCGTATCGTTGCCGTCGCCCCCGGCAATGATGCCCACATTGCCGCCTGCTTCGATATCGATTGTGTCGTTTCCGCTTCCTGCAAAAACGCCTACGGTTGCGCCCCTGGTCTTGATATCGATGCTATCATTGCCCGCGCCGCTGCCAATTGCGTAGGCGCGCGCCGCCCTGACGGAGATATCGTCGTTGCCGCTATCCGTTTGGACACTCGTCACATTGGCATTGGTTGCAATGCCGACCGAGGTGTTGCCGTTGGACTGCTGGACAATATTGAGAATGGAATCGATAGCCCGTGAGGCTGTGTCGTTATACTGACCGGAAATTGTCGCTGAAGCTGCAAAAGTGCCGTTTGGGTTGCTTTGTGCAACGCTCGCCGATTGAAACAGGCTGACAGTATAATCCTGACTGAAACTCGCACTCACACGGGAAGAAACGCCGATCATAATGACCTCCTGATAAATAGCGTCCGCACTTCGCAACCCGAAGCAACCTCATGACGCCGCCCACGTCTTCTCAAGGTAAATTGCCGCGTTATGGTTAATAAAGTGTTAAACCCAAGCAGATCAGCCTTAATACCTGTGGCAGTGATGTAGGTCGGCAGTAAACCGACTGGCTTTCAACTTGAATTGCGTGATTGCTTCTTGGCCGTTCAATATTGGGATTTTGCCTGCCAAAACTTTGTCCCGATTTCGCCCCCTTTCCCAAGGGGTCTCTTTCTGGCGCACATTTTCCGCCCGCATTTCGGACGTAATTGGAATGCGGCGAAATTGATCAATGTTCTTGAGCTCGCGTTAAATACGCCAGTGTATGATTGGCTACAGGAAATACTTACGCGTGAAGGAGAACGACATGGGCAATATTCTTGCTGAAATCGGCGTTCTGGCTATCGGTCTTGGTATTCTTCTTGCAGGTTCCGGTGTTTTCCTCTGGGGACTGCGCACATTTCTGAAACCCAAAATGTCGGGTGATGATCTGGATGAGGAGTTGCCGCCGGAGCCCGCCAAGAAACCGGCCGTCGTGAATTTGAAACGATAGTGTCGGCGACGATGACCGTGGAGCGGCGCGACTGAACGTGCTCCGCTCCAATTGGAAGCGTCTCTGAGAATTGACGTCGCATGCCGACGGATACCTCGTTGGAGGCAAGCCGTTGAAGGCAATGTCATTGGTTTATTGTGGCTTCGTTTCAACCGAGCGACAGCGTTAGGACGCCGTTCTCAATCCCGAACTTATAGTCGCTGGCGTCCTGGCCGTTGGTTAGAATCACCTGAAGGGCGTCGCCGTCAGCACCTTTAACGGTCAGCACGCTGCCTTCTGTCGATACGCTCAGGTCGTCCATGGTGTAGCCGAATGTAAAGTTGATTTTCAGCGGACCATTGGTTTCAATCGTATCGCTGCCGTCACCAGCCGCATAATTGTAGACTGCAGGACGGTCGCCCTCATTCGTAATCTTCACGGTGTCGTCGCCTGTGCCGCCTGAAATGGAAATCCGTTCGCCAGTG
>JBNLGT010000074.1:0-14851 GCA_050306195.1 Ensifer sp.
TGGATTTTTCCTGGGAGACCCAACGGACTACGATCCTCTTGCTGAGCTTTCCGATGGAAATGCCTCTAGGCTATTTTACTGCAAAGAACTCGCGCACCTGACCTATCGCGTCGTCGCCCCACCCTCGCTTGCAAGCTTTGTACGCGACGCCGATTGGGCGCAGATCGCATCCCTCCCGTGGATTGGCACACCACCCGCATCTGTCCATAACCGACTGCTGACACGCCTATTCACCGATCTTGGCCTGCGCCAGAACATTGTGGCGCAGGTTGATCAGGAAGCGTCGATGGTCGCAATGGTCCGCACCGGTGTGGGCTTGAGCCTATGCCGAGAATCGATCGCTCTTAATGAACAACAAGCCCACGGGCTTTTCATAGCCGACACCGTAAAAATCTCCACGACCTTGAGCTTCATTTGCATGGAAGCCCGCAAAGACGATCCGACGATTGCAACTGCATTTGAAGCGATAAAACGTGTCTGGGGGTAAGAGCCACTCCCTTACGTCAGGGCGCCCTGCCAGAAGCGCCGTAGCGTCGGGAACCTCTTCGGAAATTCAAGGACTGTCGGCGTGAAAAACGACAGCGTTGGTCGCTCAAAACCGTAAGCAAACAACTGGCAATACCGCTGCAATGCAAATGTGGAACGAGGTCACCTGCCATTGATCAGCAGACGCGAAAGCCGCAAGCCCTCCCCCCCCCGGGTACGTTAACTTTGCGGTGACACCAGGACGCATGACGCATAATTCGATCCAGTCCCGCCTTTACTAAAAACGGCATGATCCCCACGAATTGAGCCAGCTATTTAATAACATTTAATCTAGAGGAGGCTATTGTATGCACCGAGCGTTACGCAGCAGGACGCAACATTACAGTAGGGCGATTAGTTATAGATAAATTGGTCGTTGAACTTGATAAAGCTTGGCTTGAATGCGGATCCGGCGAACCGCGTCAGGCTCTTGCTCGCCTCGAATCCGTCGCCGTGAGGATTGCCGAACAGCCTGGATCCGCATTGTTGTTTCGCCACGAGTGGCTGATGGGCTGGGTTCTTTTCCAAATGGGCGAAGCCGAGCAAGCCTTCGTTCACGCTCAGGCGGCGCAAAAGCTGTCCGAGGCTCTCGATCCGTCATCCCAGGCTCTTGCATCGCTGGTGACAGCATGGACTTTGTCCAACCTTGGATTGTCCGACGAAAGCTATTCTGTCGCACAAACCGCAATTCACCTCGCAGAGGTAGGCGACAACAACTTTGCCCATGCGCTTTCCTTGCATGTCTTTGCGCTCATAGCATGGATGGGGGGAGACATCCCATTGGCTTTGGAGACCTCGACCCGCGCTATCGCCATCGCCCGCTCCCTCACCGATACACATGTTCTGAGCTGGTGCCTATTCGGGCGCGGCTGCATGGTGGCTGATGAGGCAAGGGAAGCACGCGAGCGAGGCGATGACAGCATATACAAATCAGGCCACGAGGAAGCTATTGATTTGACGGAGCAGGCTATCGAGCTGTCACGCCAGAATTCTGACAGCTGGGCCCTTCGCGTTTCATTGACCAACAAAGCCGAATATTGCGCCCATATTGGACGTTTTGAGGAGGCGCATGAAACGCTCAAGGAATGGACCAAGGTGACGGCCCACGAGACCAACCGCCGGAAAATTCAATATCTGAAAACATATGCCGAGATTTTGCAACGAGAGAACCGCCTTGAGGAGGCGCGTCGCTACGCCGAACAAGCCGTGGAACTTACAACCAAACGCGGCACTGCAGACCTCAAACATGTCTGCACAAAAACGCTCTCCGAGGTCCACGAGGCAAGGGGCGATTATGAAATGGCGCTACAGCTTTACAAACGCTTCCATCATGAAGCTCAGCAGTTCGAAGGCGAGAAACTCAAATGCCGCGCCCGTGTTGCGGAGGTGTTTTTTGAAGCAGAGAAATTCCGTCAGCAGGCTGAAGATGCTCGGCGGCTGGCGGAACAATCCGGTCGGGAAGCACTGACAGATGCGCTCACGGGAGTGGCCAATCGCCGCCGGCTGGAACAGGCTTTTGCCGAGTTCATTGCAGACGGAAAACAGTTTGCGGTGGTATTCGCCGACCTCGATCACTTCAAGTCGATCAACGATAAATACTCTCATGCAATTGGAGATGATGTCATCAAAGCCTTCTCCAAAATACTCTCCTCATGCTGCCGCGATGGAGATATTGTCGCCCGTATAGGTGGCGAAGAATTTATCCTTCTGATCAAGCGCACCCAAAGACACAACCTGCCTTTGATTGGTGAGAGGATTTTGCGTCGCACACACAACTATGACTGGGATCGTATTACGTGCGGACTTAAGGTGACGACCAGTATCGGTCTTGCGTGTTCCGATGAAGCTGCCGGGAAGGATGCTTTGTTGGCTCTCGCTGATTCCCGGGTCTATCAGGCTAAGTCGGCGGGCAGGAATTGCTATGTGTGCCGACCTCATCGGTAACGGCCCTGTGACAAAGATTTCAAGCGGTGCGGACAGATTGGGAGCATTGATCGCTCATCATTTCCTGAACTAAACGCCTGAACCGCGCCAAGTTTTCCGGAGGCTGTCTGATTGCGCCAGTGGCAGCACATGATTGCCGCCCGTGCGCGGCCCAGCCCTCAAGACGCCTGGCGAGCGCGACCAGCCCCTCGCCCAACGCGCTCCAAAGCGGCAGAATGTCGCATTTATGAAAAATGTCGTCGGCAAGACAACATTCCCCTTCTTCACATTCATCCTAGCATTCATCAAGAAATGCCGTGAGCACTATGGGGAGTATGTGCCACGCCTATTGCATAGCTTTCAACGTGAAGAAACTTTGATGGTTTTCGTCAGGTAAAATTCTCTATTCTTGCTAGCTCTGCATAGAAGATTTGTTCATACTGCAATCCACCTTACTGCAGATGACTCGAAAATTTCCAGCGAACAACAGGGAGAAAAACTTTAAAAGTCGGTAACATCCATATGGAGGGGAAGATGTACACGAAAATATTGGTGCCTATTGATTTGGAACATGCTGCAAAGCTGAAGCGGGCACTCGCCACAGCCGCAGATATGGCAAAGCTTTACAATGCTTCCGTCATATATGTGGGTATAACAGCTGCCGAACCCACAGCACTTGGGCACAACGCTTCTGAATATGCAGAAAAACTTGAGACCTTTGCCAAGGAGCAAGGCGCAAATTACGGTATTTCCGTTGGCTCAAAAGCGATTGTCCTGCATGACCCTGCAGTAGATCTAAGCGATGCTTTGCTTGAAGCGGTCAAAGACACAGGAAGTGATCTCGTCATCATGGCGACGCACATTCCCAATGTCGGCGACTATTTATGGCCTTCCAATGGTGGTCGGCTGGCAACTCATACAGATGCTTCAGTATTTCTGATCCGAGGCTAAACGGCCGCGATCCAATAACAATAATAAAAATAATCCCTTAATCGAGAGGAACATATTTCATGAGTGAACCTGGGATCCCCGCGCCGGAGGGCGCAACAGCGGTGATTGAAACCGACTACGAAATTGGTCAGGATAACATAACCGCCCAAGTCGGTCCGTTCGGCTTGGATATCCACAATCCTGTCTTCGCAATTTCCGGCCTGACAATCGTAGCGTTTGTCTTGCTGACGCTCGCGCTCCAAGATCAAGCCGGCGCCGTCTTTGGAAGTATGCGCGAGTGGTTGACCTCCACATTTGACTGGTTCTTTCTTCTTTCTGGAAACATTTTTGTGCTGCTTTGTCTTTTTCTGTGTATCTCGCCATACGGCAAGGTGCGCATCGGGGGCAAGGAAGCCACGCCTGACTATTCCTATTCCGGCTGGTTCGCCATGCTATTTGCCGCCGGAATGGGCATCGGGCTGATGTTTTACGGCGTTTCGGAACCTATCTCGCACTATTCATCCTCCTTCGCCGACAACGCAGCCAGCCCGGACAGCTGGGCACCCCTCGGCGGAGCGCCTGGCGATGCTGTTACCGCCCAACATCTGGGAATGGCGGCAACCATATTCCATTGGGGTCTGCACCCCTGGGCGATCTATGCAATCGTTGCGCTATCTCTTGCAATTTTTGCTTATAACAAGGGCCTTCCGCTGACGATGCGTTCAATATTCTACCCGGTGTTTGGGGAACGTGTATGGGGATGGCCTGGACACATCATCGATATAATGGCGGTCTTTGCAACATTGTTTGGTCTTGCGACCTCACTTGGTTTCGGCGCAGAGCAAGCCAATGCGGGCCTTAATCACATCTTTGGGCTGCCTGTTAGTGATGTTTCAAAAATCGTGCTGATCGTGGCGATTACAGGTGTTGCGCTGGTATCGGTTGTCGCCGGATTGGATGCGGGTGTGAAGCGCCTTTCCGAATTCAACATGGTGCTGGCTGTTTTGCTTCTCCTTTTCGTGGTCATCGCTGGGCCGACCTTGGCAATCATTACCAGCTTCTTCACCAACCTCTATGAATACGCACGCTATCTTCCAGAGCTTTCGAATCCTTTCGGTCGAACGGATGACAATTTCCGCCAAGGCTGGACAGCATTCTATTGGGCCTGGTGGATATCATGGTCTCCCTTTGTTGGCATGTTCATTGCCCGCGTTTCCAGGGGCCGCACCGTGCGAGAATTCATAGTTTGCGTCCTCATCATCCCGTCGCTTGTCTCTGTCTTCTGGATGACGGCATTTGGTGGAACCGCGATTAGCCAAATTGTCAATGATGGCTACCAAGCCGTTGTCGAGGCTCCGCTTGAATTGAAGCTGTTCTCCATGCTGGAGGCGCTGCCCCTTCAGGCGATCACATCATTCATCGGCATCTGCCTGGTCATCGTATTCTTTGTTACCTCGTCAGATTCGGGTTCGCTCGTAATCGATACGATTACCGCGGGCGGCAAAGTGGACGCTCCGGTTCCCCAGCGCATCTTCTGGGCCAGCTTCGAAGGCATAGTTGCCATCGCGCTTCTCCTAGGCGGTGGACTGGGTGCATTGCAGGCAATGGCGGTGTCGACGGGCTTCCCGTTCACCCTCGTTCTGCTACTCGCCTGCTATACCATCGTAAAGGGCTTGGCCAGCGAACCTCGCTAGGCCGCAAGCAAGGAGCTGCGCGCCGCGAGATTCAGCGGCGCGCAGCAAGTTTTGACTCCATGACAAAGCGCTCTCGACGTATGGCGGAGCAACGACAGATTTTCAGCAAACCGTGACCAGCACTTTCAAGCGCCGTAATTTTGCGGAGGCACAACGAATGACGCCGTAATCGCGTCAACGGATCACAACGCTGAAAAGATGATGACCGAACCTATGCGCCCGTCTATCATTCCACGCTTGATCATCGAACCTTGGTATGAGTTATAAAAACGCGCGATGGGGCGAAATCAGCCAAAGCCGATTTCATCCAATAACAGCTAAGCGCCTGCTTTATAACCAACAACTGAGCTCGGATAATTCCGGAAAAGTTCAAAGAGGCGGAAATTCTCCGCCGCTCCGAACAATAACATCAGGCGTCCCTGCCCGATTGGATCAGGCTGCTTCCGCCGCAAGTTCCATGCAACCCGTTTCCAACAAGCTGTAAAGATGGGGCGCAAAGGAGTTCCAGACGTCCATACGGAAGCTGTTTTCGGCATCCCGCCACAAAACGACGCTGACGCCGTCGCAAAGCGTACGCCGCCCCTCGCCGATGCCGATTGTCGCAATATCTCGCGGACAACCTATCGTCAGCAGTTCCACCGCACGAGGGCCGTCAATCAGAAAGCAAATCTCACGGCCCGAGATATCCACAAGGCTGTGCGGCAGCTTGGCATAGGCGCCCGCACAAGCCGATATCACTTGGATTTTTCCGCCTTCCGAGGTTGTCACAACCCACTCGTCCGGGCCGAGGCAAAGCGCCTCGGCTTTCTCAGACGAGGCGCGCTGCCCTATCTTGCTTGGGAGGATCAAATCTAGGGCAGCATTCAAGGGGCCGAGATCCCCGCGGGCGCGCAAGGAAAACCGGCCGTCAACGGCGGCGATTTTGACCCGTGCAGCGCTCGTTTCGACCGCAGTCTCAGGCGTAAGAGAAAAATTGTTCGTGCTCATCTTCGCCTCCGGTTCAAATCTTCAAACGTGTGTTGTCAGGGTCGACGAAAACCATTGGGGTAATCGTCGCAGTAATCGTGCGGTCAGGCAGTGGGATGAAGACCTTTTCGCCCATCTTTTCCTGACCACCTTCAACCAAAGCCAACGCAATTGGGCGGCCTGCGGCATCCGAGTGATAGGATGAGGTCACATGACCCACCATTCTCATCGGGATCGGCTGCTTGGGATCGAAAACAATCTGGGCGCCCTCTTCCAGCTTCGAGCGGTCATCCGTCAAAAGGCCAACAAGCTGCTTACGGCCCTTGGCCGTCAGGTCAGGGCGGTTGAGGCCGCGCATCCCAACAAAATCAGCCTTCTTCTTGCCAACAGCCCAGCCCATGCCCGCATCGTAGGGCGTAACGGTACCATCGGTATCCTGACCGACGATGATATAGCCCTTCTCAGCGCGCAGAACGTGCATGGTTTCCGTTCCATAGGCGACGATGCCATATTTCTGGCCTTCGTTCCAAAGTGTTTCCCACAGCTTGCGCCCCATCGGCGCGGGAACGTTAACCTCAAAACCGATTTCACCGGTGAAGCTGACGCGGAAAAGACGGGCTGGCATGCCAGCAACCGTACATTCCACACAAGACATATGCGGGAATGTTTCCTCTGTCAGTTCAACGCCTTCAACAAACGGAGCCAGAAGTTTTGCTGCATTCGGACCATTCAATGCAACAGTGGACCACTGTTCGGTTACCGAGGTCAGCCAAACATTGAGTTCCGGCCATTCTGTCTGCAGATAGTCTTCCATCATGTTCAAGACACGCGCCGCGCCACCCGTCGTGGTCGTGACGTGGAAACGGTCTTCCGATATGCGTCCGATCACGCCGTCGTCGCGGATAAAACCGTCGTCGCCGAGCAGCAGACCATAGCGGCATCGCCCTGGCTGCAGGCTGTTCCAAGGGTTCGTGTACATGCGGTTCATGAATTCAACCGCATCAGGACCAACAACCTCGATCTTGCCGAGCGTTGAGGCATCGAAAATGCCGACGCTCTTGCGCGTTTCACGGCATTCACGCGACACCGCGGCGTCCATGTCTTCGCCCTTCTTGGGGAAGTACCACGCGCGACGCCACTGACCAACAGGCTCAAAAACCGCACCGCATTCTTCCGCCCAGGAATCAATCTGGGTCTTGCGCGTGACCTCGAAATGCGAACCCCGATGGTAACCGGCAAATGCGCCGAAAGTCGTCGGCGTATAGGGCGGACGGAAGGTCGTAAGCCCAACCTCCGGCTGCTTTCTGCCGAGCGCATCTGCGGCGATGTTCAGGCCGTTGATGTTGGACATCTTGCCCTGGTCGGTCGCCATGCCGTTCGTGGTGTAACGCTTCACATGTTCGATGGAACGCATGCCTTCGCGGACGGCGAGACGCAGATCCTTGGCGGTCACGTCGTTCTGATAGTCGACAAATGCCTTGGCTTTGCCTGGATAGAGGTCCGTCGGCAGTTCCTTGCAACTGACGCCACCACCCGTACGGTCGTTGCCAACTTCAAGCGCGGAAACCGTTGAAGGTTTGCCCAGCGCCTCAGCAACCATGCGCCCCTTCTCAGCACCGTCGTTCAGGGCCGCTTCGATGCCCCAGATACCGCGGCCGGCGCCAGCAATCATACAATCTTCCGGCGTGTAAGCCGGCAGGAAGGTCGTGCGGTCATCGTCCCAAGCCAAGGTGCCCTTGGTATGCGAGAAAAGATGCAACGACGGCGTCCAGCCGCCGGACATCAACAGGCAGTCACAGGCGATCTGCTTGGCAGCGCCAACTTGTGAACCATTGACCGGGTTAACACGAACAGATTTCACGCGCAGCCGACCCGAAGTTCCCGTGACGGTATGCGAAAGCTTGACCTCAATATTTCGCGCCTTTGCCATCTCAAGCAGCTCCGGACGAACACTAGAGCGAACATCGATGATAGCCTGAACCTTTGCGCCTGCATCCTGCAAATCGAAGGCTGCATACCATGCTGAGTCATGGCTGGTTATCACGACAGGCTGCTTGCCGACCAAAACACCATAACGGTTGAGGAAAGTCTGCGCGGAGCCCGCCAGCATGACGCCAGGACGGTCATTGCCGTGGAAAACCAGCGGCTTTTCCAAAGCGCCTTGCGCCAAAACCACCTGGCGCGCGCGCACGCGCCACAAGCGTTCGCGCGGGGTGTCTTTAGGCAACGTTTCCAAGTGATCGGTGAGGCGTTGGCAAAGGCCGATCAGGTTCTGATGATAGTAACCAATGGCCGTTGTGCGGGTCATGATCTTCACGCCCAACGCCTTGAGGGACTGAAGCTCCGTATCAAGCCATGCCCAGGCTTCCTGCCCGGCAATGGTTGCCTGTGGCTCGCTCAGCAGCGTACCTCCGACTTCCGCGTTTTCATCGACAACAACAACGCTCAAGCCATCAACGGCTGCAGCGCGCGCAGCACCTAGACCGGCTGGGCCAGCACCCACGATCAAAACGTCGCAATGCAGATTGCGCGACGCGTAATGGTCTGGATCTTCTTCAACAGGACTGACGCCCAGGCCGGCGGCAGCACGGATGAAGGGTTCATAGACCTTGTTCCAGAAGCTTTTAGGCCACATGAACGTCTTGTAGTAAAAGCCGGCTGAAAACAGCATGTAAGCAGCATCATTCACCGCGCCCACATCAAACTTGAGGCTCGGATATTTGTTCTGCGACGTTGTTTCGAGGCCATTCCATATTTCCTGCACCGTGGCGCGGGTGTTCGGCTCGAAACGGCCTGGACCGCGACGTGTGCCGATCAAAGCATTTGGCTCTTCCGAACCCGCAGATATAGTGCCGCGAGGACGGTGATATTTGAACGAACGGCCCATGAGGTGCACGCCGTTGGCGAGAAGCGCCGACGCAACGGTATCCCCCTCAAGTCCCTTGTAGGTCTTTCCATCAAAGGAGAAACGGACCGGGCGGCTTGAATTAACCCGGCCGCGGCCGGAAACGCGATAGTTGCTCATTTCTGGCCCTCGGTCAGCTTGGAGATGTCAGGGCGCGGCAGCCCTGCCTTGTAAGTGGTCAGGAATCGGTCGCTAACCGTGTTGCGCACGGCGTTGAAAAAGCGTCCGCAGCCATGCATGTGACGCCAGCGTTCAAAATGCGGACCGCGCGTATTGGTGCGGATGAAAAGATAGCCTTCCCACTGCTCATCCGTCAGCTCTGAGGGCTTTTCGGCGCGCGCTATGTGCGCCTCGCCAGCATAGGTGAATTCTGCTTCAGGCAGAGTTTCTTCGCAATAAGGGCAATGGATCAAAAGCATGACGAAATTCCTCAGTGAGCGACGGCAGCGGCGGCGGCTTCGTCAATCAGCCGACCAGTGCGGAAACGTTCAAGCGTGAAGGGTGCATTGAGCGGATGCGGTTCGTTCTTTGCAATTGTCCAGGCAAACGTATGAGCAGCGCCTGGCGTTGCCTTGAACCCGCCGGTTCCCCAGCCACAGTTAACATAAAGACCGTCAACCGGCGTTTTGGAGATAATGGCGGAGCGATCCGGCGTTACGTCAACAATCCCGCCCCATTTACGCAGCATGCGCATGCGATTGAAGATCGGGAAGATTTCCGTGATGGCTGCGATGGTGTGCTCGATCAGCGGCAGTCCGCCACGCTGCGAATAGGAAGTGTACTGGTCGGTACCCGAGCCAATAACCAGCTCTCCCTTGTCGGACTGGCTAATATAGGCGTGAACGGCGTTGGACATGACAACCAATGGGAAGATCGGCTTGACCGGCTCCGATACCAGCGCCTGAAGCGGATAGCTTTCAAGCGGCAGCCGGACGCCCGCTGTATCCATGACAACTGTCGTGTTGCCAGCAGCCGAAACACCAACCTTCTTGGCTTTGATGTAGCCCTTGGTGGTTTCCACACCGGCAACGGAACCGTCCGCATTGCGACGAATAGCCGTTACCGCACAGTTCTGGATAATATCGACGCCACGCATGGCGGCGGCGCGCGCATAACCCCAGGCGACAGCATCATGGCGGGCCGTTCCGGCGCGCTCCTGTAATGCGCCGCCCATCACCGGGTAGCGCGCATTCGGGGAAATCGAGAGAGGCGGACAAATTTCCTTGCATTCCTCCGGGGTCAACCAGCGATTATCGACGCCGTTGAGACGGTTGGAATGAACGTGGCGCTTGAAGCTCTGCACATCATGGACGTTGTGTGCGAGCATCAAAACGCCGCGGCGCGAATACATGACGTTATAATTCAGGTCCTGGCTAAGGTTTTCCCAGAGATCAACCGCGTGATTATAAAGCTTGGCGCTTTCATCATAGAGGTAGTTGGACCGGATAATGGTCGTGTTGCGTCCGGTGTTTCCGCCGCCAAGCCAGCCTTTGTCAATCACCGCGACATTCGTAATGCCGTGCTCCTTGGCGAGGTAATAGGCAGCGCCAAGGCCATGCCCGCCCGCACCGACGATAATGACATCATATTCGGCTTTCGGCTGGCTGTCCGGCCATTGCGCGTCCCAGTGCTTGTGACCGGTGAGCGCGTGCCTCAGGAGGTTGAATGCGTTAAATCGCGACATGGCGGACTTACCCATTAAAAGTTGAAGTAAGGCAATTCTACTTGACCATGTGTCGCCATGGATGAATAATTACGTCAAATCCCATGGATAATTACACCGTGAAACCACCACCCCCGAAAAAAAGACTGAGCGTTGCGTTCCTTCTCGCCAACCGGTTCACGCTGTCGGCTTTTGCCAATTTCGTCGACGTTTTACGCCTTGCCGCTGACGAAGCGGATCGCTCGCGCCAAATCCTGTGTGAATGGTCCGTGCTATCTGCAGATATGATGCCGGTGCAATCCAGCTGCGGCGTGAAGGTCCAGCCAGATACAAGGCTGAGCAAGGCGGGCGATTATGATTATCTCGTCGTGGTCGGAGGATTGATGGGCGATCATAGCGCCCTGTCGCGAGAGACGATCGACTTTATTAAGAGTCGTGCAGCCAGCGGCATCCCAATCGCAGGCTTGTGCACCGGCGTCTTTATCCTACATGAAGCGGGCCTGCTTGATGGATATCGTTGCTGTGTCAGTTGGTTTCACCGCCAGGACTTTGTCGACCGTTTTGAAACGGAGCAGCCGATAGCCGACCAAATTTTCGTGGTCGACAGGGATCGACTCACATGCTCTGGCGGCCACGGCTCCGCACATCTCGCAGCGTTCCTCGTGGAACGGCACATTGGCCAGTCTGCGGCGATCAAGAGCCTCAACATCATGATGATCGACAATGCGCTCAGTGGCGAGAAGCTGCAGCCGGGTCAGCAAAGCGGGCGGCAGGCAACCGACCCGCTGGTCAAGAAGGCGATCCTGCTCATGCAGCAAAATATCGAGCTTCCCAAGACGGTTTCCGCTCTTGCACGCGAAATGGGCGTGGGGAGCAGAAGCCTGGAGCGCCGGTTCCTAAAGGATCTGCAGGCAACACCTTTTAAAATTTACCTTGAACTTCGTTTGGAGAGAGCACTCCTGCTCCTGAGAACGACACGAGACACCCTTACGCGGATTGCCCTCGCAACAGGGTTTTGCGACGCGCCACACCTCACCCGCACGCTACGCGCTGAACGGGGAATTACACCCAGCGAATATCGCAAAGCACAGGCTGGATACCACAAGACGCCGTCAGAAGAATTTGCCGTTGGTGTCCTGATGCCAACACATGAAGGACAAGCACTTGCAATGCCTGCTCCCTCGCCCGTCGATGGCTCAACAGTCCAGGATTGAGATAAACATATAACATTGCATATCCCTGTTCGCCGCTGGGCAACGCTTCGCATTGCAGCCAACTCATGTCGCGAAACAGAAGTTCAACGCCTCAACTGTTTGTTACCGTAAAAAGGTCTTGAATTTAAAACTGGAACTTTGAGACTTCCTTGAAGGATAATCTCAAAAGCCAGCCAAGGCAAAGACCGGAAACACTTGAGGCAGAAAACAGTCATGAAGTTAGACTGAAATAGCTACCTAAAAAATGACGTATAACGTCCGATTCCGGACAAGCCAAAAATACAAATGCACTGATAGTTGGAAAACGCGACTAACATGCCCTGAATTGCGCGCGGTTATTCCACGCGCTTAACTTGCTCGAGGATAAAATATGAGTGTTCGAGATACTATATTGTCGCAGCTGAAAAATCGCCGCGCTGGGTTCAGTCTTGAGCAGGATTTTTACACAAATCCTAATTATTTTAAATTGGATATGGAGACGATTTATTACCGTGACTGGTTATTTATCGGCCATGACTGTGAAATACCAAAGGGCGGCAATTTCTTTACTGTGCAGATCGGCGATTATCCGGTTATTATCGTGAGGGGCCGTGATGGCGTCATCAGAGCGATGCACAATTCCTGCCGCCACCGCGGCTCAAGGGTCTGCTCTTCCGAGCGCGGCGCCACCGCCAAGCTTGTCTGCCCCTACCATCAATGGACCTACGAACTGGACGGTTCGCTGGTTTTCGCACGCCAAATGGGCGACGATTTCGACAAGGCTGAATTTTCTCTCAAAAAAGTGCATTGTGAATCGGTCGCCGGCTATATCTTCATCTGCCTTGCTGATATTGCGCCCGACTTCACTCCAATCCGTGAGGCAATAGAGCCCTACCTCGCACCACACCGCTTGTGGGAGGCGAAGGTCGCTCATCAGAGCACAATCATCGAAAAGGGCAACTGGAAGCTCGTTTGGGAAAATAACCGCGAATGTTACCATTGCGCCGGCAATCACCCCGAGCTGTGCCGGACCTACCCAGAAGCCCCGAGTGTCACCGGCACGCAAGGTGCAGGCGATGACCCGGCGATTGCGGAACACTGGAAACGCTGCGAAGACGCCGGCCTGCCGAGCGCTTTCAAGATGCACTCATCAGGTCAATTCCGCACAGCGCGCATGCCGCTCATTGAGGGCGCTGAGAGCTATACGATGTCTGGCAAACCAGCGGTCAGCAAACCGCTATCTTCTGATGTCGCGTTGCGCGACATCGGCACGATGCTGCTTTTCCATTACCCGACAACCTGGAATCATATCCTGGGCGATCATGCCATTACGTTCCGCGTGTTACCGTTGGGGCCAGAAGAAACCATGGTCACCACCAAATGGCTGGTCAACAAAGACGCGGTCGAAGGTGTCGACTACAATCTCGATGAATTGACCCATGTCTGGAATTACACCAACGATCAGGATCGGCAGATTGTCGAAGAAAACGCCTTCGGCATCCGTTCGCCCGCTTATACGCCGGGACCCTACTCTCCAGAACACGAAGGAGGCGTCATGCAATTCGTCGAATGGTACAGCAATTTCATGATTGAGCGACTGCAGGGTGAGCAGTCCAAGCTTTCGGTGGTTGCCTGATGACGACCCCAAAAAAAGCTCCCTTCAAACATGTCGACGAAATGCTCCCCTGGAGCGACAAGGACTGCATGTTGGAATGCGTTGGCTGGACGCCCGAAGCGCCGGACGCCATGACGTTTACGTTCAAGTCCGATACTGAGAACCGGTGGTTCCGCTATCTGCCTGGACAATTCATAACGCTGGAGCTCCCGGTTGGTCCGGAACCGCTTCTGCGCACCTATACAATTTCCTCCAGCCCATCTCGACCATTCACGCTAGCCGTGACAGTCAAGGCGCAAAAAGACAGTGTGGGTACACGCTGGATGCTGGAGAAATTGTACCCTGGGATGAAAATCAAGGCGCACGGCCCGCGCGGTGATTTCTCTTATGTTCGTCACCCGGATGAAAAATACCTGTTCATTTCTGCCGGATCAGGCATCACGCCAATGATGTCGATGATCCGCGATCTTGGTGACCGCGAACCAGATAGCGATATCGCCCTCATTCATTGCGCCCGTTCGCCAAATGACATTATTTTCCGGTGGGAACTGGAATATAAAGCGCGTTATATGCCGAACTTCACGCTCGGCTTCATCGTCGGCCAGTTGGAGCGTTCACAGCTATGGTTCGGCTTGAAAGGTTGGGTCGACAAGGCAAAAATTGCACTTCTTGCCCCGGACTTTCTGGAGCGGACCGCGTTTTGCTGCGGCCCGGAGCCGTTTATGGCCACGGTTCGCGAATCTCTGGAAACCGCCGGTTTCGACATGAGCCGGTATTTTCAGGAGGCTTTCGCGACAGCCGCACCCGTTGCGGACATGCCGATTGCGTTTCCCGAAAAGACTGCTCAGGAAGAAAGCTTCAAAATTCGCTTCCTCGACGACAACAAAGATACGTCCGCCGCCCCGGGTTATACGATTTTGCAGACGGCCCGCGCCAACGGGGTGCGCATCGGCGCCGCATGCGAATCTGGAATCTGCGGCACCTGCCGGGTCAAATGCGTCTCCGGTAAGGTCGATATGCAGCACAATGGTGGAATTCTGGATGATGAGATCGACGAAGGCTACATCCTTGCTTGCTGCTCACGTCCTCTAAGCGATGTCGATATCGAGGTTGCCTAGTTGGCGTTGTCAACCTTACAAAACATGCAATTGAACCAGAAATAATACGCTGGAAACTCAAATTATCGCGCTATCCAAGCCGTGATAATTTGGGGTGCCCAGCCAGATCAGGGGAACAACATCCATGAAAACTTATGTATTGACGGTATCCTGTCAATCTACGCGCGGCATTGTCGCTTCGATATCAGGCTATCTCGCTGAATTAGGCTGCAACATTGTCGACTCGTCGCAGTTCGACGATCTCGGCACCGGCAAATTCTTCACGCGCGTCTCGTTCATTGCTGAAACCGGCACGGCAGCCGAAAAAATCAGTGAGGGC
>JBNLGT010000075.1:0-14764 GCA_050306195.1 Ensifer sp.
AAAGGTCGAGATGCCAGTCGAATGACGTTATCAAACGGCTACAATTCGAGGCGCGGCTGATTATTCAGGCAGTGTTGTAGCTTTGTGTTATCCCCTGCGCTTCCACGGGCTGGAAGAAATGTTGACGGAACGGGTCTTCTACGCGGATCACCGATCGATCAATCGCCGGGGTTTGACCTATGCGCCGGCGATCGAAAAACGCTCTGCTATCTTGCCAGCCAGCCACCATCAACATTAAGAACCGCGCCGTGGACGTAGCTTGCGGCGGGCGAGCATAGATAGACAGCGCTACCGGCTATGTCTTCGGGCTTGCCCCAATGTCCTGCCGGAATGCGCTCGATAATTGCGGCATTTCGGGCCGGATCGTTGCGCAAAGCTATGGTATTGTTGGTCGCAATATAGCCGGGTGCAATGGCATTCACGTTGATTCCCCTGGCGGCCCATTCATTGGCCAGAATTTTCGTAATGCCGGCAACGCCGTGCTTGGCTGCCGTGTATGACGGAACGCGAATGCCGCCCTGAAACGACAACAAAGATGCGATATTGACGATGCTGCCCGCTTTGCCGAGCGCCAGCAAATCTTTCGCAAATGCCTGACAGGTGAAGAACAGGGCCTTCAAGTTCGTGTCGATCACTTCGTCCCAATCAGCCTCGATGAAATCAACGCTGTCGCCACGGCGAATGATCCCGGCATTGTTGATAAGGATATCGAAACCGTTGCCCACAAACACGTCCTTCGCGGCCATGGGATCGGCAAAATCGAGATGCAAGGAGGTCCCCTTTCCACCTGCCTTAGCAATCATGTCCAGCGTTTCGGTGCATTCCCGGCGCCCGCCGCAAACGACATTGGCGCCCGCCTGAGCCAACGCAAAAGCAATAGCCTGCCCTATGCCCGTATTCGCGCCGGTGACCAGAGCCTTGCGTCCGTCGAGACTGAATAGACCGCTCATCGCAGTTCCGCCGGCTGAACGAAGTCCATATCCGTATAGTCGACGTTATCGCCAGCCATAGCCCAGATGAAGGTGTAACCGCCAATGCCGGCGCCGGCGTGAATGGACCATGTAGGCGAAATGACCGCCTGCTCGTTGGCAATGAAAAGGTGGCGCGTCTCCTGCGGCTCTCCCATCAGATGGAGAACACGCGCCTCGGGCTCCATGCTGAAATAGAGATAAGCTTCCATGCGCCTGTCGTGCACATGTGCGGGCATGGTGTTCCACACCGAACCGTCCTCCATTGTCGTGTAGCCAAGCACAAGCTGACAGCTTTCCATAACAAGGGGGTGGATAAACTGGTTGATGGTTCGCTTGTTGGACGTCTCGACAGAACCTGCCTTCAACTGCTTGGAGTCCTCCAGCCGGATGAGTCGTGCAGGCAGGCTGCGATGTGCCGGCGCCGAAACCAGATAGAAGCGACCGTCGCCCGAGAATGTAACCGGGCCACTCCCCTGTCCAAGATAGAGCACATCACCGCGATTCATGGCAAAGGTTTCCCCATTGGCTGCAACACTGCCCGCATCCCCGATATTGACGACCCCAAGCTCGCGCCGCTCCAGGAATGTCGCGGTCCGCGTTTCCTCCACCTTGTCGAGTGTCAGCGACCGGCCCGCAGGAACTGCACCACCAAGGACGAAACGATCATAGTGGGTGTAGACGAGCCTGATCTGTCCGTCCTTAAACATACCCTCGGCAAGAAAGTGCTTTCGCAGTTCCTCTGTCCCCATGGTTCGGGCATGATCCTGGTGAACGGCATGGCGGGTTTCTACGGTCAACATCGGCGCTTCCTTTCAGTCTGGTTTTCCAGCGACTGGCGGAACAGGCTTCAGGCGAAATACGCCCGGCTGCACACCGTTCCGCTGGACATGAGATTCGAGTTCATTGAGATCCGGCATCGCCGGCAGCTTTACTGCTGAAGCCAGCGCTGCATCGCTGAGCGGCAGCGCCATTGCTGCCGTTGCCAGAACAGAGGTTCCCGACGGCAAATCACAAAGAAGCTGCGGAACGATTGTCTTGGCATTGATCAGATTGGTGTTGGGGAGTGGGGAATGCGCTCGCCCCGTTCGTTCCGAACCGCCGATATCCGCGATGGCGCTGACATCCGTTGCCGTTTCTGCCAACACAAAACCAGCCCGCCTCTCGGTCCGGTCGACATTGAAGTCCGCACGGCGCACGGCGAAACCGCCCTCGATCGTTATCACCGGCGCTGACGCGACAATGCGGTGAACACGGATATGCCAAGGGCTTTGAGGCAAAAGCCAGGTCTCCACCGTCACGTCTTCAAATGGGCGCCACCTGGAATAGAGTATCGTCCCGGCAATCAGAGCCTCGTCCAGCGTCTCGCGCATGCGAAAGTGTTTACCGTCTTTGGAAAACCCGATCATGCCGTCGAAGGCTGCCCCGTCGAAATGCCGGTCATTCGCCTCGATGGAAAAGCCGTACCGCGTTGAATAAACGAATTTGGCGTATTTTTCTGCGGCGCCCCGCATCGTTTCATGCTCCTGCCCGGAGGACAGAACCACCACATTGCCTGCGGTATGCATGGCAACCATACCCGGTTCGGAAAAGGCGACGGGTTCTGAAAACTCCGGCATCGATTGCTCGTCCGCCTGCCAGAAAGGGTGTTCGGCAGGAACAGCGAGCGCCAGAAATGCCTTCATCGCCCAATAGGGCGAGCCTGCGGAATTATAGCTCTCACTCATGAGGAGGTTCGGGTAAGCAAATCCGATGGAAAGCACACCATCACGTTCTGCAAAAGGCTTGTCGGCCCACCAGCGCATGTGGCGAAGGTAATAACCTTTGACCTCACCCCACGGCAGCGCTTCAACATCTGCGAAAGCCAATGCCGCCCAAAAGCCCGCTGCGGCAAAGCGGTAAGTCTGGCTGCGCCCGAAGGCGAGTGCGGCCCCATCGGGTCCGTACCAATGGCGAATATCGAGCGCAAAGCGGCGCGCCCGTGCCTTCAGGCGCTCCGCCCGTTCGTTATCTTCGCGGCAAAGGGCGGCGTAGATCAGCCCGTAAAAATGCATGGCGAAGGGAATATAATGATCCATGCGGCGGTGCGGCCCGTCGCGATACCAGCCATCGCTTTCAGCGAAGCTTTCCAGGTCGTCAAGATATTGCCGTGTCCCTGCCCGGTCGAATGCAATCCCGCATTCTTCAAGGCCCAGATCAACGAGAACGCGGAAGAATTTCCAGTTGTTATCGACATAGTCGCGGTTGCGCGCGGCAACCAGATAATTTCCGATGATCGCCTTTTCGTCATCCGCCAGAGGATGGAAAACGTGCTGCGGCACCATCCGCATCGCCAGACCGATTGCCGCAAGTTCAACCAGCCGCTGGTTGCGATCAGAAACATCGCCCCAATATTCGGGGTGCGCCGGGTTCATCCCATTGACGAGCCCTTTGCGATAAAGCGGCCAATGATCAAATTCGTAGCCGCCCACCACAAGTGGAACCAGCCCCCACAGGGGCCTGGCAAACCCCTCCAGATCGGCTGCAGCACGGTCGAATATGGCAGAAACATCGCTCAGCCGGACACGCGCTCCGCCTTGCGAGAAATAACGCAGCAAAGGTTTGAATACGGCATTTGCCGCATCCGCCAGATCGCATCTCGACTTGAGGGAGTTTCCGGAAAAAGGGTTGGCTGCTTCAAATGCGGCGGTCACGATCAGAGGGTCCATGAAAAGATATTTGTCTTCCGGGGCGTCCAACCCCGGAAGATGTGGTGTTGGCGAAATCTAGTCTGCCAGGATCGGAGCGACTCCTTCGTCCATTTCCTTCAGGCCATCATCGACCGAGATGTTCTCAGTCATGATCTCATCATGCGCCCGGTTGAGCACGACTTCGATCTGTGCCGCTTTGAGGTTAACCGGCATTTCGAGATAGGTCTGCACGGTTTTCATCGCTTCCTTACTGCCTGCGTCTTCGGGGAAGCCGGGGGTGGAGGTGATCTTGGCAATCACATTGTCGTCGCGCAATGCCGGGATCGAACCCGTGTCCGCCAGGATTGCCGCACCTTCAGGACCGGAAACGAACTTGACGAAATCAAGCGCTGCTTCCTTGTGCTTGGAATTGGCCGCAACGCCAAGGCTGGTGACTGTGCTGGCTGTAGTGCCAGCTTCCACGCCGTCCGGATGCGGATATTTCGCCAGCCCCCAATGGACAGCCTTGGATTCTCCCGACTGCACCTTGGCGACCTGGGTTCCGATGAACCAGCTCCCCATCGGCAACATAGCAACTGTGCCGTTGAAGAAGGGACCCGAATAGTGGGTCTTGGTCGTCTTCAGGGTCGCATAGCTGGGAATCGCCCCATCCTTCTGAAGCTTCAGGGCGCGCTCGTAGACCGGTTTGAGGAAGCCGTAGCTGCCGCCATCCAACGTATGCTTGCCGTCGAGAATGCCCGGCAACTCGACGGTCGAACGCCATGTATGGAGAAGCGAACCGTAAACCTTGTCGGAACCGAAACCGCCCGTCAGCTTCTCGGCCAGATCAGCCCACTGGTCGAGCGTCATGTCGTTGGTCGGATAGGCAATACCGGCCTTATCGAAAATGTCCTTGTTATAGTAGAGCAGCCAGAAGTCCGAACGGAACGGAATGGCATAGAGCCCACCGTCGACCGTCAGGGCATCGACCAGGCCGGCATAGGCTTTCGGATCGCTGACGGCGCTTGCGACATTTTCCAGAAGTTTCGAGCGAATAAGGTTGGCATAGCCAGGCACATCCTTGACCGTGATCACATCAAGATCGCTGCCCCCGCCGGTCATCTGCGTTTGCAGCACCGTCTGATAGTCGGTGGAGCCGAGGTCCGTATATGTGACTTTCACATCCGGGTTCTTCGCCTCGTAAGCTTTGATCAGGGCGTCGTAATAAGGCGTCTTTGCCCAGTCCCACAGCGCCCAGTTTATCGTCACCTGTTCGGCCATGGCAGGCGCACCTGCTGCGACAACCGCTGCAAAAGCAAGGCTGGCAATTGATGTGGAACGCAGAAATCGTTTCATTTTCCTTCTCCCTTTAGATTCGGCATTTTGCCGACATTGCCTCAAACACGCCTTCCCTCCGCACCTTCCCGGTGCGGATAAACGCGTTTCACCTGTTCGAGAACGCTGAAGGCAATAACCAGCGCTCCGAACGAAAAGTTGATCAATGCCGGCATCAGGATTGACACCGGGTAGAAAAGTATGTGGAGCAGCCAGAGAGCGGCGACGAAGCCCAGGGCAGCAAGCACAGGCAGCGGGCGAGCGAGCGCCGAGTTCAGCGCAAACCGCACGAGCTCAAACAAAGGGGCTTCTGACGACACCAGAAATGCCATGAAATAGACCCCGGCAATGGCGAGAAGAAATGTCACTCCCACGGCAAGAACGAATGCTGGAACATAGTAGGCATTGGCCAATGCGAGGCTGCCATATACATAAGCAGCAGTCGCCGGGACGCCGACTGTGGCGACAATCACAGGACCCGCAACGCTTGCCCGGACGGCGTGGCGTTTAAACGCCGACTTGAAATCGTCCCACAGATAGACATTGCGATCCTGCGCCATGACCAGCGTCACATCCATCAACGCGGCGATCGCTGCCGGCAGCGTGATCAAAGGAAGGGCGAACAGGGCAAACATGAGATTGAGCTTCATCAACTCAAAACCCTCGCGCCAAACAGTATCGGCAATCAGCGCAAGCCCTCTCTTTTTCGGCGCATCCTTGGCAATGCCCGGACCTTCGGCAAAATAGAAGTTCGTGACCCACTTCATGCCGCACTCCTTGTCGTGGCATCAGCGCTGGCGAAGATGGAGGCCTCAGTCTCAGGGTCGAAAATATGTGCATTCGACATGTCCGCGGTCAGCGTCAAGCTCTCACCCTCTTGCGCCCTGCAACGCGGCGACACTTTCGCGGTGATTGCCGATCCTGCCCTACTCAGGCCCAAGTGCAGTTCCGATCCCATCGGCTCGATAAGTTCGACCCTGGCTTCGATCTGCGCGGTGTTTTCCGGTGGAATGTCTAGGGGTGCGATCTCGTGGAAGTTTTCAGGCCTGAGACCCAATACGATCTCTCTTCCTTGATAGGCAGCGATGCGCTCCTGATCGAGGCTCTGCGGCAGGGGCAGATCGATACCGTCGAAATGCGCGGCAAAACCCGCCTCCGCGCGTTTCACGATGGCAGAGAGCATGTTCATTTGCGGCGCGCCGATGAAGCCGGCAACGAACATGTTGACCGGATGATCGTATAGGTTCTGCGGCGTATCGACCTGCTGGATATGGCCATCCTTCATCACAACGATGCGGTCGGCCATGGTCATCGCCTCCACCTGATCGTGCGTCACGTAAATGAACGTGGCGCCGAGCCGTTTGTGGAGCTTGGCAATCTCGGCGCGCATGGTGCCGCGCAATTTGGCGTCGAGATTGGAAAGCGGCTCGTCGAGAAGAAACACTTCAGGGCTTCGAACCATGGCGCGCCCCAAGGCCACGCGCTGGCGCTGCCCGCCCGAAAGCGCCCTGGGTTTGCGGTTGAGAAGATGTTCGATATCGAGGATTTTCGCCGCCTCGTTCACCTTGCGATCGATCTCGTCGCGCGGCGCTTTGCGCAACATTAAGCCGAAAGCCATGTTCTTGTAGACGGTCATATGCGGATATAGAGCGTAGTTCTGAAAGACCATCGCAATGTCGCGGTCCTTCGATGGAACGTCATTGACCTGCTCGCCGCCGATCATCAGGTCCCCGCCGGAAATCTCTTCAAGGCCCGCAATCATGCGCAAGGTCGTGGACTTGCCGCAGCCGGAAGGGCCGACGAGGATGATGAATTCCTTGTCGGCGATCTCCAGATCAATGTCGTGGACGACCGTCAGAGCACCAAATGTCTTGTTAAGCTTGCGAAGTGAAATCGATGCCATGAGTTCCCGCGAACCTTCTTTACCAGTAAGAAGACCAAGACCGCGCAAGGCGCGTCAGTGCTTCCAGATAATAATAGTCACCCCAGGACACGCACTCATCGACGCCCTCGCCGCGGCAGGTGTTGTATGGGGTTTTCTTCGAATACGTGCCGTGCAGAAGCAGGCCATTGGAGATGCTTCGGTCCTTCACAGCGTAACGAACGATCAGGCTGGCCATCATCCGCCGCGCCAGGATGCGGTAACCCTCCGCAATCTCACGCTCCCCTTCAAGGTCCGACATTTCGAGAAGACCGCAGGCGACGATTGCCGCGGAGGAGGAATCGCGCGGTTCGTCGCCTTCGGTAAAAATCAGGTCCCAATATGGAACGAGGTCGCTTGGCAGACGTTCGAGGTAATAAGCAAGCAGCGCGCCGAATGCGTCGCGATATTCCGGCAGCTTCTCATAGCGGTAGGAAAGCGCCATGCCATAGATCGCCCAGGCCTGCCCCCTCGCCCAAGACGAGGTGTCGCTGAAGCCCTGCTTTGTCGCGCCATGCGACGGCGCGCCTGTGACCGGGTCCATATAGAAGGTGTGAAAGGTCGAATTGTCCGGACGGATCGAATTGGCTAGCGTAGTTGCCGCATGGATGCGGGCAATTTCGCGGTATTTCTGGTCGCCCGTTTCATCGCTCGCCCAATAGAGGAGCGGTAGATTCAACAGGCAATCGATAATATAACGATAATTGCCTGGTTCACCCATGCTTCCCCAAGCCTGAATGAAGCCGCCAACCGGCTGGAAACGCTCGATCAACTGGTCTGCAGCCAGAAGTGCCGCCTTGCGTCCATCCTTGTCGCCTACGAGCTTCCAGGCGGCAACGCAGCTTGGATTATAGAGGAAGCCCATGTCGTGGTGGTCGGTCTCGATACGTTTTTCGATCCGGTTGAGGAAGCTTTGCACGTGGATTTGCGCTGCATAGCGAAACACCTTCTCGCCGCTCGCTTCATAGGCAAGCCAGATTTCGCCCGGCCAGAAACCCGCCGTCCACTGGTCGTTGGCAACAGCGGGATAGAAGTTGTTCACGCTCGAATGGTTCTGGGCCGAATAGGTGAAGTCGGGCAGGTTCGCGCGCACCAGGCCCACGGCAACATCTAGTGCATCTTTCACGACGACATTGCTAACGGGTTCGGGCAGGCTCATGGGCTGGATCGCGTTCATGCTGGTCACCCCTTCAGCCCGGTCGATGCAACGCCTTCAACAAAGAAACGCTGAAGGAGGAGGAACACCGCCAAGACCGGGATGAGTGAGACGATGGAGGCCGCCATAATCAACCCGTATTCGGTGGAATATTGCGTGATGAACATACGAATGCCGATCTGGATTGTCTTCAGCTCGGTCTTGGTCAGATAGATGAGCGGTCCAAGGAAGTCGTTCCAGGTGGTTACAAAGGTGAATATAGTCAACGTCGACAGCGCCGGTTTTGACAGCGGCAGCATGATGCGCAGCCAAATTTGGTATTCGTTCATACCGTCGATGCGCGCCGCTTCGCACAATTCATCCGGAATGCTCATATAGAACTGCCGCATCAGAAACACACCGAAGGCGGTGAAGGCCTGAAGGCAAATCAGAGCCAGATGGGTATTGTTCAGCCCAAGCTCGCGCATCAGCAGGAACTGCGGAACCATGTAGACCTGCCACGGCATCGCGATTGTCGCGATGTAGGCCAGGAACAGGAGTTCGCGATTTGCAAAACGCAGCTTTGCAAAGGCATAGGCCGCAAAACTGGATGTGAAGAGCTGCAATATGGTGACGATCACCGTAAGCTTGGTCGTATTGTAGACGAAAAGGCCAAGCGGGATCTTCGTCCAGATGTCGATGTAATTCTGCCAACGCGGATGCGAGGGAATCCATTCGATGGGGAAAGAAAACACTTCACGGTCGAGCTTCAACGATGCCGAGAGCATCCAAACGAACGGCAACAGCATGGCCGCCGTGATGCCCAGGACCAGCACATATATCGCTACCGCCTTCGGCGTCACTGTCCGACCGAACATTGAAAAGGATTTTGCCTTTTTCGCCCCCATGTTCAGTCCTCCCTCGTGAAGCGGAACTGAACAACTGTCACCGTCAGCACCATCAAAAAGAGCACCAGCGCGACCATGCTGGAATAGCCCAAGTCCCAGGAGATGAAGGCTTCGTTATAGATGTGGTAGACGAGCACCAGGGTCGAAGTACCCGGACCGCCTTCCGTCAACAGCAGAATCTGATCGAAAACCTTGAAGGATTGAATGGTCAGCATCACCGAAACGAAAAACGTGGTCGGCGCAAGCTGCGGCACGGTGACATACCAGAATTTCTGCCAGGCATTTGCGCCATCGAGATCGGCGGCCTCGTAAAGCTCAGAGCTGATGCCCTGAAGTCCGGCCAGGTAGATGACCATGTAATAGCCCATGCTCTTCCAGATACCGAAGAGAATGACTGTCATCATGGCCCAATTGTTGGAAGCAGCCCAGCCGGGCAGGTTTCTGGGATCGATACCCAGATTGTAGAGGATCATGTTCACCGGCCCCATCTCGGGGTTGAAGACCATGTTCCAAACCACCGCGGCAGCCACGAGCGAAGCGACATAGGGAAAGAACATCGCCGCACGGAAGAAGTCACGACCGAAAATCTTCTGGTTGAGAAGAACCGCAAGTCCAAGAGCGCAGGCAAGCGTGGCCGGCACCGAGACTGCCGTATAGACAACCGTATTCCAGAAGGCAGTCATAAAATCCCGATCGGAAAACAACCGCCAGAAGTTGTCGAGGCCTGCGAATGTAATCGCGTTGGAACCATCCCAATGCATGAATGCCAGCGCGAAGGCAAAGCAGATCGGCCCAAGGGTGAAGATCAGAAAACCCAGGAAATTGGGCGCAATGAAAGAATAGGCTACCCAGGTATTGCGGCGCTGGCGCTGCGCATGCGTCAGAGTTTTGCGACGCGGGGCGGCAACTGCGCCTTCAAGCTCCTGAACTGCCGTCATGTCTACTCCCGGTTCCTGCGTCACCCCTCTCCCTGGGGTGGTCTCCACGACCCGCAACACAAAATTCGTCGTATTTATACGCTCTGTGATAAAATCAGTGACAAAATTAATCGTATCTGTAAAGATGAATCTTGAAAAATCATCTTATCTATTTCGAGGAAGAACGAATGGAGGCATCACGGCATATGTTCGAGACACGTCTGGCAAAGGTGCCGGACCAGTTGGACGACTATATGCCGTTCCCCGAGGCCGGAAGTGCACAAATCCATGAGAATATTGATAAAAACCTGATCGAAGAGGCGATTGATTTGGGCCAAAAGGCGCTTGCCGAAGACTGGGAAGCCCTGCCCGCGACGCTCTATCTGGACTATGATCGCACTGGTAATCGGGTGAATTTCGAGAATGCCTATTTCAGCCGCCGCTGCCGACTAAATACGCTGATCGTCGCCGAATATCTCGAGAACAAGGGACGATTTATCGACGAAATCGCCAATGGTCTCTGGCATATCTGCGAGGAAACCGGCTGGCAACTGCCTGCGCATAATTCCTATATTCGCGGCGGCAAACGTTTACCCCTGCCAGACCCCGCCCGCCCGGTAATTGATCTTTTCGCGGCTGAAACAGGGGCATTGCTTGCTTTCGCCATCAGCCTACTGGGCAAGGCGCTAGATGCAGCGGCTAATGGCGTGGTCGCCCGCATCGACCACGAATTGAGGCAGAGAATCGTCACCCCCTACCTGAACGAGCATTTCTGGTGGACAGGCAACGGCGAAGAGCGGATGAATAATTGGACCGCCTGGTGCACGCAAAATATTCTATGGACCGTTTTCACCCGTCCAAACGGCCACTATGTGCGCCACGCAGTCATCAAGAAGGCAACCTCCAGCCTGGATGCCTTTCTGAAGGACTATGGCGAGGATGGCGCCTGCGAAGAAGGCGCGTTTTATTACCGCCATGCAGGGCTTTGCCTGTTCAATGCGATGGAAACACTCTCCACTGTCGCACCGGACGCATTTTCATCGCTCTGGCAGAAGTCGAAGATACGCAATATAGCCGACTACGTGCTCAACGCCCACGTTTCCGGTCATTTTTATTTCAATTTTGCCGATTGCGCCGCCGTTTGCGCGCCATGCGGCGCACGCGAATTCCTCTTTGGCCAGAGAATCGGCTCACCAGCCCTGAGCCGGTTTGCGGCGAGCGATTGGAACCGCAGCGGTGACAGGCTGCTGACGGAGGAGATCAATCTCGTCTACCGCCTGCAGGCAATGTTTACAGCCCGCGCCATGCGCGAACATCCCCTTGATGCACCTGAGAAAGGCGACATCTACTACCCGAGCATCGGCCTGTTCATCGCGCGCGACAACCGCTTTGATCTGGCAGTGAAGGCTGGCGACAACGGCGACAGTCACAACCACAACGATGTCGGCAGTTTCATCGTTTATAAGGACGGCAAGCCGCTCCTGATCGACGTGGGGGTCGGGAGCTATACATCCAAGACCTTTTCACCTAAGCGCTACGAAATCTGGACCATGCAATCCGCTTACCACAATCTGCCGACTTTCGAAGGCGTGATGCAGCAGGATGGAGAGCACTTTTCAGCGAGCGCCGTTGATGTCCGGCTTGACGATGGCACCCCATCCATCGTCATGGATATTGCCGGCGCCTACCCGCCCGAAGCGGAGCTGACCTCCTATCAGCGGCGAGTCCGACTGATCAAAGGCGACAGGATCGATATCGAGGACCGGCATATTGGCGACAAGAAAGCAGAACTCTCGTTGATGTTTGTCGCGCCTCCGCGCTTACACGAAAATCAAATCGTCATCGACGATCTGGCTGAAATCGCTATTACTGGCGGCGGACAAGCACGCATCGAGGAAATTCCAATAGACGACGTACGGCTCCGTAAATCGTGGCCGGATCGTCTGTTCCGCGTCCTTGTTCCACTCACCTCCAATGAACTGAAACTCACGATCAGATAAGGTACCTGCATTGAATATCTCGACGAAAATCGTCAACGCATCCGGTGAAATCCTAGCCGCAACCGAAGGCAACAGCGAGATCGTTCTTGTCTACCGACAAGCCTATGTCGAAGGTGATCGGATCGTCATCGAAGCGAATGCGCCCTGTTACCTAGCTGTATGGCTAGATGCCGCGCTGCCACCAGCGCCACTCTATTTCAAGGGCGGGTGCTACGACTTTGAAGTTCCCTTCGGTGAGCGCAAAAAAGCTTACGCGCCACAAGCCTTCGCAGGTGAACTCAACCGGATTGCCATCCGGCAAATGCGCCCCGAAGAAATCGCGCCGCGGCGCAATCTCGCATTCAATCCCTGTGACAACCACGCAAACACCACGCTTTTTCCCCATGCCTACGCTAATGTGGAAACGCGTGGCGAATCTGTTTTTGCGGCCAGAAACGCCATAGATGGAGAAAAAGCCGCCAATGATCATGGACGTTGGCCCTTTACAAGCTGGGGCATCAATCGCAATTCCGAAGCCACGTTAACTGTCGATTTCGGGCGGCCAGTTGAAATTGACGAAGCCGTTTTTTATCAGCGCGCCGACTTCCCCCATGACGCATGGTGGGAAAGCGCAAGCCTGACCTTTTCAGACGGCGAAACGATGAAATTCATGCTTGAGAAAATGGATGGTGCCCAAGCTTTCACCTTCACGCCACGCAGGGTCGAATGGATACGCCTCCACACCTTAATCAAGGCCGATGATCCGTCACCTTTCCCCGCACTGACGCAACTGGAGTTCTGGGGGTATGAAGCATGAAACTGAACAGAATTCCGCGTGTCATAATGACAGGCAAAGCAGAGATTCGCGATGGAAGATGCATTTCGGTGGCCAGTTCCACAACGGGAGCAACAAATGTACGAGGCTGAGCACATGGCATCACAAAAGAGCGGTACGCTCGTATCCAAGGTGACCGACGACCTGCGCAGTTCCATTCAGTCCGGCCAATTCCCACCCGGTGCGAAGTTGCCTACGGAGGCCCAACTGATGGAAAGCATGGGCGTCAGCCGCACGGTTGTGCGGGAAGCCGTTGCAGTGTTGCGCGCCGAGCGGCTTCTGGATGCACGCCAGGGCGCAGGCGTTTTTGTGCTGAAAGCCCCGGATGGGCAGCGTCGGCAGGTCGACCCTGAACGCGTGTCGTCGGTGCTGGAAATCCTTGAGGTACGCACGCCACTGGAAATCGAGGCCGCCGGACTTGCAGCCCTTCGACGGTCTCCGGCCCAGGAGGAGCGGATTTTTGAAAGTCACTCCGCTGTGCTTGACTGCATCGAGGCCGGACTGCCTATCCGTGACGCGGATTTCGCACTCCATATCGCAATTGCGGAAGCGACCAATAACGTACGTTTCGTTGAGTTCCTTTTGACACACGGCGTCTCGGTGATCCCCCACGCCGAAATTGTGACTGATGCCCATCACGACCGCCAATTGGCCTATTGCCGCCAGCTCAATAGCGAGCACGAAAAAATCGTCCTTGCCATTTCCAACGGCGACGAAGAGGCCGCCCGAGAAGCCATGCGGGTGCATCTCAAAGGCAGCCAGATACGCCATCGGGAACTGTTGCGTGACGGGCGTATCCGCCAGACAGGTTCAGGTATGTAAGTTTCGGCGGGCGCCCGCAGAGATTTTCTGTAGACGCAATTAAGGCCACAGCGGGCACTATTAAGTTAACTGGTCTGCGACGGCGGTGTGCGATTTTGCAGCATGACCCAAGCCACCCGTAATCCTCTTTATCGCCGCCACCGGTTCCCCGCCGAAGTCATTGCTCATGTCGTTTGGCTGTATTTTCGTTTTCCACTCAGTCTGCGTATGGTGGAAGACTTGCTGGCGGCGCGTGGGATCATCGTCTCGCACCAGACTGTACGTCTTTGGGCGGAGAAATTCGGCCGCCGCTTTGCTAATGAAATACGGCGACGTTCAGCCGGAAAGCTTGGCGACAAATGGCATCTCGATGAGGTCGTTATTTCCATTGGCGGTAAGAAACATTGGTTATGGAGAGCTGTTGATCAGGACGGTTTCGTTCTTGACGTATTGGTGCAAAGCCGCCGCGACGCCAAGGCTGCCAAATGCTTGATGCGAAAGCTTCTTAAACAGCAGGGGCATGCTCCGCGTGTCATGATCACTGACAAGTTGCGATCCTACGGCGCAGCAAAACGTCACACCATGCCTGGCGTTGAACATCGTTCGCACAAAGGCTTGAACAACCGGGCAGAGAATTCCCATCAGCCGACCCGAAAACGAGAGCGGATTATGAAGGGCTTCAAGTCAGTCCGCCATCTCCAGCGTTTCGGTTCCATCCATGACCCAGTCGCCAATCTCTTCCACATTCCACGCTACGATATTCCGTCAAACCATCACCGTGAACTGAGAACCGCCGCAATGCAAATGTGGAACGAAATCGCCTGCCTCCAGACTGCGTAAGCGAAAGTTCAGCGCGAGCTTTTCGACCGGGAGTATTAACTTTACAGTGCCGCTGGATTTCAAAACCGAGCTCGGTAAGTTTGGGCATGAAACGCTCCTAGCATTCATCTTCCAAAACACGGCACCGCCCAAAATAGACGTTGCCAGAAACATTCTGCTGACGCAGTGCCTGCACGACTTCATTTTTGAAAAAGATGCAAAACATCAGCACCGGATCGATCCATACAGCTGGACCTTCAAGAACTTCGCGCCGAACGGCGACATCATCGGTGTCATTACGCTCAAATAACGGCTGCAAGCCGGCACCGTATCTTGCTAGCTTGATGTTTTTTGATTGCTCTGGAACAACTGTCGATTTCTGATTGCCAACGTTAAAAATAAAATATCTACCGCCTACTCGCGTCGTGCGATCGAATTCGTAGATTTCAATTGGGAAAAATTGGCCATTGCCCAAAT
>JBNLGT010000076.1:0-13968 GCA_050306195.1 Ensifer sp.
TATCGAGCAAGAGCATAAAATCCCCTCACCAGTAATTTCTAACACTTAGCTAAAGCTAAGGTGTTGAAATTACGTCCTCTCCCGCAAGAGGGAGAGGTAAAAGCGTCATCACTCGCCAGTGTTTCGTAATTCCGCAATGATGACCCTGCAAACATCGTCGAGATTTCGTTCGATTTCGCTGTTCCAGAAGCGCAGGATACGAAACCCCTGCCCCTCAAAATGCCGGTCACGCACGGCGTCGCGAACACTTTCTGAGTGCTGCCCGCCATCGGCCTCAACAATCAGGCGCGCGTCAAAGCACACAAAGTCAAGGATGTAGCCATCCAGCGGAACCTGCCGCTTGAACTTGAACCCTTCCAGCTTTCGATCGCGCAATGCCTGCCACAACATCACCTCCGCCTTTGTCCCCTGGCGGCGCATGGAGCGAGCGAATATTCTGTGTTCGTCGGGCGGTTGATGTCTCATGCGGCGATGATTGCAGAAAGTGGTGTGATTGCAACCTGCTGAAATCGCAGAGATTCCCTCACCAGCGATTTCTAACACTTAGCTAAAGCCAAGATGTTGAAATCACATCCTCTCCCGAAAGGGGAGAGGATAATACGCCTCAAGCAGCCCTGCTGTGGCCTGCGGCACCCGCCAGTTGGAATTTGGCGAGGAGTGTGCGTAGCGTCTGGGCTTCTTCGGCGAGTGAGTTGGAGGATGCGGTGGCTTCTTCCACCATAGCGGCGTTTTGCTGGGTGGTCTGATCCATCTGGTTGACGGCCGTGTTGACCTCGCCAAGGCCAGTGGACTGTTCGGCGGCGGAAACGGCAATGGCCTCCACGTGGCTGTTCATTTCGGTAATGAAGCCGCCGATCTCTGTCAGCGCTGTGCCGGTGTCGCGCACCAGTTTTACGCCCGCTTCCACTTCGCGAGAGGAGTTTTCAATCAGCTCCTTGATTTCCTTGGCGGCGTTGGCGGAACGTTGCGCCAGCTCACGCACTTCCTGCGCCACGACGGCAAAGCCCTTGCCCGCATCGCCCGCACGGGCGGCCTCCACGCCAGCGTTCAGCGCCAGAAGGTTGGTCTGGAAGGCAATTTCGTCAATCACGCTGATGATATTGGAAATCTTGCCGGAGCTTTCTTCAATACGGCCCATGGCCTTTTCGGCGTGACCGACAATTTCAGCCGATTGATTGGCCGACTGGTTGGCGCGACCGGCAATGCCGCGGGCTTCCTGCGTACGCTCGGTAGACTGGCGCACATTGACGGTGATCTGATCCAGCGCGGCGGCGGTTTCTTCCAGCGATGCCGCCTGCTGCTCGGTACGGCGGGAAAGATCGGACGCGCTGGTAGCAATGCTCTGGCTGCCCGATTCAACGTCATCCACCACATGGGCGATTTCAGCCAGTGTGTCGGCCAGCTGACGGACAGACTGGTTGAAATCGAGCCGCAGGGGTTCAAATTCTTCGGAGAAGGTCTCGGTAATCTGGAAGCTCAAGTCACCATCGGCGAGCCGTTTCAGCGCTTCGGCAAGGCCGGATGTAGCTTCCGTCAGGCGCGCCTGCGCGCGGGCTTCCGCTTCCTGCTGATTGGCAACGCGCTCAGCTTCGGCGCGCTCACGGTTTTCAACTGCTTCGGCCTCCAGTCGCTTATTGGCAATCGCTGCTTCGCGGAAAATCTCCACCGCGCCCGCCATGGCGCCGATCTCGTCGGCGCGGCCGGTAAAGGGTACAGTGCTGTCTGTGTCGCCACCGGCGAGCTTACGCATGGCGGCGGTAATGCGGGTAATCGGACGGCCGATGCCACGTACGGCAAACACGCCGGTCGCCAGCGCAAACAGCATGGCGATACCGACGAGAATCAGGTTCAGCCTTGTGCTCGCTTCCAATTCAGCCTGTGTAGCCGCGCCCTCGGCCTTGGCGCCTACATCGTTCAGATCAACGATCTGCTGCGAAATCTTGCCAATCGTGCCGCCGATGCTGCCCATCGTGATCAGATATTTGCGGGCCTTCTCATCCTGATTCCAGCCGGAATAGGCAAGTGCGGTCTTGCCCATCTTGTTGTAGGAAGCGATCTGCTTCAGGAGATTTTCGACAAGCGCCAGTTCCTCATCGTTCTGGAATGTCACCTTTGCCTGTTCGAGCAGCGCTTTCAAATGATCGTTGGCTTCGACAATGCCGGCCTCGGCGGCCTTCTTGCCTTCTTTATCCATCGCCAGAACATGCGTCGCATAGCTTTCACGCAAGTCGCGCACAGCAATATCGATATCCTTCGACAGCGAAATTGCTGGCATCCAGACACCGAGTATGGCGGCGTTGCGCTGGCTGATCTGCCGCATGGAATAGATGCCCGAGGCGGACGTTATGGCGGACGTCGTCGCCAGAACTGCAATGATAGCAATCAGCGATGTTCCCACGCCGGGACGTTTAAGTTTAAGCGACGGGCGTCTCAGCTTCAGTTGGATACGCTTCATGAATGATGACCTCCAAACAGCGGACAACAAGTAACAGTTGCCCCAAACTTAAATGATCGATGGTTAACACAGGGTTTAGTTGCATTACGCGCCGCCGGTGACCGGATGCTGCCTGTTAATCTGCGGCTTTTCCCCTCGCTTCCCTGGCATACTTGCGCTATAGGGCGGGTCCGAGCTTTCCACTTTAGCCCAGAAGACATCATGACGATCAGAAACAGCCAGCCCATCACCCCGGAACTCATTGCAGCGCACGGCCTGAAACCGGATGAATATGAACGGATACTGGAACTGATCGGGCGTGAGCCATCCTTTACAGAGCTTGGCATTTTCTCCGCCATGTGGAACGAGCACTGCTCCTACAAATCATCGAAGAAATGGCTGAAGACACTGCCGACCACAGGTCCGCGGGTCATTCAAGGGCCTGGCGAAAATGCCGGTGTGGTGGATATCGATGATGGCGATGTCGTGGTGTTCAAGATGGAAAGCCACAACCACCCCTCGTATATCGAGCCCTATCAGGGTGCAGCGACCGGGGTTGGCGGCATCCTGCGCGACGTCTTCACCATGGGGGCGCGGCCGATTGCGGCGATGAACGCGCTGCGCTTTGGCGCGCCTGACCACCCGAAGACGAAGCATCTTGTTTCCGGCGTTGTCTCCGGCGTTGGCGGCTATGGTAATTCGTTCGGCGTGCCGACCGTTGGCGGCGAAGTGGAGTTTGACGCTCGTTACAATGGCAATATTCTGGTCAACGCCTTTGCTGCGGGCCTTGCCAAGGCGGATGGTATTTTCCTTTCCGAAGCCAAGGGCGTGGGCCTGCCAGTGGTTTATCTGGGCGCAAAGACAGGCCGGGACGGCGTGGGTGGCGCAACCATGGCGTCTGCTGAATTTGACGAGACGATTGAGGAAAAGCGTCCGACCGTTCAGGTTGGCGACCCCTTTACCGAAAAATGCCTGCTGGAAGCCTGCCTTGAACTGATGGCGACGGGCGCGGTGATTGCCATTCAGGACATGGGCGCGGCGGGGCTTACCTGCTCGGCTGTGGAAATGGGCGCGAAGGGCGATCTCGGCATCGAACTGAACCTCGACAAGGTTCCGGTGCGCGAAGAGATGATGACGGCCTATGAGATGATGCTGTCGGAAAGCCAGGAGCGCATGCTCATGGTGCTGGAACCTTCCAAGGAAGAGATTGCCAAGGCGATCTTTGTCAAATGGGGTCTGGATTTCGCCATTGTCGGCAAGACGACGGATGACCTGCGTTTCCGCGTGCTGCATCAGGGCGATGAGGTTGCCAATCTGCCGATCAAGGAACTGGGCGACGAAGCGCCGGAATATGACCGTCCGTGGAGAGAGCCCGGCAAGTTCCCGCCGATGGAGACGCATCAATTCCCCGTACCATCTGACTACAACGCCGCGCTGATCCAGCTTGTCGGCTCGCCCAATCAGGCCTCGCGTCGCTGGGTCTATGAACAATATGACACGCTGATCCAGGGCAATTCGCTGCAGCTTCCCGGTGGCGACGCTGGCGTGGTGCGTGTGGACGGCCACCCAACCAAGGCGCTTGCCTTTTCTTCAGACGTGACCCCGCGCTATGTCGAGGCTGATCCGTTTGAAGGCGGCAAGCAGGCGGTTGCTGAATGCTGGCGCAACATTACCGCCACCGGCGCGCTGCCGCTGGCGTCCACCGACAACCTGAATTTCGGCAATCCTGAAAAGCCGGAAATCATGGGCCAGTTTGTCATGGCGATCAAAGGCATTGGCGAGGCCTGCACGGCGCTGGAATTCCCGATCGTTTCGGGCAATGTGTCGCTCTACAACGAGACCTTTGGCGAGGCTATCCTGCCGACCCCGACAATTGCGGGTGTTGGATTGATGCCCGACTGGTCGAAAATGGCGCGTATCGGCTCGGCCAACGAGGGTGACGAAGTGCTCCTGATCGGTCTGGACGGCGCGCATCTTGGCCAGTCCATCTATGCCCGAGACCTCGTTGGCATGACTGAAGGCCCTGCCCCGGAAGTTGATCTCTTTGCCGAGCGCCGCAATGGCGATTTTGTGCGTGGCCTCATTCAAAATGGGCAGGTCACGGCCTGCCACGACATTTCCTCAGGCGGGTTGGCGCTGGCGCTGGCCGAAATGGCGATCTCGTCCGGTAAGGGCGCTGACATTACACTCGCCAATTCCAACGGCCTGCCGCATGGCAATCTGTTTGGCGAGGATCAGGCGCGCTATGTGATTACCGTTCCGGCTGACTTGGCTGATTTCGTCATCGGCAATGCTGAAGGCGCTGGCGTTCCCTGCCGACGCCTTGGTAAGGTGGCCGGTGAGCGGCTGGTAGTGGATGACCTGATTTCCGTGACGATTGAAGAATTGCGTTCGGCCTATGAATCGTGGTTTCCTCAATTCATGGAAGGCGGCGAAGCGCTCGCAGCCGCCGAATAGGCAATTGGAGTAAAACACTATGGCCATGAAGCCTGGTGAGATTGAAGAACTGATCAAGGCCGGTATTCCCGGCGCGCAAGTCAAGATCCGCGATCTGGCGGGCGATGGCGACCATTACGCGGCGGAAGTCGTGGCTGAAGCGTTCCGCGGCAAATCGCGCGTGCAGCAGCATCAGATGGTCTATGACGCATTGAAGGGCAATATGGGCGACGCGCTACATGCGCTGGCCCTGCAGACCTCCATTCCTGAGCAGGCCTGACCTGATGGCCAAGGGGTTGATGGATGAACTGATGGACACTGTTGTCCAGGGCGTCGTCAAATCAATCACACGGCAAGTCACCCGCGAAATTACGGATACGCTGACGGAAAAGCTGGGCCTGCCCAAGCGGCGCAAGCGTGCAACAACCAAGCGCAGGCGCACGACCAGGAAGCGGACGACAACACGTTCCACCACATCGCGGGCCAAGACCACGCGCAAACGCACAGCCAAGAAAACAACGACCGGCCGCAAGACAACCACGCGCCGCCGGTCGCGTTAAGCCCCTGAGCGCTTACCCCTCCTCTCGAGGAACCAGCTTGCGATAGAGATGCCAGGTCGCATGGCCGAGGATCGGCATGGTGACGGCAAGGCCCGCCAAAAACGGGATCATGCCGAGAAACAGCATAACCGCAACGATAAGCCCCCAGAAAAGAACGGGTATAGGATTCTTCAACGTCGCCCTGATCGATGTATCAATGGCGGCCACAGCGCCGACATCACGTTCCAAAAGCAGCGGGAAAGCCACAACGCTGGTTGCCAGAACCAGAAGCGCAAAGCCAAAACCGATCACATCGCCCATGATCATCATTCGCAGGCCTTCATCGGTGTAGAAAACATTGGAAATGAAAACCTCCAGCGGCAGATTATCCTCAACGCCGAAACGGGCATCGTAAAGACCGCGCGCCACCAGCAGCCAGGCGATGAAGATAGCAAAGAGATAAGCGGCCATGGCGAGTATGGAAAGGATGGCGGGCGTGTGGCGCACTTCAAGCGCCTGCCGCCAGTTGGGCTCTTCCCCCGCTTCAATCTGGCGGCTCATGTCGTAAAGGCCTATCGCCACGAGTGGCCCAAGCAGCGCAAAACCGGACATTAGCGGAAAGACGAGCGGCAGCAGGTCTTGCCCCGCACTCCAGCTAATCATCACCGCGCCAGCGATCGGGTAAAGAAGACACAAAAAGACATAATGCGACGGCTTGCGCAGAAAATCCTCTACGCCCAGCGTCAATTCATCAAAGACATCTGCAACAGTAATTTTGGCGACTGCGGGCCGTTCCAGAACGCCCATTTCGTTTGCAATAACATGTAAACGAGCCATGGCACTCTCCCTTTGGGTAAGTTCCAGTTGAGCCCTATATTAGCACATAGTGTGGCGGAATGTCGCAGTCCGAATGTCAACTCACCGTGAGCTATTCGTTAATGCAAAGAGACATCGCCGATGTTTCATGTTGAAACGGGCCGTGGGTCCATGCATGGAAAATTACCTGCCCAGCGCCTCGTAATGCGGCAATAATCTATTGATATTTTTAATTTATCTAGAATTGCGGGTGCCGCAGAATATTGCGGAAGGCAAGTTCTTGAAAAGATGCGATGTCTGCCCCACCATTACAAAAAAGTGCACCCGTGCGTTGTATGCATTTTTTCTTGAGTTTCATCAAGAAGATGCTGTTTTTAACCCTAAGAACCAAGGTAAACGGGCGCTGCAAGAACGTTGCAAAAAGTCAGCCGCCGCGCACGAATGCAACCGGCAGCTGATGTCTGTTGCGATCCAGGACAGATAGCGCGTTGATATGTCACGTATTGGGAAAGCTATAATCCTTCAACCGCTCACGCAGCTCGGTCTTGAGGATCTTGCCCGTTGCGGTGTGAGGAATTTCATCCACGAAGATGACATCGTCCGGCATCCACCACTTGGCAATTTTGCCTTCCATGAAGCCGAGAATGCTCTCCATTGACGGATCGGTTCCCTCCTTCTTCACAATCACAAGCAGCGGACGCTCATCCCATTTGGGATGGGCAACGCCGATCACAGCAGCCTCGGCCACTTCGGGATGGCCCACAGCAAGGTTTTCCAGATCAATGGACGAAATCCACTCACCGCCTGACTTGATCACGTCCTTGGAGCGGTCGGTGATCTGCATGTAGCCGTACTGATCCATATAGGCCACATCGCCAGTGTCGAACCAGCCTTCCTCGTCGAATTGTTCAGCGCCCCTGCCCTTGTAGTAGCTGGAAGCAACCGCAGGTCCGCGTACTTTCAGACGACCGAATGTCTTGCCGTCCCAGGGGAAGGCTTCGTTCTTGTCGCCGGTGATCTTCATTTCCACACCAAAGGGCGGATGTCCCTGCTTGGTGAGAACATCGTAGCGGGCCTCTCCTTGCAGCGCGGCATATTCAGGCTTCAGCGAGCATAGGCTGCCAATGGGGCTCATTTCGGTCATGCCCCAGGCGTGCAGCACGTCAACGTCATATTTTTCCTTGAACGTCTTGATCATGGAGCGCGGAGCGGCGGAACCTCCGATGATGACCGATTTTAAGTCTGGCAGCGCGCCACCGCCAATCTGCTCCATATATTGGAGGAGACCAAGCCAGATCGTGGGAACGGCAGCGGTAACAGTTACGCGCTCTTCTGTGAGAAGGTCATAGATGGATTTTCCGTCCATGCCTGCACCCGGCATGACCATGCCTGCGCCCACCATGGGAGCGGAGAAGGCCGTGCCCCAGCCATTCGCGTGGAAAAGCGGCACCACCGGCATCAGACGATCGGCAGAACCCAGGTTCATCATGTCGGGCTGCACGCTCATATAGGAATGGAGTACGTTGGAACGGTGGGAATAGACAACGCCCTTGGGATCGCCGGTTGTGCCGGATGTGTAGCACATGCCGGCAGCGGCTTTTTCATCCAGCTCCAGCCATTGGAAATCGCTGTCGGTCTCGGCCAACCACTCCTCGTAGGCAACGGCGTTGGGCAGCGAGGTTTCAGGCATATGTGCTGCATCGGTGAAAACGATGACCTTTTCCAAGGTCGGCACCAAGGGCGCGATCTTTTCAATCAGCGGCACGAAAGTGAGATCGACAAAAAGGAACTTGTCTTCCGCGTCATTCATGATCCAGGCGATCTGCTCGGGGAAAAGACGCGGGTTCAGCGTGTGATAGACCGCGCCGATGCCGGTGATGCCGAACCATGCTTCCAGGTGACGCCAGGTATTCCACGCCATGGTCGCCATGCGTTCACCCTGCTTGACGCCGTCTTTTTCAAGCCGTTTGGCGAATTGCAGCGCACGGGTGCGCACTTCAGCATAGTTTGTCCGGTGAATCGGGCCTTCGACAGATCGGGACACGACCTCCCGCCCACCGTGATACAAGCCCGCATGGTCGATGACCCTGTGGCACAAAAGCGGCCAATCCTGCATCAATCCCAGCATACAATCCTCCCTAAAGATTTCTCAATCACCGTGATCCCAATTGCTGCGGGACACTTGATGTCCAAGAACATGAGGGAGCAATCATGTTTGTCAAGCCTCCCGCGTAGCCATTTGACCATTGTTGATTTGGAAAACGCGATGGCCACGCCCACGCTGACATTCGCAGAAACAGCCTCCATCCGCGCCTTGACGAACAACGCTTGAAGGGACAAATAACGGCGTATGAAAGTATCAGAAGCAGACATATTGATCGTTCCCGGCTACACCAATTCCGGGCCGGACCATTGGCAGAGCCGCTGGGAGAAAAAACTCAGCACTGCCCGACGTGTCGAGCAGGCCGAATGGTCAAAGCCGGTGCGCGCCGACTGGGTCAAACGCCTGGTCGACGAGGTGAACGCCAGCAACAAGCCGGTGGTGATTGTGGCGCATTCGCTGGGCGTGCCGACCGCGATACACGGGATTCCGCATTTTGAGAAAAAGATTGCCGGCGCGTTTTTTGTTGCTCCGCCGGAAGTCGACAACCCGAATATCAGACCAAAACATCTGATGACATTCGGGCCTTATCCGCGCGACCCGCTGCCCTTTCCGTCCATGACGGTTGCTAGCCGCAATGATCCCTTCGGCTCGTTCGAACATGCGGGCGACATTGCCAATGCCTGGGGCTCGTTTTTGCTGGATGCGGGCGAATCCGGCCATATCAATGCCGAATCCGGGCATGGCCCATGGCCGGAAGGCACGATGGTCTTCGCGGAATTCATGAAACACCTGAAGGGTGAGTGAGACGACGAGGCGACGGCTCTGCCCCGCGCTCACAATCGGCTCTCAGCTCATTCTGTGTGCGGCGTGGCGGCCTCAGCCTCCTGCATCACCTGCGCCATGAATTCACCCATGCGCGCGCGGATTTCTCCGGTGGAAACGCTCGTGTCGCTCTTCGCCAGGTCGGCATTGATCTTTTCAATCAGATCATCCTCGCCGGCCTGCTTGAGGTCTGCGGCGACCAGTTCCAGGGCATAGGCCTCGGCCTGCGGCCCTTCCAAACCCAGCAACCCGGCCACCCACATGCCCAAAAGGCGATTTCTGCGGGCCTGAAGCTTGAAGCGCATTTCCTGATCATGCGCAAACTTGGTTTCATAGGCCTTTTCGCGTTCTTCCATTGTCGTCATATCAACCTCCCGGACAACGCAACCACACCTCATGATAGCGCAATTTTTCATAAATTGCGCCAACCGAGTGACAGGGGTATTTTAAACCAGTCGAATCCGGGTGGGTTTTCAGGGGAAGGCGGTCAATGCCGATTGTGAAATGCCAGCTTTTCCGCTATTGCACCGAATTACAGAACAACAATCCGGCCTGGTCTTCCTCCCGAGCAGGCCGATTAAGCAGGTACCTATCCATATGAACCGTCGCCGCCGTATTTACGAGGGCAAGGCAAAGATCCTCTATGAGGGTCCGGAGCCGGGCACTTTGATCCAGTTTTTCAAGGATGATGCTACGGCTTTCAATGCCCGTAAACACGAAGTGATTGACGGCAAAGGCGTGCTGAACAACCGGATTAGCGAGTTCATTTTCAACCATTTGAACAAGATGGGTATTCCCACCCATTTCATCCGCCGCCTCAACATGCGCGAACAGCTGATCAAGGAAGTGGAAATCATTCCGCTGGAAGTGGTTGTGCGCAATGTTGCCGCCGGTTCACTGGCTGAACGGTTGGGCATTGAGGAAGGCACGGTTCTGCCGCGTTCGATCATTGAATTCTATTTCAAGAATGATGCGCTGAACGACCCGATGGTATCGGAAGAGCATATTACCGCTTTTGGCTGGGCAAGCCCGCAGGAGCTGGACGATATCATGGCGCTGGCCATCCGCTGCAACGACTTCCTGTCCGGCCTGTTTTTGGGTGCGGGCATACAGCTTGTCGATTTCAAGATTGAATGCGGACGGCTTTACGAGGCCGATATGATGCGCATTGTTCTGGCGGATGAAATTTCGCCCGATAGCTGCCGCCTGTGGGATATTGAAACGCAGGAGCGGCTGGACAAGGACCGTTTCCGCAAGGATCTCGGTGGGCTTCTGGAAGCCTATCAGCAAGTCGCCCGGCGTTTGGGCATTATCAGTGAGAACGAGCCTGTGCGCGGCACTGGCCCTGTTCTGGTGAAATAAGATCTGAGGACTGAAAAAGTGATCAAGGCACGCGTAACCGTCACATTGAAAAACGGTGTTCTGGACCCGCAGGGCAAGGCAATTGAAGGCGCGCTCGGCTCGCTGGGTTTTGAAGGCATTGGACATGTGCGCCAGGGCAAGGTTTTCGACCTTGAAATCGATGGCGCAGACAAGACGAAAGCCGAGGCCGAGCTGAAAGACATGTGCGAAAAACTACTGGCCAATACGGTGATCGAGAATTACGCGATCGAACTGGTCTGAGACGGAGCCAAACCCATGAAATCAGCCGTTGTTCAACTTCCCGGCCTGAACCGCGACCGCGACATGATTGCCGCGCTGACCAAAATTTCCGGCGAGCCGCCGGTGACGGTGTGGCAGACCGAGACCGAAATTCCTGATGTGGACCTGGTTGTTATTCCCGGCGGCTTTTCCTATGGCGACTATCTGCGCTGCGGCGCAATTGCCGCGCGCATGCCGGTGATGCAGGCGATCCGCGAAAAGGCGGAACAGGGCGTGAAGGTGATTGGCGTTTGTAACGGGTTCCAGATTCTCGTGGAAAGCGGTCTGCTGCCCGGCGCGCTGATGCGTAACGCTTCGCTGAAATTCGTCTGCCGCGAAGTGAAGCTGGAAGTGGCGAATGCCGAAACCGCGTTCACCCAGGCTTACGAAAAGGGCCAGATTGTACGCTGCCCGGTTGCTCATCATGATGGGAATTATTTCGCCGACGCTGAAACGCTCAAGCGCGTTGAGGGCGAAGGCCAGGTGGTTTTCCGCTACGCAGAAGGCACCAATCCTAATGGCTCGATCAACGACATTGCTGGCATCATCAATGCGCAGGGCAATGTGCTTGGCATGATGCCGCACCCGGAAAACCTGATTGAAGCCGCCCACGGCGGCACGGATGGCCGTGGCATTTTCGCCTCGGCGCTGGATGTTATCGCCGCCTGACCGGCGGTCTTTAAACGGGAGGCGGCATGCGGTCTGTTCTTCGCCCTGTGGCGCTTCTTCTTCCCGCCCTCGTTCTGGCGGCCTGCCAGTCCGGCAGCCAGGCGCCGTCTAAAGAAACAGCCGCCCTACCGGTAATGGAGCGGGTGGCGCTGGGCGCGCGCGAGTGCTGGTTCAAGTCGAAGGACGCTGCCTTTACCGCCTACCGGCTTGCACCGGAACTCAACTCTTTCTCGGGTCGCCCGCGCATTCTACTGGTGAAAAGTACCGCGCCAACCGCCCTGCCCGTTCTGGTCGTTCAGGCGGAAGGCAATCCGGCCAAGATGGAAGCGTTCGGGCCGCTGATGCAGGGCCCGCTCGCTGAGCGTATCACCGCCGACGTGAACCATTGGGCCCGCGGTGGAAGCGGCTGCCGCGTGTAGCCTATCATTCAGCCAGATACAGTTGACGCCACACGTGCGAAAAGCCCCGGGCACTTGTACATGCACCCGGGGAAGCACCGACCTTGGGGAAGCCGGCGGGGAAAGACTTAATCTTCAAAAATGTGCTTTGCAGCAGCCTTGCGCGCTTGCTCGGGCGTGATGCCGATATCGCGCAGTTCGTCGGCAGTCAGTTCGGCCAACTGATGCCTGCCGCGCTGGCGCTCAAGACGCCATCCAATATTTCGGGCAAACGCAACCAGACGTACGGCCACATTCGTCGTGCCCGCTTTGCCGCTAGCGCCAATCGAAATTGTACCTGCCATTGTCTTCATTGCACTCACCTTTCTTGAAATTGTCACCTATCAAAGGCGTGGACAACATATGAATTGACTCCTTGATGGATGCAATATAGAAAATTGTCACCATGACAAATTGGCTTCCTTCAATTCCCGAGGGCCCCGGGCCCATTTACGTCAGACTTGCCGACCAGATTGAGTCGGATATTGCCAATGGCGTATTGCCAGCAGGCGCGAAACTGCCGCCCCAGCGTGACCTTGCCTTCGACATAAAGGTGACAATAGGTACAATTGGCCGTGCCTATGCGCTGCTGCGTGAACGTGGGCTTGTCAGCGGCGAAGTGGGCCGCGGAACCTATGTGTTGGGCGAGAATGACAATTCGGACATCGGGGATAGCGATCCGCTGATTGCAAATTTCGGCGGCACGCGAATTCATCCCCCGCCCAACGGCAAGCTCAGATTTGACACGACAGCTGCACCCGATATCGGACAGAGCCGCATGATGGAAGTTTTCATGCGGCGTATCGTTCAGGAATATCCCGCTGAAGTGTCAAGCTACACGCGCGTTATTCCTGACCACTGGCTGGAAGCCGGTCAGCGCTGGCTATCCTGCGGCGACTGGAAGCCGGAGCTGCGCGATATCGTGCCTGTTCTGGGGGCGCATGCGGGCGTCAACGCGGTCATTGCCGCCGTCACTCAGCCCGGCGATTATGTTGCGTTTGAGGAACTGACCTATGCCCAGGTGTCGCGCAGTGCGACCATGATCGGGCGGCGGGTCACGCTTCTGGAAACCGATGAACAGGGTGTCATTCCAGAGGAATTTGAGCGGGTTTGCGCGCAAAAGCATCCCAAAGCCGCTTTTCTCATGCCTTCGGCGAAAAACCCCACCGCCATAACCATTCCTACGGAACGGCGGGTGCAGATTGCAGAGATTGCGCGGCGGCACAATGTGTGGCTGATTGAGGACAATCTCTATGGCCGGATGGCCGAAGACGGACTGCCCTTGCTTGCCGAGCTCGCACCGGAAAAAACCTTCCATGTCGGCGGGCTCTCCAAGTCGGTGGCGGCTGGCGTGCGCGGCGGCTGGGTGGCCTGCCCGCCGCATTATGCCTCGCGCATCAAGGTGACCCACAAGCTTGTGACCGGCGGCATCCCCTTTCTGCTGGCCGAACTCTGCGCCACGCTGGTGTTGAGTGGCGCTGCGGATTCGGTGCGCAAGCAGGTGCTGATTGAAAATGCCGCGCGCGGACGCATCGTGGACGAGGTTTTTGAAGGTGTTCCGTTCCGCAGCAAGCCGAATGTCCCCTTCTTCTGGCTCCCCCTGCCCGAACCCTGGCACGCCGGGACCTTCAAGCAGGCCGCCTATGACCGAAACGTTCTTCTGGACGATGAGGATGAATTCAAATCGGCCCGTTCCAATCGGGTGCATCACGCCGTGCGCATTGGCTATTCTTCGCCAGCCGACCGAAAAGATGTTGAAAACGGGCTGAAAACCCTTCGCGCGCTCCTGGATGCGGGCCCGGCAGGTTATGACACGGAAGCCTGAAACGCTTTTCTCTGGAATACCCGATGAATGTCACGATCCTGCATAACCCGAAATGCTCCACGTCGCGTAATGTGCTGGCGATGATCCGCGAGGCGGGTTATGAGCCGCAAATTGTCGAATATCTGAAGCATCCACCGACACGGCAGGAACTGGTGCGCATTCTCATGGCGCTGGAAATGGAGCCGCGCGAGGCCATGCGCCGCAAGGAGGCCATCTACAAGGAGTTGAACCTTGATGATGAAGGC
>JBNLGT010000077.1:0-13914 GCA_050306195.1 Ensifer sp.
TGTCTATGATCTTCATGCCGCTTTCAAAAGGCACGTACTTGTAGAGAATCATGCTCGCCAGTACTCCTTCTCCGCGTGCTGCAATCGAGCGACGAGGCCAACCGCTTAATAGGCTTACGATTGCCTCCCAACCGCTGACCTTCCTGATTATGTCGATGATCAACGTCGTCGGCAAGTTGATTGCGCGATCATTCAGCGATAGGCCTTAAAAGTGGCTGCGACGATGCTCATCAAAATGTCGCCCAGTTCAGTCGCATTCGAACCCTCAAGTTGAATGGTCTGAAGGTAAATCTCGGAATCCTGTGCCCGCAGTTGCAAGTTCGGAGGCGGATGACATCCGCGCACGGTCCCGAGCATGACGCTAGAAGGTGTCGGAGTGTCCGCTTAGCGCGGATACATCAAGGCTAAATGTCGAGCATTCTATCCACGATCATGGCCACGGGCGAATTCATCCGGGACCAGTTGTGGCAGGATCAGCTCAATTTCGCCTTACTTTATCATCGCGGAGAGTGCATCCGTTAATGGAAGGGGCATTGTCGTTCAGGCACGATGACTGCCGCAAAATTCAGATCAAAACACACCACTCCCCACCCAATTCATAGTCAACATCCCTTTAAAAGTTACACTTAACCATAATTTAACAGCCGGATTCTATTGTTGAATCAGTTTTGAGTAGTTCTGGAGTTCGCGCGTTGAAAGGCGACCAATCCGAGATCGCGCGAAACGGGTTTCTGCAGAACCTGACGCGCTTTTTGAGAAGTCATGGCTTTGAGCATGCGCGGACGCTGTTTTTCTATTCCATTGTCGTGAATTTGTGCGCGCTTGCGCCGTCCTTCCACATGATGCAGGTCTATGACCGGGTGCTTTCATCTCATTCTGAAAGCACGCTGGTGGCCATCACGGTTATTGTGCTTTTTGTTCTTTCCGTCTTCGTTGTTGGCGAAACAATTCGCGGCAAGGTCTCCCAAAGGCTGGCCGCCGTTTATGCCGTTTCGGTTTCGCGAAAGCTGTTTGCGCGGCTGGGTGATCCGACAGCCGCTTATCGCGCATCGTCCTACCTTCGCGACTTTGCCTCTGCGCGTCAGTTCCTGTCCTCGCGCGTTTTTGTTGGTCTGTTTGATCTGCCTTTCGTACCTTTTTACCTGATGCTTCTGTTTTTCGTTCACCCGACAATCTGCCTGCTGACCATGGGCGGACTGGTTGTCATGGCGGCTGCCGGATATGCGAATTTCAAGCTGACGGCGCTTGGACGCGAGGCAAGCCGCAAGACGGAAGGGGAGGCGGTGGGTTTTGCCCAGAGCGCCTTTTCCCGCAGCGGCGAGGTGCGTTCACTCGGCATGGTGCCCAACCTTCTGACCATGTGGGGCCAGCGCATGGCCGAAGCGCTTGTGGCAGCAGAAGAAGCAACCAGCGTGTCTTCCGCGCTCTATGCGTTGAGCAGAGGCATTCGGCAATCCATTCAGGTGATCACCATGGCCTGGGGCGCTTTTCTGGTGCTGGAAGGCAATATGTCGGGCGGGTTGATCTTTCTGGCTTCCATGATTTCCGGCCGCGCCCTTGCCCCCATTGAACAGGCGATTGGCGGCTGGGAAACCATCGTGCGCTCCATTGAGGCCTTCAACAATGTGGAAGAGCTGACGGGCGCAGATAAGGGCTTGCAAAGGCGGCCTGACCTGCCGGAGCCCAAGGGCCGCCTGCAGGCGCGAAACCTTGTTTTCCGCGATTATGGCCGACGGGTGGTGCTGGCAGGCGCTTCCATTGATGTGCACCCGGGCGAGGTGGTGATTGTTAATGGCGAGCCGGGCGCGGGCAAATCCGTGTTGATTTCCATTTTGGCCGGTGCGCGCCTGCCCGAACACGGCGTTGTGACGCTGGATGGCGCGCCGCGCGAGCGCTGGCCGCAGGGCCAGTGGGGCAGGTCGATGGGCTATTGCGGGGAGGAAGCAGGGCTTCTGACCGGCACCATTGCGCAGAATATTTCCCGCTTTGACCCGGCAGGCGACCTTGATGAGGTCTATCGCGTATCGATGCTTCTCGGGCTTCATGATCTGGTGATGGAGCTGCCGCAGGGCTATCAAACGGTGATGTCCAATTCGGCGGATCACATTCCCGCCAGCGCGCGAAAGCAGATTGCGCTGGCGCGCGCGTTTTATGGAAGCCCGAAAGTGATCCTGCTCGATCAGCCCACCACCTTTTTGGATCAACGGCGGGAAGGGGCGCTTTTAAACGCACTGGCTGAAGCGCAATCCAATGGCACGGCCATTGTCATGGCGACACGCTCGCAAATGATGATGCGCGTAGCCACAAGGGCCGTTACCGTGAAGGATGGCGTCGTCGTGGCCACTGACCTGCCGCAAAAGGGCAGTGTGATCAAACATGCCGCTGATCGTCCGGCATCTTCTGCCCCCGCGCGGGCCAAACCGGAGATGGCGACATGAGCGCGGTTGAGCCCAGCGAAGACGACCCTCTGGCGCAGGTGGCGACCTCGGCGCGCGGCGTCACGGGTTCGTCTGGAAAATTTATCCTTTTTGCGCTGGTCATTTTGCTGGCATGGGCCGTGTTCGTGCCGCTCGGCTCTGCCGTCATTGCGCCTGCAACACTGGCTTCCAGCGGGCATAACCAGCTGTTGCAGCATGTTCGTGGCGGCACGGTTTCCGGCATCTTCGCCAGGGAAGGCGATCTCGTTGAAAAAGGGCGGATTGTGGTGAAGCTTGACCCCGCGGTGGATCAGGCAAACCTGACGCGGCTGAAAGCCCGCCACGCGGTGTTGACTGCCTTGCGCAAACGTCTGGAGGCGGAAAAGGCCGGAGGGCTTGCTCAGGCGGGGCTTGATCTTGATGGGCTCGACATTTCGCTCATGACCATGCGCGGCAGCAAGAGCTTTGACTTTACTGTGACCTCCAGCCTTGGCGATGGGGCAATCGCCAAAACCCTGAATGCCGAGCAGGGGCGGCAGTTTGAAAAGGGGCGGCTGGCCATTGGGGCGCAGCTGAAAGGCCTGGCTGATCGCGCCGAGGGGCAGCGCCAGCGCTACAGGTCGCTTCGGGAGCAAATCCAAAACGCCGAGCGGCGCACGCAAATGCTGCAAAAGCAGTTGGCTGATGCCGAACTTCTGGTCAAAGCTGGGCACATTTCCCGCTATCAGGTTTGGGAAATCGAGACGCGCCTTCTGGATTCGCAAAACAACATTTCCGACCTGCATGCCCAGATGGCGGCAGCGGGAAGCCAGATCAGCGAAACGGAAGCCGAAATGGATCGCGTGCGCATGGCCGATGGCGTGGAAACATCGCGCACGTTGACCGAGGTTCTGGCTGAGCTGGAGCAGATCAGCGATGAGCTGAAGGCTGCCGAAACCGCAACAGACGCCGCCTCGCTGCGCGCGCCCGTGCGCGGTTATGTGGTGCGCCTGGCCGCCAAAACCATTGGCGGCGTTGTGCGGCCCGGCGAGGTTATGGCCGAGATTGTGCCAGCCGACGCCGCGCTGGAAGTGAAAGCGCGGGTGCCGTTGGACAAAATCTCCGCAGTGCAGGTCGGCCAGAGCGCCGAGCTGAAAATCAGCACGCTTAATCCAAGGGTGCATGATCCCATCAAGGCCACGGTCAGCTATGTGGCGGCTGATGCGAGCCGCGATGAACAAACCGGCGAACGTTTCTTCGAGGTCTATGCCCGTCTGGATGATGACGCCACAAAGGCGCTGGATGTATCGCTTCTGCCCGGCATGAGCGGCGAGCTCTTCATTGAGGGCGAAACGCGCACCTTCGCAACCTATATGCTGCAACCCATTCTCGATGGTCTGGCGCGTACGTTCAGGGAAGTGCACTAGATGCGGCGCGGCGGTCTTCTTCTGTGCAGCCTTGTCTCCGTCAGCCTGACCTGCGGGCTGACGCTTGGCGGTCAGGCGAGGGCGGAAGACGGCTGGGCGCTGCGAATGACAGGGGCCGAGCCAGCAGCCGTTGAATCCCTCGAATTGCGCTCTGGCCTGCAAGCCTATTCCAGCGCCGAGACCGGCTTGCGCGGCGCGCTGGAAACCGCTGTCGAGCGCAATCCGTCCTGGCATGCGGCGCTGTCTGAGGTCACCGCCGCAGACCGCGATGTTTGGAGCGCCTTGCTCAAATATACCCCCGTTATTACCGGCAGCGTGGAAACCAACGCCTATTCCAGCGCCGGCAGCTCAGCGCTGAATTTCAACAATCGCGACAGCTACCTGGCCATTGCCGCCTCGCTTCCAGTCTGGACCAGTGGCGGACGTTATTACGGCGTGAAGGCGGCGCGCAGCAGGCGCGACGCCATCGCCTTTGACGCCATGGCCGTTCGCGACCAGACGACCATGAGCCTGATTGAGAGCTGGACACAGGCCGTTGCCGCCAGAAAGGACCGGGCGCTGGCCCAGCGCGCGGTGAACCGTTTCAAAAGGCTTAGAAGTGCGGTTGCCGCCCGCCAGAAATCAGGCTTCGCCAGCATATTCGATATTTCCCAGATCGATGCCGACATTGCCGCCGCGCGTCAGGCGCTGGTTTCCATCGAAGGCACGATTGAAAAACTGGACGAGAAACTGCTTCGCAATGCTGGGCAAAAACCTGGCCCGGGCGCAAAACTCAACCGGTTCGGCCGCTATCTGAATGGCGGCAAGGACGCCTTCATTGAAAGCGCTCACCGCAATAACCCGCAACTGCGCGCCGCCTCGGCACAATATCGCACCGAGCTTTATTCCACCCGCTCCGCAATGAGCAAGTTTCTGCCCTCTGTCAGCGTATCGGGTGAATATCGGCATTATCTGAGCCGGGCGTCAGGCGTTAGCGGCACGGAGGGCTGGCGGGTCGGTATTCAGCTCAAGGTTCCGCTGGTGGACCTTTCGTCCATGGCGTCGTCTGCCGCCGATGTTGCCCGCACAGACGCCGCCCTTTATCGCGAAGCCGCCACCCTGAACGCGGTTGAAGAGCAGATTGATGGGCTTTGGAGCGACTATCGGACGACTAAGAAAATGCGCGCCGAGGCCGAACGTGAAGCCGCTGCACGCCGGAAAAGCGCCAATTCAACGCTCAGCCGTTTTGAAAAAGGCTTTGGTTCGCTGGAAGAGGCAATCAGCGCGGAAACGGAATTGCTTTCGGCTGAACGCACCGTCTTGCAGCTCTCGGTTCGCGAAACCGTAACCGCCGCCCAGCTTCTTCTATCTGCCGGAATGTTCAGCCCCGACATGCTGTCCGGCTCATAAACAAAACTGGCCAGCATCTCGAAACAACATTCTCGCAAAAAAAAGGGGGGCCCAAAAAGCCCCCCTAATTCGTAAACTGCTCCCATCAGAAGGGGATAGCCAAGCTGAGTCTGAACGTGTGCTTCATCACATCAGGGATCGTGACCGTTGCTGTATTAGAGCCCACCGTTCCGACATTGGAAGATGAACTGCTACGGTTCACATTGATAGTCTGGGAGCCGCCCGGCGTGAAGGCAAACCGGTAGTCGCCACGAAGGTGAATTCGTTCGGTCAGTGCAACTTCTGCGCCTGCGCCAACAACGCCAGAAAACATCCATTTGTTGAAGCTTGCATTCGCGTTTTGGGTATACACTTGGTTATTAGAGCCGCCATCTGACGTTAATGTTGCATTGGCGTTGTAATTGACGGAAATCTGGCCTTGACCGACACCGGCGCCGGCCAACCCAAACAGATAGACGCGCTCGCTGGCAAGGAAACCGGCGCGGCCTACCGCTTGAACATTGAACCCACCGCTTTTGACGCTCACGGCGGCGGTTTCGTCAACGGAGCCGTTGATCAGGTCACCGAAGTTCGTCCCGCTAGCATTGTTGTTGTAGTTGAAAGTGGTCGTGTTCGAGTAAAAAGTCGTAGACTCATTTTTGGGCATTGCATAACCGAAGGAAAGCTCGCCGCCGTACACAAAGGGCGTATCATCGCCCATGCGCTGCATAACGCCGATACCGGCGCCGAATTCGCCGCCCCTCACCATGCTATTGATGACCGTGGATAGATTGGTGGTCAAATCACCACCGCTATAGCCGGTAATGGTGTTGTCTTCATTATGATTGTAGTTGGCGCCTGCGCCGAGACCGTCCTCGGCAATGCCTTGCTGGTTGACTGTGCCAGTCGTGTCTGAAGGCGCTTTGTAGCGGGCGGCGCTATCGATGGTCGTCGTGCCTTTCGCTTTAGAAATGCTATAGCCACCATAAAGCATTCCGTACATACCGGACCAGCCCATGTCTTCGGCTAACGCCGAGGAGCCGGTGAAAGTAGAAAATGTCACACACACGGTGCCAAGCAGGAAATGTCTAAGAGATTTCATTTGTTGCCGCCTATTTTGCTTAATGTATTAGGCCTTATATTCAGAAGGCCATCGGATACTTTCGATGCTTTTTGATAAGATCGGCAGACGAACTACTATACGGAATCCTTATATGTCAGCGGCTTAACTGGGCGAAAATTTCAAAAGTGTCAGATTTTAGACGTTTTGTTTACTTTGTAGGCGAGGAAGACATCGTAGTGTCAGAAATCTGACACATCGTCGCGTTTTGGGTGAGCGTGTGCGAAGGTCACACTTCCATTTCCGAAAAGAGCAGCTAAAAGTCCGCTCCTCTCAGGAGATGCGACGGCCTTTGGGGGAGGGGACAAGTTGGACTTTTGGACGGATAAGAAGATGGCGTATGAACAGGAAAAGTTCGCGCGTCATAGTGAGGTTATCGAATACAAGAAGGGCGATGTCGTTTGCTCGGAAGGCGATGACCGTATCGCGATACGCCGCATTTCCATGGGGTGTCTTCTTGTGTCCAGGAACCACGGCTCCTCCGGAGAACGGGTTGTCGCCCCTGCTTTTCGCGGCAGAACCTTCAATGTCGCCGATTTGATCCATGGCAAAAGCCAGGTTTCATTGACGGCTGCAACACAAACCATAGTGTATGAACTGAAACAGAATTCATTTGCCGAATTGGCTGATGATCCCGGATTTCTTCGTTGGTGCATGCTGGTGATGACACAAAATGTGGTCGCCTTGGCGGAGTATGGGTCGTTACTGCGTATACCCGATGTCACAGCACGGTTTATGGCCTTGTTGCGACTAATCCATTTCCAGCAAACCGGGCGCTACCAAGAAGAGGGGTTTTCCATCGAATGGCCGCTTTCCCAGCAGGTCGTAGGCCAAATTCTCTTGGTCACCAGGCCATACGTAAATGAAGCCATCGGCAAGCTTGTTGAAAAGAAATTCATCAGCATCGACGGGGGACAATTGACTGTACATTCCAGTCAAAAAGATGCTGGCCCCCTAATCGAGCCAGCACCTTGAAGCATTGTTCGCGCGAAAAGGGGAACCTCAAACGGTTCCGCCAATTCGCAAACGGCTTTAGCTGCCGTTATTTACCAGATCATCGGTTGACGCCCAGGCTTCGTCGCCAAGGAACCATACCCCGTCAATGTTCTTGAGCACATCTTCGCCATAGGTCTGGTGAATGGCGGTGATGGTTCCGTCGGGGTTCTCGCTGAACTGGTAGTCGGCGCGATGGCCGTCAAAATCGACCTGGTTGTAATATCCGCCAGCGCCGTCATAGGTGTCATTGCCAAGGCCGCCATGGAAAACGTCCAGGCCATCGCCACCGTTGAACGTGTCGTCGCCCGCAGTGCCGTTAAAATAGCCGCCATCGTTACCGGCATTGATGACCTTTCCAGCCTGGCCGCCGGTGGCAACCGGAGGTGCGAGATCGTCAAGCGCATACCATTTCGCTTCACCGTTAAACCAAAGGCCGTCAATGTTCTTCAGCGTATCGGTGCCTTCAGCCTCGCTTGTAACCGTAACGGAGCCGTCAGCATTCCGGGTGAATGTATAATCGGCGGCAGCGCCACTATAGTCCACCTGATTGTAATGTCCGCCCGCACCGTCATAGAGGTCGTCGCCCTGTCCGCCGATGAAGACGTCCACGCCGTCGCCGCCGTTGAATGTGTCGTCGCCTTCCGTGCCGTAGAAATGGCCACCCTCATCACCCGCGTTGATCACGACGCCGGTTGCGGCTTCATCATCATCAAGAATGGTGGCGGTGGCGCTCAGGTCAGTCCCGGTTGCGCCGGTTGGGTTGGAAAGCGTAACGGTAATGGTTTCGTCGCCGTCAACATCATTGTCGCCGTCAAAGGAAAGCGACAACTCAACGGATGTTTCACCTGCTGGAATGGTGATCGTTGATGGGCCTGTCGCGCCACCGGAAATCGCCACCTCAGCCGTCACATCGCTTTGTGAAGCCTGATCCAGCGTAACGGTGTAGACCAGCGCGCCTTGTTCACCGGCGTCACCCTCCGCCACATCGGCGGGCGCGGAAATGGAAAGAACCGGAAGAACCGGATCGGGCGTCGGCTCGTGGGTCAAATTCTCGATCACGAGATTGCTGACCTCGCCAACAAGCGTTGCGTCGTTCGACCAGTTGGAATCGCCAATATAATAGTTGGCCCGATCCACATCGGCAGGCACCGCGCCTTGGCCTTCAGCCACAAGCACGCCATCCTTCCACATGCGCATATAGCCGGTGTCATCAACCGACACTTTCCATTCCGAACGCACGCCCTGTTCAATGGCGTCCTGAGCGGTGATCGCGTAGCGAACGCCCTCAACATAAATCTCGAAACGCATGTCGTCACTATTGTAGGCCTGACCAAGCCAGATATTGTCCTTGGATGGGCCGTTGCCGAAGTCGAAGACACGCTGCCAGCGACCGGCTGAAAGATCATCGAAGCGAGCTTCCACGGTCAGTTCGAACGCGCCGTCAATCTGTTCTTCTTCGATATTGAAGTAGGTCAGCGATTCAGGATTGTTGACGATTTCGAGATTGCGAACCTCGCCAACGAGACGCGTATCCGTCGTCCAGTTGGAATCGCCAATAAAGTTTTGAACACGCTCCACATCGGCAGGCACTGCACCCTGAGCGTTGGCCACAAGCGTGCCGTCCTTCCACATGCGCATATAGCCTGTGTCGTCAACCGACACGCGCCATTCCGCACGCACACCTTCTTCAATGGCGTCCTGAGCCGTGATGGCGTAGCGCTTGCCATCAACGAAGATCTCGAAGCGCATGTCATCCGTGTCGGCTACCTGACCAAGCCAGATATTATCCTTGGCTGGTCCGTTGCCAAAGTCGAAGACGCGCTGCCATTGGCCAGCATCGATATCGTCAAATCGCGCATCAACCGTCAGTTCAAACGCACCGTTGATCTGTTCGTGGTCGATGTCGAAATAGGTCAGCGTTGTTTGCTCAAGCGGCGGCGTGTCGACGATTTCGACCATGTTAACGCCAATGATTGACGCCTCTGAGGGAACGCCGTCGCTGTCGACCACAAAGGTCATCCATGCGCCCGGGCCCAATACATTCGCATTCGGCGTCTTCACCTCAATGGTGGTCGCATCGATAACGGTGAATTCGAGTTTCACAAACCGGGTATCCAGATTGCGCGCATGGGTCATCGCACCGGAGCGGATGGCGCTGATCATGGAAATGTCAGATGTATCATCCACGGTAATGGTGAATGTATCGCCAGCCTCGATATTCTTCGGCGCGCCGGTGATTTCGGGACGGTCGGCCAAATTTCCATCCGGACCGTAGAAATAGTCGGGGTTGAAAAATTCAACATTGGTGTTGACCTGCGGGCCGGGCGCGCCGCCGCCGCCAGACCAGATCGAGCCATCAGGCATAAGCAGGCCGGACGAATGGTAGAGGCGGGCCATGGCCTGCTCATCCATCTGGGTCACGGAATTGTCGGAAGGATCCCAGATCGTGGGCGTGTAAACGGCGTTGGTCATGCCGTTGCCCTGGTCGGTGTCGTCACCATAGGGCGTAGAGCCACCGACAATCAACACACGCCCATCCGGCAGCGAGATCATGGCTGCATTGGTGCGCGCGTTTTCGAGTTCGGCAACCTTTTCAAATACAGGCGCCTGCGACAGGTCCGAGATATCGGCAACATAAATGCCGCCGTCATCACCAATGATCGCCACCTTGTCGACATCATACATGTTTGACGTGTTGAGCTTGTAGGATTCAAAGCCGGTCTTGCCGATCTTCTCAACTGAACCTTCACCATCGGTGGAAAGTCGGTATATGTCATCGCCATAGGCTTCCACGACGATGATTTCGCCATGGCTGTTTTGCCATGTATGGGGGTACCACCAGCTTTCATAAAGCGAGCCGTCGCCACCGAAGAGGTCTGGCATTTCAGCGCCTGTCAACTGGCGGAACGTGCCGGTCTCACCGTCGTAAACTTCCGGAATTGTGGAGCCTTTATAGTCGCGGTCGCGACCACCGAGCACCAGAATATCGCCATTGGCCAGCGTAATATTGCTCGGATACCAGCGCGCATATTCCATCGGCTCGCCGCTGGTCATTGTCTGTGTGCGATAGTCGAAAATCGTCACGGAATCGATGCCCGAAATGCCGCCACCGCCATTGCGGTTGCCATCGCCGCCAAAGATGATGACGTTGCCCGTTTCCGGATCAAGCGCCATGTTGGAGCAGAAAATATTGGTGGCTGTGGTGTTTTCCAGCACCTTCTCAACCCCGGTTTCGGGGTCAAAAATGCTGTAAACAAAGTCGCCGCCCTGCATGCCTTCTTCAGTGGAGCCGAAGCAAAGGATCTTGCCATCTGGCAGAACGATGGAATGAAGCGGGATAATGGTCAGCGCAACAACATTGCTCCACTCGCCATCTCCCTCTTTATCAACATTGGAAATCACGACTGCGCCGCGCTCGCCTGTGTTGATCTGCACGTTGTCCATCTGTGTATGGCTATCCATCGTTTATTGAACCTCGTTTAAATATGGCGGCCGGCCTCTTCCAAATTTCAGCGCCGCAGCAATTTGGAAGCGCCCGTTCCAACCTTCAAAAATGATGAGTTGCGAGCGATAGGGTACAGGAGGAAATAAAGCGTTCAACAACATGCTGATTTAACTATTAATATGTAAAATTAGAGGTTTCTCGCCAGACGAGTAATTGGCGGCGATGTGCTGCGCCTGAATGTCAGGGCTGCCGCTGGGGGTAGGCCGGTCTAACGCCACGCCATACCGCTGCGGTCGTGAATGCCTTCCTGGTCGCGGCGTTGTCGTTTTTATGAGACGATCCGGGGTGCCTCTCTGGACGCTTCCGTAGAATAGCGTGGCATCGCCATCAAGGTTCTTCCACATCCAGGACAAAGGATGAAGGCTCAATAGTATTTTGAATCAATGACAGAATTTCAGGTCGGATCGAGCCGCCACTGGGGTCGAACAGCCCGGTCCGTTTCAGCGCCTGACGAACATTGATTTCGTGGCCCAGATATTCCAATGCCACCTTCGAGGCTCCGGGTTTGCGTCCGCGGCGTGTCGGTCCGCCAGTCTGGATGCCGACCAGCGTATCCAGCCTGCTCCGGTGGCTTGGATAAAGCGTGGCCTGCGTGATCGAGCCCAGCTCGATTGTCTCGTATTCCACGATGTAGATCCGGTCGGCCAAGTAGAATACCGCACCTTTATACTTGTTCAGGCCTTGCGACTGGCCGGTTTCCGGATCGCGCAGATACTCGATGTTGCTCCAATAATAGCGCTCGCCTTCCTTGTAGATAGACGCCAGAGATCGAATGATTTTGCCGCGATTGCTGAAGGAATAGAAGTAGCGAAAATAGTAGCCGATATACTTATCGAGCGCCTGGCTGCGCTGGTAAATCCGGTCAAGATGGCGCAGGGGCTCGCTAAGTTCCTCCTGTCCCATTGGCTTGCGCTTGAGCGAGACAAGGTTCTCGAACTGTTGCGGCTCCATGAGCAATTCGGATTCCGATACGCCGAAGAAATCACAGATCCGGCGCATGTTGCGACGCGACGGGTAAGAACTGCCCGCGAGATACTTGTTGAACTGTTGGCGGTTGAGGTCGAGCTTGCGGCAGACTTCGGCAATGGAAGGGTGATAGCTGCACAGCAGAGCAAGGTTCTTGCAGATTTCATCAGACATGAAGCATTGTTAAAGTGAAGTTCCATTCGCGTCAAGTCGCGAAGTGTCGCGAAATTGTCGCCGCGTCGCAGGCGCATAGTCTTTCCCAAAAATCATGTGCGTCGCAGAGGCGCAAAGTTATCATAGGGATGGAAAATGGAGCAGGTTGAGGGTTATCCCCATAAGGTGAGGGAAATCCACCACATGGAAATTCCGATGCCGGACGGCTGCAAGCTGGCCGCGCGCGTCTGGATGCCCGAGGGTGCGGAGAGGGCGCCGGTGCCGGCGATCCTGGAATATTTGCCCTATCGCAAGAACGATTTCACTGTAGCGCGCGACATCCCGATGCAGCCTTACCTGGCCGGGCATGGCTATGTGGTTATTCGGCTCGATCTGCGCGGCGCGGGCGATTCCGAGGGGTTGATGGTCGATGAATACCTGCCGCAGGAACTGCAGGATGGCTACGACGCCATAGCGTGGATCGCGGATCAAGCCTGGTGCGATGGCAATGTGGGGATGATTGGCATCTCCTGGGGCGGGTTTAATGGGCTGCAAATCGCAGCGCTGCAGCCGCCAGCTCTCAAGGCGGTGGTGACGCTGTGTTCGACTGATGATCGCTATGCCGATGATATTCACTACATGGGCGGCTGCCTTCTGGGCGAGCAGCTGAGTTGGTCGTCAATCATGTTCGGGCGGAACACGCTCCCGCCGGATCCGGCCAATGTCGGCGACAAGTGGCGCGACATGTGGCTGGAGCGGCTGGAAGGTAGCGGGCTGTGGCTGAAGAACTGGCTGGAACATCAGCGTCGCGACGCCTTCTGGCAGCATGGCTCGATCTGTGAAGACTGGGCGAAAGTGCAGGTCCCGGTCTATGCGGTTTCCGGCTGGGCGGACGGGTATTGCCGGTCGGTTTTCCGCTTGATGGAACATTTGCAGGGCCCGAAAAAGGGATTGGTGGGCCCGTGGGCGCATCGTTACCCGCATATTGGTGAGCCAGGCCCTGCAATCGGTTTTCTTCAGGAAGAGCTGCGGTGGTGGGACTACTGGTTGAAGGGGCGCGAAACCGGAATCATGGACGAGCCGATGCTGCGGCTCTACATGCAGGACAGTGTCCCGCCGCAAGGCCATTACAAGATGCGTCCCGGCCGCTGGATCGCTGAGCCGTCCTGGCCGTCGCCGCAAGTGACGCGCACAAGCTTCTACCTGACGCCCGACGGTGGGCTGAGCCGGGAGCAGCCCGCCCAGGGCGCGGCTCTCGATCACCACAGCCCTGCCGATGTGGGTATGGCCTCGGGCAAGTGGTGTGGCTACAGCAGACCTGGCGACGCCCCTTTGGATCAGCGCCGCGAAGACGCCGGCAGCCTGTGTTTCGAGATAGACATTCCCGAGGAAGGGCTGGCCTTTGCGGGCGACGCCAATGTGCGGCTTCGCCTGAGCGTCGACAAGCCGGTAGCCCAGGTTGCCGCGCGACTTGTGAACGTTCATCCCGACGGCCGTGCGACGCGCCTGTCCTTCGGAGTGTTCAATCTGAACCACCTCCAGGGGCACGACAGGCCGCAGATGTTGCAACCCGGCGAGATCTATGAGGTGACCATCCCCATGAAGCACGTCGCGCAGGCGTTGCCGACCGGGCACCGGCTTCGCCTGGCCGTGTCCAGTAGCTATTTCCCGATGATCTGGCCCGCGCCCGAACCCGTCACCCTGACGGTCCATACCAGCGGCAGCGCACTGGAATTGCCGCTACGGCCGCCCGCAGCCCTGGATGCCGCGCTGGCTGAGTTTGGCGCGCCGGTCGCTGGACCGCCGCCGCCGACCGAGAGGATCAATGCGCCGGACACCGGTTTTCACATTATCGAAGACGCAGCGAAGGGCGAAATTCAAATGCAGATAGCCGAGGGGGCTGGTACGGCGCGTCTTCTGTCCAATGACATCACCCTGCACAGTCAGGGATACGAAACCTTCGGCGTGAAATGCGACGATGTG
>JBNLGT010000078.1:0-13779 GCA_050306195.1 Ensifer sp.
AAGGACAGATATTTGGGAATCATTTAGCTGCGCTCCCTTTGTAAAGTCGCCGCTTTCGTCCTTTCGTCCCTCGCCTAATAGTAGCTTAACGCCCTCGATGCCAAATTTATCGAGCTTATCGATAGCGCGCATCACTGTTAGCCAACGCTCGGATTCGTCGTCAGCTCCCATGCCAATTAGAATTCTTGCGCCGTCCCAGACAATACGGTTGTTCACGCGGATCACATAGTCGCCACGCGCAATGCCAAGCGCTTCCAGCGTGTCGGCCATCATCATGCACATTTCAGCATCGGCCTGCACGCCGGGCGCGCCAACAGTGTCTGCATCGAACTGCATGAACTGGCGGAAACGGCCCGGTCCCGGCTTTTCATTGCGGAATACATAGCCTGCGCGAGAGGTGCGGTAGGGAAGCTGGATTGCCTGAAAATTCTCCGCCACATGGCGGGCCAGCGGCGCAGTCAGGTCGTAGCGCAGCGACATCCATTGTTCGTCGTCGTCCTGCAGGGAGAACACGCCTTCGTTTGGACGATCGCTATCGGGCAGGAATTTGCCCAGCGCATCGGTATATTCGAAAAGCGGGGTTTCAACGGGATCGAAGCCGTAGCGTTCATAAACCTCACGGATTTTCGCGGTCATTTCATTGACGGCGCGAATATCGGAAGCCTCACGGTCCACGAAGCCGCGCGGCAGACGGGCTTTCAACTTCTGTTGTTTTTTCTTCTTGTCGCTCATGAGATGGCTTCGCCTAAGAAGTAAGTGCTTACTGATCGAGTTCCGGCGATGCTCTATCGGATTGAGCCGTTTGCGGCAAGGGTTTGCCGTCAATAACAGGGTTTTGATTTGGGCGTACCCCACCCGGCCTTTAATCTTTGCTCGTGCATTTTTTGGAAGGTGCGGGCAGCGGTGTCATGCGAAACATACTCATCGGTTTAACAGTTGGCGCATTGATGGCGGCAATCACGCCAATAGCCTCCGCAAGCGAGGTCCAGATTGTTGGCGTCAAGGCCACAAATAATGCAGGCAAATGGGATTTCGCCGTTATGCTGAAACATGCCGATGAAGGCTGGGGCCACTATGCCAACCTGTGGCAGGTGGAAACGGAGGACGGACAGGTGCTCGGGGAACGGGTGCTCCTCCATCCCCATGTTAATGAACAGCCATTTATCCGCTCCCTTGGCGGTGTGGAAATACCCGGTGGAGCTGACAAAGTTTATGTCAGAGCCCGTGACAGCATTCATGGCTGGTCGCCCCAGCGCTTTGAAGTTCCTTTGCGCTGAATTTCCCGCTCTGTTATTCTTCCTTTGGTGAGGCCGGGCTTATGTCTACCCAATATCTTGAAGCAAAGCCTGCGGCTTGAAACATAGGAATGACAGGAGGGTGGCTTGCTCCTGGAAGCGGCTCAATACGCTATCTGCATGGCGCTTTCAAAACGCCGTAAACCCGATGAGGTTCGCGATGTTGTGTCCTTGTGGTCGCGGGCGCAGCGCTGTTCCCGCGCATGGAGGCCGCACGAGGAAGCTTGCCGGGTCTTTGTGCGCGAGCATGTTGAAACGATGGAGAACAGGCGCGCCGTGGCAGTCCTCGGGTCCGGACTGTTGCGTGATGTACCGGTCAACACGCTCTCCAAAATGTTTGACAAGGTCTATCTCTATGACCTGGCCCATCTGCCTTCGGTTCGGTTGCGGGCTTTCATGCGCGGATGGCGCAATGTTGAATTCATTGAATGCGATCTGGCTGACGAGGAAAACCTCGAATTTCTCCACAAGATGCCGGAGGTCGATCTGGTGATTTCCGCCAATTTATTATCGCAAATGACAGTCGAATTGCTGGATGACGGGCGCCTCGCCGAGGCTGAGGAACTGGCCCGCGCCCATATGGCCAACCTCTTCATGGGCGCATGGAAAGGCTGCCTTCTGACCGACGTTTCATTTGAAGAAAAGGATAGGGCCGGTCAGGTCATACGCAGTGGCGATCTTCTGGCAGGCGTCGAACCGCCGGAGCCTGATCAAAGCTGGCACTGGACGGTTGTGCCTTTCGGCGAAGTTGATGATGCGCACGAGACCGTTCACAAGGTGATTGCAGTCTGGAAATAGACAAGCTGCTTAAATTGCGGAATGTTAAGTCATGAGTTTACGCACCATCACCACTCTGGGCATCGATGCCGACGACACGCTCTGGCAAAACGAGCAGTTCTTCCGCTTCACCGAACAACAGTTCCAGGAGCTGCTTTCCGGTTATGCCGAGGGCGATCATATCGCTGAGCGCTTGCTGGATGCTGAAAAGCGCAATCTCAAACATTATGGGTTCGGCATCAAAGGCTTCACCCTGTCGATGATCGAAACCGCAATCGAGATCACCGACGGCAAGGTTCCCGCCACCATTATTGAAGACATCCTGAATGCCGGACGGGACATGCTGTCCCATCCCGTGGAAACTTTGCCGCATGTGCCCGAAACGTTGGAGCGTCTGGCAAGTGACTATGTTCTGGTCATGATTACCAAGGGGGATTTGTTCGATCAGGAGCGCAAACTGGCGCAATCTGGCCTCGGTGAATTCTTCAAGGCTGTCGAGATTGTTTCTGACAAGAGCGCGTCGACATACCGCCGCATATTCCGCGAAATCGGCAGCGGCGCGGAGCGGGCAGCCATGGTGGGCAATTCTTTGAAATCCGATATCGTGCCTGCCATTGCCGCAGGCAGTTTTGGCATCTACATTCCTCACGAACTGACATGGGTTTATGAACATATTGAGCGGCCCAATGAAGCGCCGCGCTTTCGCGAGATCGTCAATATCGCCGAACTGCCGGATCTTCTTGAAACGCTTGAACAGGAGTGAGAATGCGCAGCTTTGATGAAATCTGGAAGCTTGCAGCAGAGCGCAAGGGCGGCGATGCTGAGGTAAAAAAATACCTTCAGGTTCCCAAGTCAAAAAAGGAAATCGAGAATACCCCGGATGACCGTTATCTGGCCTTGATGACCAAGTGCATTTTCCAGGCGGGCTTCAACTGGAAAGTCATTGAAAATATGTGGCCCGGCTTTGAAGAGGCTTTCGAAGGATTTGATATCGCGCGCTGCGCCATGCTGCATGACGAGGATTTCGAACGGCTCGTGTCCAACAAGGCGATCGTGCGCAACGGTCCGAAGATCAGGACGGTGCAGGAAAACGCCCGTTTCATAGCCGAAATTGCTGACGAATACGGCTCGTTTGGGAAATTTCTGAGTAGCTGGCCGGTCGATGATTATGTCGGCCTGCTGGAAACGTTGAAGAAGAAAGGCTCCCGTCTCGGCGGCAATACAGGTCAGTATTTTCTGCGCTTTGCCGGGCTTGAAAGCTTCATCATGTCACAAAGCACGGTGAACCGACTGATTGCCGAGGGTATTGTCGACAAACCGCCGTCATCGAAAAAAGACATGGCCACCGTGCAGGCAGCATTCAACGCCTGGCGCAAACAGTCTGGACGCACATTGACAGAAATCAGCCGAGTGCTGGCCATCAGTATTGACTAGGTCACGAACTCATAAATGAGGTTGTGACCTACAGGCTTCCTAGGCTTCAATCCGCTGAAGGCGCTCAATATCTGCTTCGACCTGAAACATCATGGAACGCTGGTTGTGCGACATTGCCTCAACCTCTGTCATCACCTCATTGATCTGTGAGAAGGATGAAAAGAGCGAGCCGAGCTGGCCGAAGATTTCATTGTAGCCGGTTTCTGCTGTGGTGAGTTTGTCTTCCGACGCGGTAATGTGATCTCCCAGCAATTTCACCGACGCCTCTACCTGATCCAGCGTCTCGCGACTCTTGTCCAGTGTGTTTTTGGTGTCCGTCGCCAGCGTTCTCACCTCGTTGGCCACGATGGCGAAGGCTTTGCCGGCGTCGCCGGCGCGGGCCGCCTCAATCGTTGCATTCAGCGACAGGAGGTTTGTCTGCATGGTGATCTTGTCAATCACGCCGACGATGTTGTTGAGCTCCTGCATCATGGAGGCGACCTTTTGGAATTCCGTTTCCAAGACGCCTTTGTTCTCGATATTTGAAACCGACAGAATGCGGTTTTCGAGGTCGCCTCGCATGGTTTCCACGTTAAGCCGCATATCTTCTGTACGGCTGACAACCTGATCTAACTGACCTGTTAGATTTGCGGTGCGGGCGATGAAGTCGGTCAACCGGCCAATCACCATTTGCCGCATCTGGTTGATCAGTTCCTGTCGCTTGAGCCGCGTTTCGATGAAGTAGCGGGAGAAGCGCGCATAGTGAATTGCAAACTCATCCACATAGGTATCATGGAACGTTTCATTCTCACCGGGCCGAAAAAACACAACCGCCGTCAGCGTCTGGTTTACGTTGATGCCGAGCAGTTCACCAAAGGTGGAGAAGCCGGCCGTGGGTATGTTCCAGACACCGGCGAGATTTCCCAATTCGTTGGCGTTGCCAAGGCGACGGAGAATGCAGTCGTTTAGAATTGCCGCAACTGGTGCAGGTTTCCCTCGGAAGAACTCCTCCATGTCGCGTCTCGTCTGAGAAGCGAAATTGGTGGCCTTGACCAAATGCAGCTCATCCCCTGGATTAACATCGCAATAAAAGGATACAATCCCGGCGTCCAGATCGATGCCAGACACAGAGCGGACAAAAAGCTCGCCGTTCACCTTTACGGCAAATGTATATCCTTCCAATGCTTTTGAAAGACCCTGCGGCTGACAGGCCATCATTTGGCAAAGAGCATCAATAATCGGTACGGATTCAACAGTGGAAATGTTAATCGCAGACCTGACCTGACGTGTTTCGGCGGACGCCTCTATGATGACGACCGACTTGCCTGTTTCAATGAAGTTCTGCGTTTTCAAAATGCCGAACCGGGCGCCTTCGGCCACTTTGGCGAAAATTACGACGGCATGGTTTTCTATCGTCTTCTCGCCATTGAAGATAAATGTGTTCCGGAAATCGAGCTTGCCGCCAGCCGAACCGCCGACAAAAAGGCAAGGGAAACGGTCACTCTGATAGACTGCTTCCATGAAATAGTTTTCCGAAGCCGACAGTCCATCGATAAGTGTGATTGCCAGTGTGTCTTCCGGTCTTATGGCAAAGGGCACGCGAACTCGGGAGAGATTGCGCATGATGTCAGTAATTCGGCCATCATGCGATTTGCTTGGTGCGCCTGCACGTATATCTTCGTTGGCAAGTCCGACGGACTGAATGGAAACTTCCGAAATAATATCAGGGCTGAAGATCTGGACGACGATATTGTCCCAGCCGTCATCGGCTGCGCAGTAGAGCTCAGGATTTCCACCGCCTGTGTCACAAAGCTCGCCCGACGTTGTTGTCGCAACCAGCGGAATCTCGCCGCAAAGCGTCTTTATGTCGCGAACGGCCGAGTTGAAATCAATATGAGGAGAGACATAGGCCATGACCAGCCGCGCCGGGCGTTCCCCGAAATGAAAATGATCAGCTTTCACATCCTGCAGGGCGGAGTTTGTCCGGATAACCCGCATCGGTTCGAAATCCGGCTCCTGCGGCTGGGGTGCAGCGTGATCGGAGGTGCATTCGTCGACAGCAGCCGAGTTTTCTATCGGCTCCTCAGCAATGTTAATTTCAGGTTCGACGACGGTTGTTTCATTTTTCTTAAAGAGCGCAAGCATCTGCATCCCTCAATTGCGGCAGTTGCCGCCAATGTGAGGTGTGATAATTAAATTACAATAAATGACAAATGTTAAGTCATTGAATTTGTGAGGAGAATAACCCCCTATTTTTAGGGGAATTATAAATGTTTTTACGGTCGCACGAATTTTGCGCGTATGGATTCCAGTTTTTCACGGCAGAAACATCCCTCGATATGGTCGTTCACCATCCCCATGGCCTGCATGAAGGCATAAACGGTGGTGGGGCCTACAAAGGTCCAGCCGCGTTTTTTCAAATCTTTTGAAAGCCGTGTTGATGTTTCAGTCGTCGGATTGGCCTTGAGCGTTGCCCAATCCATCACGGCGGGTCGTTGTTCGGCGCTCGGTTCGAATGACCAGAAATAACGGGCGAGGGATCCGAACTCATCACGCAACTCAATCGCCCGTTTGGCATTGTTGATCGTTGAGTTGATCTTGCCGCGATGGCGGATGATCCCGGCGTCGTTGACAAGACGCTCCACGTCTTGCTCACCGAATTTTGCAACCGTCTCGAAATCAAATCCGGCAAAAGCGGTGCGGAAGTTTTCCCGTTTGCGCAGGATGGTCAGCCAGGAGAGGCCGGACTGGAACCCCTCGAGGCAAATTTTTTCAAAAAGCCGGTGATCATTGTCGACGGGATGGCCCCATTCTTCGTCATGATAGGCAAGGTAGTCAGGAAGCGCTCCTGGCCAAAAGCAGCGATCACGCCCATCATCCCCGGTAATAATGCCATCATTCGCCATTCTCGTATCCCCGTTTCAAGCGGCCTCATCGGGGAAACTTTTTGTTAACCCTGAAAAAACCTTTCCGTGATCCCGCGCATTTGATCGAGTTTTATTTACTATTGTCCCCGTAGCCTATGTCCACCCGAAAAAGGCGAAAAGTAGTGAGTCCGCCATGTTCAAGTCTATTCTTGCCTGCGTCGCAGCAGGCGTTGCGCTGACATCCATAGGCCTAGTCGAAGCGGCTGCTTCCGACAGGTATAGGCAGCGACCACCGGTGATTGTCGATAACAGTCTGACGGCGCCATGGATCAACCAGCTGGGCGCACGCCGCCAGCAGGTGAGGGTTCCCATCTCCGGCGGTTCGGTGACGCGTACGCAACGCCCAATCGCCCAACGCCCAATTGCTTCACGACAGCAGCAGTCCGGTTACGTTGTGAATAATCGCAGGATTGTTCGCTATGCGCAGCCGCAGGTTCAGCCTGTCGCCGTCAAGCGGAAATCAAAACAGAGCAATACCCGCCAGATGGACCCGCGATTTCTGCCGCAGGTTGTCGACTACCCCACAAAGGAAAAGGCGGGTTCGGTCATTATCGACACCAACGAGCGTTACCTTTATCTCGTGATGGGTAATGGCAAGGCGCGACGTTACGGCGTTGGCGTCGGCAAGCCGGGCTTTGAATGGGCAGGTGTGCACAAGGTCTCCGCCAAAAAACAATGGCCCAGCTGGACGCCGCCAAAGGAAATGATCGAGCGGGAAGCGGCAAAGGGTCATTACCTCCCGGATTATATGGAGGGTGGTCCCGCTAACCCGCTTGGCGCCCGTGCGCTCTATCTTGGCAGCACGCTCTATCGGATACACGGCACGAATGCGCCATGGACGATCGGCTATGCAGTTTCCTCCGGTTGCATCCGTATGCGCAATGAGGACGTTGTTGATCTCTATGATCGCGTGAAAATGGGTGCGCGGGTAACCGTTATCTGACTGTGTTAGGAACTTTGTGCGAGGCGAATTGTTCAGCCGCGCGCTGTTCGAAAAAATAGCACCGAGCCCCATGATATTATTTTCCGGCGCGCAGCTTTGAACTTGCCGATATGGACGTTACCCCTGTAGAATACGCGAAATTTTATGGGGAGTACGATGCAGAAAATAGGTTTAAAAGCCGCTGCAATTTGCCTGTCACTGACAATGGCTGGGGTTTCGCCCGCATCGGCTTTTGTCGGCGCACAGAAGCCGGCTGACGTTAAGAATAACGTTGTTGAAATAGCAACGCGGAAATCGGTCAAGCCGGAATATAGGCGTCGCATGGTGCGGTTTGAGACAGCGGAAAATCCCGGCACGATTATTATCGATACCCAGAACAAGTTTCTCTACCACATTACCGGTAAGAACCGCGCAATGCGCTATGGCATTGGCGTTGGCCGGGAAGGTTTTGGCTGGGCAGGTACGGTGAAAGTATCCCGCAAAGCGGAGTGGCCGGGCTGGACGCCGCCCAAGGAGATGATTGCCCGCGAACGTCGCAAAGGTCATATCTTGCCCGCTTATATGGAGGGTGGACCTGACAACCCGCTCGGCGCGCGCGCACTCTATCTTTACCGGCGCAGCGGCGATACCGGTTATCGCATCCATGGCACTAACCAGCCCTGGTCGATTGGCCAGAATATGTCTTCTGGCTGCATTCGTATGATGAACGACGACGTTAAACACCTCTACAAACGTGTGCCGGTTGGCACCAAGGTGATTGTGATTGGCCCCGATGGCCGTGGGAAAGTTAGGTTCAACGACAAGGGGATAGACCTTCTCGGAACGTTGTTCGGAGGTTGAGACGCGCGTTTCAGCAAAAGAAATAAAATAAGGGGCCTCGGCGGCCCCTTATATGTTTGTGATTTGAAATTGCCTGGTTCAGGCAGCTGTCTTGGCAGAGCGACGTGCGTCGATGGACAATTCGCCGGCGCCATAAGCCGCCAGGATGAGGAAGCCACCGGCAATCGTAATGTTTTTCATCAGCATGATCTGGTTGAAGACAGTCAACAACGCGTTTGCGCCGTCCGAGAAACCGGGGATGTTGATCGCGCCGCCGTGAAAGACAAAGCCAGTGAAGACGCAGAATGCCGCCAGAAGCAGGGCAACAATCCGGGTCTGGAAGCCGACCACGATTGCAAGGCCTGCAACAACTTCAAAAAGGCCGGCCAGATATGTCAGCGCAGAAGCCATCGGAAGCCCAGCCTGCGCAATCATTCCTTCGGTGCTGCCGGGGTCAGTGAATTTGCCTGCGCCAGACATGATAAAAATGAGTGCGAGAAGAAGGCGGCCTACCGCGATGAGATATTTGTTGGGCATGTTTCTCTCCAGGTTTTGAGTTGACAAGTTGTTATCAGAGGCTGCTCGTCATTGATATATTTCAAAAAGTTCACAGATTGTTCGAAAATTAAGAACGGAAACGAGCTTTTGTTTATATCTTGCCGATGATATTCAATCTCCTGGAAGATATAAGGCTACGGCATTCCAGCCGCGCGTGCGCTAATTGGAAGAAAACATTATGTATTTCTATGGGGCTATAAGCGGCTTCATAAATATCTATATAGGCTGGCTCGCGTTTTGCTTTAGATCCACGCCGATCCTATCTTGAGCTGGCGTTCAATTTTAAACATGATTTGTGAAGCCCTATGGGGGCGACAGAGGAGCTAGAATGGCAGATCTTTCCGCATTCCCAATAACGAACCGATGGCCGGCAAAGAACCCGAGTGTCATTCAGCTATATTCGCTGCCGACGCCGAACGGTATCAAGGTGTCGGCAATGCTGGAGGAGGCCGGTCTGCCTTATGAAGCACATCTGGTTGATTTCGGAAAAAATGATCAGATGACGCCAGAATTTCTGTCGTTGAATCCGAACAACAAGATCCCCGCCATCATTGATCCGGACGGACCAGGTGGAAAACCGTTGGGTCTGTTTGAATCGGGTGCAATCCTGCAATATCTGGCTGAGAAGTCGGGGAAGCTCCTGTCCAGTGATCCCGCCAAGAAATATGAAACACTGAGCTGGTTGCATTTTCAAATGGGTGGGCTTGGCCCGATGCTTGGCCAGCTCGGCTTTTTCCACAAGTTCGCCGGCAAAGACATAGATGATCCGCGTCCCAAGGAGCGTTATGTTAATGAGACAAAACGTTTGCTTGGGGTATTGGAAACCCGGCTGAAAGACCGCCAATGGATCATGGGTGACGAATTCAGTATTGCTGACATTGCTTCGCTGCCCTGGATACGGGCGCTGATTGGCTTCTATGAAGCTGGCGAGCTCGTTGGTTTCGAGAATTTCCCATTGGTTAATGCCTGGCTTGAGCGCGGAATGGCGCGCGAATCCATGCAGCGCGCCGTCAATATTCCGCCGCGCGGGTGAGGCCCAGCTTACCTGGGCTGGCTGGAAGTCTGCCGGCCAGCTCTTTATTGTAGAGATGTCTTTGCGTCTAGCAGAGGCGTTTGCAATTTGAAGCTCGGGAAAATGAAAACGCCATGGATCTTGCCCATATCGCTATTTTCCAAGCCCTTCGATTCCCCGACGCAAAAGACCGGACGCCTGATATCCTTGCCGACATGGATTACGGTTGAATAGCAAAAAGAGGAATTATTTGTTGTCGCTTGTTCCAGAATGTGGAGCAACTGATGCCTATCGTCCGGCGCGTAGCACCGGATAAGCGTTAGCAGACCGCATTCGCTCTCCTGCAATCCATGCATGCTTGTTGCCAGTTCTCCGAGCCGGATCAACCCGTTGGTCAGGTTTCCGGCCCAGGCCTCGCTGGTGCAAAAGTGAGATAGCGTTTCTGCCGCGACGAAGTTTTCGCGTCCTTCAGAGGCCCTTTGAGCTTCAATTTTGTCCAGTGCCGTTATTTTAAACACAAGTAGACATCCCACCTTCGGGTATAAAGCCGCGAAACAACTGTTCCAGTTTGGTTCAGGGCAAAGTCAAAATACCGCTTTGATGGCTTTTATCGCTAAATCTAGTGAAACAGCAATATATAGAAAAAATATTTTGTCCTGTTATGTCGTGATCATTTAAAAATATGGTCCAAAAAATTGAAAACAATCAAATTTTGCCCAATCGTATTAAGGATGTGGTGTGAGAAATTCTTGTAGTTACTTCGCATTTACCCCCTAAAATTAGGGGGTGCAACTCAGCCGGGTTTTGGGTCTCCAAACAATCGGATCGAGTATTTGAACAGTCAGGCTACCCCCCAAAAAAGTGGCCTTAAAAACGGGCGACACAAAGACCCTACCTCAATTCTTGTCCACGTAATCTGAATGACGTCGAGCCCATGCCGCCAGTTCAGGCGTGTCAGCGTCTGAACCAGTTGGATGAACATGGGCGCAAAGAAAAGGGCGATCCGAAGACCGCCCTCAACTTGTACCGATGTAATCTGAATGACGCCGTGTCCATGCCGCCTGTTCAGGCGCGTCAGCGTCTGAACCAAATGGGGAAACATGGGCGCAAAGAAAAGGGCGATCCGAAGACCGCCCTCAACTTGTACCGATGTAATTTGAATTACATCATGCCCATGCCGCCCATGTCCGGCATTCCGCCGGCGGGCATGGGTGCGTCCTTCTTCGGAACTTCGGCAACCATGGCTTCAGTCGTGATCAGCAGCGATGCGATGGAAGCAGCGTCCTGAAGGGCTGTTCGAACAACCTTAACCGGGTCAACAATACCCATGGCAATCATGTCACCATATTCGCCGGTCTGGGCATTGTAGCCATAGTTTTCGTCAGCATTGTCAAGGATCTTGCCGACAACAACAGAAGCTTCATCACCAGCGTTGGTCACGATCTGGCGGGCCGGGGACTGCAGAGCGCGGCGAACGATGTTTACGCCAGCTTCCTGATCCTCATTAGCGCCCTTGGTGGTGAGCTTTGCAGACGAACGAAGGAGAGCCGTGCCGCCGCCAGGAACGATACCTTCCTGAACCGCAGCGCGCGTAGCGTTCAGAGCGTCGTCAACGCGGTCTTTCTTTTCCTTCACTTCAACTTCAGTTGCACCGCCAACGCGGATCACAGCAACACCGCCAGCAAGCTTGGCAAGACGTTCCTGCAGCTTTTCACGGTCGTAGTCAGAAGAGGTTTCTTCGATCTGAGCCTTGATCTGGGCAACGCGGCCTTCGATTTCAGCCTTGGCGCCAGCGCCGTCAACGATCGTGGTGTTTTCCTTGGAGATGGAAACCTTCTTGGCAGTGCCGAGCATGTCAAGTGTAACAGACTCAAGCTTGATGCCAATGTCCTCGGAAATCACGGTACCACCGGTCAGGATCGCGATGTCTTCGAGCATTGCCTTGCGGCGATCACCGAAGCCGGGAGCCTTGACAGCAGCAATCTTCAGACCGCCGCGCAGCTTGTTAACAACCAGAGTTGCCAGTGCTTCGCCTTCAACATCTTCAGCGATGATGAGGAGCGGCTTGGACGTCTGAACGACAGATTCCAGAACCGGCAGCATTGCCTGCAGGTTGGAGAGCTTCTTCTCGTGCAGAAGGATGTAGCAGTCGTCGAGGTCTGCAATCATCTTTTCCGGGTTGGTCACGAAGTAAGGAGACAGGTAACCGCGGTCGAACTGCATGCCTTCAACGACTTCCAGCTCGGTTTCAGCAGTCTTTGCTTCTTCAACCGTGATAACGCCTTCGTTGCCAACGCGCTGCATGGCTTCGGCAATGTCCTTGCCGATCTGTGCTTCGCCGTTAGCGGAGATGGTGCCAACCTGCGCAACTTCGTCAGAAGTTTCGATCTTCTTGGCCTTGGAGATGAGGTCCTTGACGACTTCGGCAACAGCCAGGTCAATACCGCGCTTCAGGTCCATAGGGTTCATGCCAGCAGCAACTGCCTTCGCGCCTTCTCTAACGATGGCCTGAGCGAGAACGGTTGCAGTGGTTGTGCCGTCACCGGCAATGTCGTTGGTCTTCGAAGCAACTTCGCGAACCATCTGTGCGCCCATGTTTTCGAACTTGTCTTCCAGTTCGATTTCCTTGGCCACAGAAACACCGTCCTTGGTGATGCGCGGAGCGCCAAAGGACTTTTCGATTACAACGTTACGACCCTTCGGGCCGAGTGTGACCTTCACTGCATCAGCGAGAATGTCGACGCCTTTGAGCATCTTTTCGCGCGCTGTGCGGCCAAATTTGACTTCTTTAGCTGCCATTTTTGAAAACTCCCGGGCTGAATGCCCATTTTCAGGCTATTGATCGGAAAGATTAGGTTTTGTCAGCAATCAGCCGATGATGCCCATGATGTCGGCTTCCTTCATGATCAGAAGGTCTTCGCCGTCAATCTTGACCTCAGTGCCCGACCACTTGCCGAAGAGAACGCGGTCGCCAACTTTGACGTCGAGCGCAACCAGCTCGCCCTTTTCGTTACGTGCGCCAGAACCGATAGCGACGATTTCGCCTTCAGCCGGCTTTTCCTTGGCGGTGTCGGGAATGATGATGCCGCCCTTGGTCTTTTCTTCGGATTCCACGCGACGCACAACAACGCGGTCGTGCAGTGGACGGAAAGAAATGCTCGCCATTTTCTTGAATCCCTCACTCAAATGACATTTGCAGGTCATGCCTGCCTCGATTGATGTTAGCACTCACCAATAGGGAGTGCTGACAGCCGGGATGTAGGAGTAGCCCAACTTTGAGTCAAGGAGTGATCTGAAAAAAATCTGACAGGATTAATAGCGCATTGCTATCGGGGAGGCGGGGTCAGTTGGTTTGCAGGGAAATGCCCTTGTCACCGATTTTCAATTCGATGACGTCTTTCTTCTGGTTCTGATCGTAGATGTAGTAGCCCATACCGGCGACCAGAACAACAAGGACGCCGATGATGGGGTAAAGAATTTGCTTGTTCTGCATGGGTGAACTCCAGGTCATGCTAGGGATTGTTTCGGATTGTGAATGGGTAGAGGGCAGAAATCTGTCCGAATTATGGGCGGCGTTCCATGTGGGGCGTTCTACTGTGTTGCCGTCGCTGCTGTTTGCGGCTCGGTCTCAGCATCTTCCGGCATGCTGTTGAACAAGATGCGTGCGGCAGTACCGCTGCGGCCCACAATAGCAATGCCGTCGCCACGGCTGATGGGTAATTTGGCATCGGGTGCGGTGACGATCTCGCCATTTTGGCGGTGAAGCTGCACGATGAAAAACTGACCGTGCCCCATCTTTTCGATTTCGCCAACGCTCTTGCCGCCAAGCTGGCTATCCTGCGGGACGGCGACAACTTCCATTTCCAGACCAAGGCCATGAAGCGAGTGTTCCAGCCCCTGCATTTCCTGGCTGGAGCGCAAGAAACGTGAGGTTTCTTCGTAAAGAATTAGCTCGGCAATGCGTTCTGCACCAATATGCGCCGGCAGCACCACCTTGTCCGCGCCCGCCTGGCGAAGTTTGTTCTCGGTGGAGGG
>JBNLGT010000079.1:0-13512 GCA_050306195.1 Ensifer sp.
AGGCATCCCATGCCGGTCCACGTGCCGATCTCCACCACATGGCGTGCCTCAAGGGCTTTGATGAAACCGGAAAGCAGGCGGTAATGCTCACCTGGAAAGATGTTGAGATACTTGCTGTCGGGAAGCCCTTCGCGGCAGCAGTCCAGCTCCTCTCGCCAGGCAATCTTCATCGCGTCGGCTAGCGCATCAATCAAAAAGCCCGACGCCGTTGTCGACGCAGGCAAATAGATCGCCTTCGGATGCAAATGATGTTTCAAAAGATAGCCAAGCTTGCCCTTCGTTCTTGCTGTAAACACCCGGGTCAGAAAATTACCAACAGAATTCGCCATAGAGTTACCAGTTCAATCAGGTTGTTCGCGGCATGATTGTATGGTGATAGCGTCTTTTGCAAGCAGTTTGTGTGGGCTTTCCCTCGTCTTCACATGCGCACCGGCCTGATGGCCTGCACTCCAGACTGGGCCTCGCATCAGCTCGGACGGCCACTTGGCCTTGCGGCGCTATGCGCCGAATTCTTTTCCCTTGAACTTCCAAAGGTACTTCCTAACAGGTGCGCTAGCACCACGCGCTAGCGCCCCGTCCGGAGCGCAGGCCGGCAGGCCGGTACGCGCGCGAGGACAAATTAAGCTCCTTCGCGCACTTTTTCCCAAAATCCTCTTGCGGTTTTTTTGGAAGCGTTCTAATGGGCTGCCACCACACGCGAATTACCAACGGATGGCCTCGTGGCGGAGTGGTTACGCAGAGGACTGCAAATCCTTGCACCCCGGTTCGATTCCGGGCGAGGCCTCCAATCCCCCCCCAATTGACTTTCCCTTTTACATTCGGGCGATGTGCTGAGCGGCGAAAGCTGCCGATTGCGCCTTTCATATCACTTTCAGCGGGCGCCGCCGGTATACCGAGTGAATTGACCTATCTTTTTGTCATGTTTTGTATCTCTTCGTGATACAAACTTATTGACGCGGTGATGTATCGTTGTATGATACATGACAGGGTAGGAGCTAAGGCGTGATCCGATCATATAAGGATGCTCTGACGGAAACCGTTGCAAGGGGCGTATGCCCAAAGGGTTTCCCGGCGGATATTCTCAAAGTGGCGATCCGCAAGCTCACGATGATTGAGGCTGCTCATATGCTGGATGACCTTCGCTCGCCGCCTGGCAACAGGCTTGAGGCGCTGAAGGGAAACCGGGCAGGGCAGCATTCAATTCGGATAAACGATCAGTGGCGGATTTGTTTCGTTTGGAGCGACGGCGGCGCTGAAAGGGTTGAGATTGTTGATTATCACTGAAAGGCTTTGACATGAGCTTGCTTAAATCCCCCAGCCATCCTGGTGAAGTTTTGCGGGAATTGTACCTCGAGCCGCTCGGCATGAGCGCTATCGGCTTGGCAAAACGTCTCGAATTGCCCCGGACCCGCATTGAGCGGATCGCGACGGAACAGACATCGATTACCCCCGATACGGCGTTGCGGCTTGCGAAGTTTTTTGGAACATCGCCGGAATTCTGGATAAACCTCCAGACTGGCTACGACCTGAAGGTGGAAGAGCGTGCGCTTCGTGCGGAGCTTGAGAATATTCAGCGGCGCGCCCCGGCAGCGTGAAATCGCTACGTTTCCGGGCGAGGCCTCCATTTTCTCCCATTGATCCAAATTTCTGTTGATCGTTGCGCTCTTCAGGCCTTCGGTCCGCGACTTTTTTGCCATCAGCCGCTCTCTGTGCTTGAAAGGCTTGTTTTCGCGGACTAATAGACCTTTCATATATCTGCGCCGCCCGGTTGGGCTTGGTCCATGCGGCGGCAGGCAAGGCGAATGAGGATTTGCGACATGATCGACTTTGAAACAGCGCGGACCCGTATGGTGGACAACCAGATCCGTACAACCGACGTCACATCCCATTCGGTGTTGTCGGCGTTTTTAGCGGTGCCGCGTGAGGTCTTCGTGCCAGATAACAAAAAGGCGCTGGCCTATATCGATGACGATATTCAGGTTGCTCCTGGTCGCTTTGTCATGGAACCGTCGCCGCTGGCCAAGCTGTTGCAGCTGGCTGAAATCACGTCCGGCGATTTTGTTCTCGAAGTGGGCGCTGGCTCCGGCTACGTATCCGCGCTTCTTTCCGTTCTGGCGGGTTCCGTCGTGGCGCTGGAAAGCGACGAGGGGCTGGTGGCAAGCGCCACCGCAGCACTTTCCGCCAATGGTTATGACAATGTGGCCGTGGTCGGCGGGGACTTGAAGGCCGGCTATGCCGCTGAAGCGCCCTATGATGTCATTTTCGTCAATGGCGCGGTGGAGGAGGTGCCTGTCGCGCTTCTGGAACAACTGCGCGACGGCGGCAGGCTGGTGGCTGTTGTGGGTTACGGCAATGCATCCGCCGCGAAGCTTTATGTGAAAGAAAACGGAATGGTGTCTGAGCGTTTTGCGTTCAACACCTCGGTGAAGCCGCTTCCCGGCTTTGAAAAAGCGGAAACGTTCGAATTTAATCTGTAGTCTGTGCAATTTAATCGGGTTCGATTGAACCTGTTGCCGAACGGTAACGACTATAGCATTACGAGCACCAGCGAGACCCGGGCGGCGGAAGATGTCGTTGTGGGTTGATGTCTTGTTGCTGTACCTGTTTCCGTGCTGCTTGTTGTTCTGACGGGCGCTGATTGATGCCGATTGGAGATCTATCTCGTGAAAAACATTCGCAAGCAATTTCTGGCCGCCGTATTTCCAGTTTTCCTTTTCATTCCCGCAGTTGCAGGAGCTGAAACGGTCAGCGGCGCTATGGCCAAGGCTTACGAAAACAATCCTGATCTCAACGCCGCCCGCGCGGGTCTTCGCGCCACGGATGAGGGCGTCACGATCGCCAAGGCTGGCTACCGCCCGCATATCAATGCCTCCGCGTCTGCCACTGCTGCGCGAAGCAACACGTCTCTGGGAACCCGAGACATCCGTTCTTCGTCTGTCGCGCTCAGTATTACACAAATGGTATTTGACGGTTTCCGCACGCTCAACAGCGTGCGCGCCGCCGAGGCCAATGTATTTTCTCAGCGTGAAGCTCTGCGCGCCACGGAAATTTCCATCCTGCTGGCTGCCGCCGAATCCTATGCCAATGTTGCGCGCGACCGGCAGATCGTTTCCATCCGCAAGCAGAACCTGGCCTTCCTCAACGAGCAGCTGAATGCCGCCAATGCGCGGCTGCAGGTGGGTGAGGGCACGCGCACGGATGTGGCGCAGGCGCAGGCGCAGCTTGCCGCCTCCAAATCGGCCCTTGCCGCCGCCATTGCGCAGCTCAAGGCAAGTGAAGCCGTTTATTACCAGATCGTCGGCGCTGCGCCGAAGGACATCAGGCAGCCCAAGCCCGCCAGCCGGGGAATCCCGTCTTCGGTTGATGCCGCTGTTGCCGCAGGTATGCGGGACCACCCCTCGGTTCTTGCGGCCATGCACAATGTCGATTCCGCCGGGTTCACGGTCAAAAGCGCCGAAGGGGCCATGCTCCCCGGCGTCTCGCTTTCCGGGTCTGTCAGTCGCAGCTATTCCAGCGCGACCCCAACGACAAACGGCAACTCGGCTGCCATCACTGCAACCCTGACTGTGCCAATCTATCAGGGTGGCGCGGAATATGGCGCCATTCGTCAGGCCAAGGAGCGCTTGAGCCAGACCCGCATCACGGTTGATTCCGTTCGTCTTTCTGTCCAGCAGGCGATCGTTTCATCCTATGCGCAATATGAAGCTGCGCGTGCCGCCACGCAGGCCAGCCGCGCCCAGCTTGCAGCTGCCAATCTGGCGCTGGAAGGCGTTATCGAAGAACGCAATGTCGGGCAGGCCACCACGCTTGATGTGCTCAACGCACAGGCTTCCGTGCTCAGCGCAAAGGAAAGCGTGGCGTCTTCGGCGCGCAACGCCGTTGTCGCCAGCTATTCGGTTCTGGCCGCCATTGGCCACCTGACGATTGAGAGCCAGGGGCTGAGAGTGGCCGAATACAAACCGGAAGTTCACTATGAAGCGGTCAAGGACGCCTGGTTCGGCCTGCGCACCGTGGGCGATCGCTGATCAAGCGAAATCTGCGCTTTAAGGTTCGCCTGTCCACAGGTCGTGCATAAATCTGTGTATCAAGTTTGAATTGTTACACGGCTGCGATTGTGCCGCGAATCGATTATCCTATTGTTGTGTTATGCGCGCTGCGGCGATGGCGCGTGGTAAGCGTGGTGAAAATGTCCCGTGCGAAAGTGCGGGTGCGCCAAATGAAATTTTGATAGTCTGAACGGGGATAAGAATGGCTCAGCCAAATGTAGCGCGTGAACCGTCAATGGAAGAAATTCTGGCTTCTATACGCCGGATTATTGAAAGCAATGATCCCGACAACGCTGCGGAAAGCAACGCAGATATGCCGCGCGAGTCGGAGGCTGCTGCCTCGCATATCGAAGACGCGCCTATCGAACGCACAGCCAGCGTGTCGCACTCTATCCGTGAAGACGATGAAGACAGAGCGAGCGACGATGACGAGCCGCATGAGGATATTGAACTGACTGTAGACGGTTCCTTTGGTGAAGCGGCGGACGAGGACGATGATCCGGCTCCGCAGGCTCCGCCCAAGCCCGCGTCACTGGCCGATGTTGCCGCCCGCGTGCGCGCAGGCCTGGCTGCACCCAGCAGCAGCGCAGCACCAGCAAGCCCGGTTATGACATTGCATATGCGCGATATGGCCCAGGGCGGATCTGAGACAAAGTCTGAATCACCTACAAAAGCCGAAGAGCCCGCTGTAAAGCCGGAGGCTGCGCCGCCGACGCTGGAGCCGAAGGTGGCTGAGCCTGCATCGCAGACTGTGCCCGCCGGAACAGCCGTTGCAACAGTCAGCATGCAGCCGCAGGCCATCGTTTCAGAAGAAACGCAGGACCGTGTTGCCCGTTCGTTTGATGAGTTGGCCAGCGCGCTGAGCACCGAGCCGACGCGCAGTCTTGATGAAATTGCCGAAGAGATGCTTCGTCCCATGCTGCGCGCATGGCTGGACGACAACCTGCCGCCGCTTGTGGAACGTCTCGTGCGCGAAGAAATCGAGAGAGTGGCGCGCGGTCCGCGCGGCTAAAACATATTCTGCATTTGGAAGTAGTTGCCGCAATCAAGTCTGATGCGTGTGAAAAACCACGTCCAAAACGCCGGGCATGCTTCAGCATAAGCCTGAAAAGCTCTATCGAACCGGGTCATTCCGATCCGATCCGGTTTTCCCCATACATTCTCTCTCAGACAGTCAGGTAGAGTCTCCAGACAATCCCGGCTGCAGCACAGATCAGCAGCGTGACAAATACGGAAAGCTTCAACCGGAAGATGGCGATTGCCGCCAGCAATGTCAGCGCCAGAGAGGGGAATACAATCGAGCTGATGACCGGGACATCGAAGGACAACCAGCCGAAGGACAGGGCCTGTACATCCTGAAAAAGGAGATGCAGCCCGAACCATAGAGCAAGATTGAGGATAACGCCCACGACAGCTGCCGTGATGGCGGACATTGCGCCGCTTAAGGCCGCGTTGCCGCGCATCTTCTCGATGAACGGAGCGCCAGCGAAAATCCACAAGAAACTTGGCAGGAACGTCACCCATGTCGTTAGCATCGCAGCGAACGCGGCGGCGGCGAGCGGGGTGATCGGGCCGGGATCACGATATCCGGCGAGAAAACCGACAAATTGCGTGACGATAATCAGTGGCCCGGGTGTGGTTTCCGCCATGCCGAGACCATCGAGCATTTCCCTCGGCTGCAGCCATCCGAAGTGCTGGACCGCCTCCTGCGCCACATAGGCCAGCACGGCGTAAGCGCCACCGAAAGTAACAACGGCCATCTGGCTGAAGAAGACTGAGATCTTCGAGAACACGTTGTCCGGGCCGACAGCCAGCAGCAGGGTTGCGACCGGAAGCAGCCAGAGCAGCGCGAGTATAGCCGAGGTCTTCGCCGACCAGGCAAGGTTCGGCCGCGCATGGGCGGGGACGTTTTCGCCCAGAACAGAATGCCGATCCTCCACGATATTGCCCGATCCCGACTTGTGCCCTCCGCCGACCTTGAAGGCCGTGACGCCAGCGCGCACGCCGAAATAGCCTATGAGGCTTGCGCCAATGATAATCAGCGGGAAGGGCACATGGAGGAAAAAGATCGCAATGAAGGCGGCTGCGGCGATCGCCACCATGGCCCGGTTCTTGAGCGCACGGCTGCCGATCCTGAACGCAGCCTGGGCCACGACGGCAAGGACCGCGCATTTAAGGCCAAAGAACAATCCCTCGATGACGGCGACGTTGCCGAACAGAACATAGAGGTAGCTGAGCGTCAGGATTGATAAAAATCCCGGAAGCACGAACAGGACGCCGGCGATGATACCGCCCAAAGTCCGGTTGAGGAGCCAGCCAATATAGATGGCAAGCTGATGAGCCTCGGGGCCCGGCAGTAGCATGCAATAATTGAGGGCATGGAGAAACCGATGTTCTCCAATCCATCGCTTCTCGTCCACCACGATCCGGTGCATCACGGCAATCTGACCTGCTGGCCCGCCAAAGCTGAGCGCTGCAACCCGCGCCCATACCCTCACGGCCTCGGCCAGTGGAACGATATCGCCGGAAGCCGACGGCCTCTCAGCGGAATTTTGTACAATCTTCGTCATCGTGGTCACCCCTTCCTGGGGTTTGGCCAGTTGTGGCTTTCATCCGTCGCGTCGCGGCACCAGCGATAGAACGCATCATACAGCGTCAGCCCTGCATTCAACTGTTCGAGATCGTCATTGAACATGCGTGAAAGGCCAAGCGAGGCGGCGAGCAGCCCGGGCGCCTCCGGAGCAAGGTCCAGGCAGGCGGTATCAGCACCGCGCACGATTTTTGCAAGGTGGAGGAGCGGACCGATTCCAAGTTGGAACTCCTCAATCATGATGTCGAATGTGCAGCGCTCGCCTCTATGGCTCCAGAAAACGTCTTCGACGTCGAACGGCGTTGCGCCGAACCGGTCCGCCACGGCTGAAACCTCGCTCGGCGGGACAAACAGGAAGAGCGCAGAAGGATCGACAAAGCGGCGGATGAGCCACGGGCAGGCTATACGATCAATTTTGGGGCGGGATCTGGTCACCCAGACCGTTCGTCCCTGTGCGTCTCGGGCCGGAAGTTTTTCCACCGGGATAAGCGCACCCTTCGCATCCCGCCATGCTTCAAAACCGCCTTCAAGAACCTCGGCCTGTGTGCCCATTGCCCGCAGATAGGCCGCAACCCCGTGGCTCAGCTTTTGCCCCTTCTGACATACAACGATTGCGGGGCCAGATATGGCCGGTCCCCATTCGTTCACCTGTTCGTGGCTGCGCCGGGCCGATCCGGGTATCAGCCGGGGATCGCTCCCAAAATCATCTTCGATGCGGACATCGATGATCGTGGCAAGATTGGGCGTGCCTATAATACGGCTCAGCTTGTCGGATGTTATCTCAAGAAATGACGGCATAGCGCGTCCCTCCGTTGGTTCGGGGTCAAAGGACGCGATTCTTCAGCCGTGGCCTCGTGGGGAGATCGCTACCCCATAATTCATCTTGAATTTATTCGTGCCAAAATGTCAAGCAGCCCTTCACCGCGGCCTTCAACAGCAAGCTCAGTGTGCTTTGCGCACGGAATCCCGTCGATCCAGACAAGGGGCTCACTGCAAACAGGCAGACGGTGAAAATTAGCGGGTCAGAATCTGCTGCATGCGCTTGATTTCGTCAATCTTGGCCTTGGTTTCTACATAGCCACGGTCGATGGCTTCGTCAGCCCGATGGAACTCCGAAAGTCCAATGTCGCCGAGACGGGGATGCAGGGAAAGGTCCGGCGGGTCTCCAGCAAGCCGGGCGCGGGAAATCCTGTCCTGAATAATGTTGAAGGCCTCCACCATCACGGTTGTCACGCCGTAATGTGTCGGGCGGCCCGCAATCACGCGCTCTTCAGGCAGGTTGTCGGTGCTTGCGTGATGTTTCACCACGGCAGAGCGGCCATAAAGGTCGTAATGCAGATTTATGGCCACCACCAGCGGCTCTTCATAGGCGCGGCATACTGAAACAGGCACCGGATTGACCAGCGCGCCGTCGACCAGTACGCGATTATTGGTCTGGATCGGCTCAAAAATGCCGGGCAGCGCGTAAGACGCGCGAATGGCGGTAATCAGCGAGCCGGAATGCAGCCATACTTCATGGCCCGTCGTCAGCTCCGTCGCCACGGCCACAAAAGGGCGGTCCAGATCGGCAATGTCGATATGGGTCAGGTGCTCCTGCATACGCTTGGTCAGGCGCAGACCGCTCAAAAGTCCGCCGCCGCCAATGGTAAAATCCAGAAACGCTGCGATGCGCCGCATGGTCAGCGAACGGGCAAAGGCCTCAAGCTCGTCGAGTTTCCCGGCCAGGTAACATCCACCGACCAGTGCGCCAATCGAAGTGCCTGCGATCATCGAGATCTTCACGCCTTCTTCATCCAGCGCTCTCAGCGCGCCGATATGGGCCCATCCACGGGCCGCACCCCCGCCCAGCGCCAGTGCAATGCCGCGCTGTTCGTCCTTTTGGGGTTCGGGTATCTGTTGCGAAAGGGGCGGGCCGCCAGCCTCGGCCGACGTCGCTAATGTATCACCATGTCCAAATGTCCAGTTCAGCATTGCTAACCTCGACTACGTACGAAGACACCCATGATAAAGTGAAACACAAATTGGGTTTCTAATTGGTGAATTCACATCAGAAATGTCTAAAATTAATGCATTTGCCGCCTGCTAGAGCGAAAAATGCAGGTTTTCCTTAAGCTTTGACAGTATCAAAGCCCGCCATAATCATCGAACCTTGGTACAAGTGTAGGAATCCCGCGAACACGTTCAAGACACGGGCGCGTGAGACACGGGAACGTGATGTTTCGCGATTTATTTGTATATTTCGGTGGGGTCAAAATGCCGATGGTCGTCGGCAATGTCCAAAACGGCCCGGCCGTCCTCAGTGCGGGCAACCCGGTAGAAACAGGACCGGCGGCCCGTATGGCAGGTGGCGTCATGCCCGGCCACGGACACTTTCAGCCAGATGGCGTCCTGGTCGCAATCGGTGCGGATTTCCTTCACCGTCTGCAGGTTTCCGGACGTTTCGCCCTTCTTCCAGATCGTCTTGCGCGAGCGGCTGAAATAATGCGCAATGCCGGTTTCCAGCGTCAGCGACAGCGCTTCGGCATTCATGAAGGCAACCATCAGCAGCTCGCCGTCATCTGCATCCGTCACCACGGCTGTTACCAGCCCATGGGCGTCAAATTTCGGTGAAAAGGCCGTGCCTTCCTCAAGTTCCGCCTTGTCTTGCGCGGGCAGGGGAAATTGCATGCGCTGCCTACTTCCCGCCGTTCAGCATCATCATGAAGCGCGCCTGCAACGCCGCGTCTGACTTGAACACGCCGGTAAAGGTTGTCGTCAGCGTCGTGGAGCCTTCTTTCTGGATGCCGCGCATCGACATGCACATATGTTCGGCTTCAATCATCACCGCAACGCCCTGCGGGGCGAGGATGTCCTGAATGGAATTGGCAATCTGTGATGTCAGCGCTTCCTGCGTCTGCAGGCGGCGGGCGAATATATCGACCGTGCGCGCCACTTTGGAAAGGCCAAGCACCCGGCCGTCGGGCATATAGGCAACATGCGCCACGCCCTTGATCGGCACCATGTGATGCTCGCAATGGGAATGGAATGGAATATCCTTGACCAGAACCATGTCGTCGTAGCCCGCAACTTCCTCGAAAGTGCGGCCCACAACTTCCGTTACGTCCTGGTCATAGCCTGCAAACAGCTCGCGATAGGCTTTGGCAACGCGCGCTGGCGTGTCCGCCAGACCCTCGCGGTTGGGGTCTTCACCTGCCCAGCGCAGAAGAACCCTGACGGCCCGTTCAGCCTCTTCCCGGCTGGGACGGTTATTTTCGCTGGCGTCCAGCGCGAGTTTTTGCACTACTGCATCCATTGCAATTCTCCGGGGCCTCCGCCTGTCAGTCCGACATTTGGCGGCACGGTTTATTTCAATTGTGCTGGATATTACCAGACAAACCTATATTTCCTGCTGTCTACGTCAAAAACATGTCGATGGATTATCCCAAACCGGCATATTTGCGACTGCGGGCGCTATATGCGCCTTGTAAAAAGCGCCCTTGATAACGACCTATCATATAGTGGTAAATACATACCAGAAAAGGGTCAAAAATTTCTTGGTATACAATCTGTCGAGAAAATATGTCTCGCAGGGGTGCTGAAAGACCCTTATTTATATCTGGCCTGCGTGTGGAGCTGATGCCTTGGACGATATCTACAATGCCAAAATTTTGGAATTTGCCGGCAATATCGAGCGCATAGGAACGCTCCCCGATGCCGATGCTACGGCCATGGCGCATTCAAAATTATGTGGCTCACGGGTCAAGGTCTGGCTGAAGATGGAAGACGGCCATGTTTCCGACTTTGCCCATGATGTCAAAGCCTGCGCGCTCGGTCAGGCGTCATCCTCTGTCATGGCCAGCCATGTGATTGGCGCAACGCCAGAGGAAATCCGGCAGGCCAAAAAGGATATGCTGGCCATGCTGAAGGACGGCGGCGAGGGGCCAACCGGGCGATTTGAGGACATGCGCTACCTCAAACCGGTGAAAGATTACAAAGCCCGCCACCCCTCAACCATGCTGACCTTCGATGCCGTATGCGATTGTCTTGACCAGATAGAGGCGGGGGCGGTCGCCGCTGCCAACGGCTGATGCCAATGACCGCTGGCGTAAATCTGATATTGAGCGGAAAATAGCCAATGTGTGATCATCACGAACACGACCATGCGCGCCCGCAAGGTTATTCGGGCGCGTCACGAAATTGGCAGGGGCCTTTCCGCAAAACACCGGGCCGGATTCTGGGGCTTGCCCTTATCAGGCTTTACCAGCTCACGCTGTCATCGTTGATTGGCCAATCCTGCCGCCACATGCCCACCTGTTCTGAATATGGCTACGAGGCGGTGGCCCGCTATGGCCTATGGAATGGCGGCTTCATGGCGCTATTCCGCTTCATGCGCTGCGGACCGGGCGGCACCTGGGGTTATGACCCCGTACCAGACCAATTAAGCCCGCGCCATCACTGGTGGGCACCCTGGCGGTTCTGGAAACTAAAGAATGTCGCGTCGGATGGATCTCATGAAAACGGGGGACACTGAGGTCCCCCGCTAAAATCTCAATTCATGCCGTTTTCTCAGTCGGCTTTCTTGCGCAGGCGCACATAATAGATGAAGCGGTTCTCACCGGCGAACAGCTCGGCATCAACCTTGTTGCGGTCAATAGATGCGTTCACGATATCCCACATGTCATCCTTGGTGCGCAGGATCAGCGGCCAATTCATGAAGCTTTCCATATAGCCGTCAGTTGCCGTTTCCTCGCTGAAATTGGCAAACAAAAGCTCACCGCCCGGCTTGACCAATTCCATCATACGCTGGGTCAGGCGAATGGAAACACCTCGGGACAGATAGTCGTAGAGCCCGGCCGCATAGACAAAATCGAACGTGCCAAGGTCGTAGGACCGGCGCATGAGGCCTGCCACGTTACCCGAAACTGGTTCAATTGTGGGATAGGTCTTGCTGGTTTCGGTCACGACTTCCAGGCTGGACGGGTCTTGATCAAGAGCAACCCAACGCTTCAGCTTGTTGTTCTTCAGGGCCTCCGTCAGTTCGGATTCGCGCAGATGCCCGCAAGCAACCGACAGGATTTCCGCATCCTCGGTTCTCTCTGCCGTTTCATCCACGAGGCGGGCTAGAAGATCGCGCCGTTCACGCACAGCTACGCAGGCGGCGGATGCAATCGTCTTGTCATAGATTTCCCGTCCAAGCGCGGTCGCCGCTTCGACTTCTGCATCCTTGCTATTATGCTGGTAGATCAGATCGATCAGCCCGGCGTCGCCTGAATAGCCACGCGGCTTGTCATGTGACCAGCGGGTAAAGGGATCCTGAAGAATATAGTCCTTCAAAACGTGCTGGCGGGCGATGCGGGCAAGTTCGTCCCACAGGGCCAGGCTGTATTTGTGGCGAAGTCCGTGCAGGCGTACAATCAACCGCTCCATCACGCCTTCAGTCGGTTCTTTCTTGATAAAGCCCTGATGTGCCATTTCGAGAATGAGCAAAAGCTCGGCTCTCGCAACCTCCAGTTCAGCGGTAGAAACACTCTTTTCCACCTTCTGGCCTGCGTTGTACTTCTGGATAAGGGACGGTGTGATAAGGCTTTGCCCATCAATTCCAAAGTTAGTCTGCTCGTGCCGCATACTTCGCTACTCCAACTGCTTACGCCCCGCGAAGATAAATAAAATTTAAATTTCGACCAGTCTATCCTTAATTCTTGGTTAATGTGATGGCATGATGTTGAGCGAGTTATGGGGGCAAAGAATTAACGATACTAATTGACATCCATCAGTTTTGAGGGTGGCGGTTAACTTCAATTTAGCAGTCACATGCTCTTATTATTGCAATGGAACAGGCATATAAAGCTTTGAGTTGTATATGTTTTACCCGTGTAATCTTTGGTAGTGTTTAGCGAGGCCAGGCTGTAATGCAATCAAGCGATGAGGTTGAAAAGCGCGCCAGGTTGGCGCTTCGTCAGCCCGTGTGGAAGCGGCGCGACCCTGTGCTGTTACATCTTCAGGAAGAGTCGAATGTAGAGGAGAGCCGCAACATAATGCGCTGGAGCATGTGGCTCGGCTCGCTCTACAATTGCTGCTTTATTGCCTTTGATTTTTACTTTCTTCCCGATGTGGCAAACCTCATGCTGATCCCAAGGCTGGGTACGCTGATTTTCGGCGTTACGGCTATCGAATTTGGCATTCGTCGGAAATTGCCGCTTTATCAAATGCAGCTGCTTTCCATTGCGGCGCTTCTCTATGCGTCGTTCGGCTATCTTGTGGTGGCGCTGCAGTCGAGCTACGACACTTCCGTTTTCGGATATTCGATTTTTGCCTCGCAGTTTATTCTCGCCATCAACCTGTTCTTCAATTTCCGCTTCACATACGCGGTCGCGGCTTCAGGTCTAATCGCCATCGGTTATGCGCTGGCCTTTGTGTTTTTGATGAATGCGGAACTGAAGCTCCGCTTGATCGACGCGGCCTTCTATTTGGTCATTTTCGTGCAGTCGCTCTATCTCTCATGGCGGCTCGGGCTTGAGCGTTATCACACCTTTGTGGCTTCGCTCCGTGCTCAAATTCAGGAGAAGGTCGCCCTTGAGAAGGGGGAGCAGCTCAAGAAAATTGCCGATACCGATCCTCTGACGGGCCTGAAGAACCGCCGCGCCCTGGGGCGCGAATTCCTGGTTCTGTCGCGCCGCTCGGTTGATTTGGAACAGCGCGTTGCCGTCCTCCTGATCGATGTCGATTACTTCAAGAAATTCAACGACAGTCTTGGCCATAATGCAGGCGACGAATGCCTGACGACGATTGCCAATTGCTTCAGCAAAACCGCGCAAAGATTTGGTGGGGTGGCGGGCCGGTTTGGCGGCGAGGAATTCCTGATCCTTTGCCCGGTCAAGGATCGCGAGCAGCTGGGTG
>JBNLGT010000080.1:0-13284 GCA_050306195.1 Ensifer sp.
GCCGTCGAGAGACGCCAGCGGCGCAGACGGCAGTTCGGCAAACAAGGCATCAAAGCCGGAGGCGTTGGCGACCTTGGCTTCTGCCTTGCGCAGTTTCGCGCCGTGCACGGTGACAAATGAGGGACAGAAGCCCTCAATGCAGGAAAAATCCTTGTTGCAGCTAGACTGGTCAATCCGACGCTTGCGACCAAAAGGTGTCTCCGCAGGTTGAATGGAGACGCAGTTGGACTTCACGCCACAATCGCCACAGCCTTCGCACACAGCCTCATTGATAAAGACACGCTTGTCGGGATCGGGAAACGTGCCGCGCTTGCGGCGGCGTCTCTTTTCAGCGGCGCAGGTCTGATCATAGATGAGAACGGTTACGCCGGGGATGTCGCGCAATTCACGCTGCACATCATCCATTTCCCGACGGTGATGGATCGTCAGCCCCTTTGGCCATTCCGTGCCTGCGGGGTATTTGTCTGGTTCGTCGGTCACAAGCGCTATGCGCTTCACACCCTCGGCGGCCACCTGGCGGGCGATCTGGTCAACCGTCGCACCACTATCGACACGCTGCCCGCCGGTCATGGCGACAGCGTCGTTGAAAAGGATTTTGTAGGTAATGTTAGTCCCGGCGGATAGCGCGTAACGAATGGCCAGAGAGCCGGAATGGGCGTAGGTGCCATCACCCAGATTCTGGAAAATGTGGTTACGGTCAGAGAACGGGGCCTGCCCCACCCACTGCGCGCCCTCACCGCCCATTTGCGTGAACCCGGAAACATCGCGGTCCATCCACACGGCCATAAAATGGCAACCGATACCAGCGCCCGCCACCGAACCTTCCGGCACAAGGGTTGAGGTATTATGCGGACATCCAGAACAGAAATATGGAACGCGGTTGCCAACATCGACGATACCCGCAATCATTGCCTGCGCCTGTTTCAGCCGTGCCGTTCGCGCCTCTATTTCGGCATGTGAGCCAACAAAGCCGCAGACGCGCTCGCCAATCGCGATGGCGATATCATTTGGGTCCAGCGCGCCCTTGACGGGAAACAGCCATTCGCCCCGTTCGTCCCGCTTGCCGACAACCACGGGCTGGTTTGCATGACCGTAGAGCGCCTCGCGGATCTGGGTTTCAATCAGCGATCGCTTTTCCTCAACAACGATAATTTCCGATAATCCTTCGGAAAAATCTTTCACGTCGTCATAGTCAAACGGCCAAGGACAACCGACTTTGAAAAGCCGTATGCCCATGGCATTGGCTTCGTTTTCGCCGATGCCGAGATTGGAAAGGGCCTGCAAGACGTCGAGATAGCTTTTTCCGGTTGAAATAATACCAATCTGGGGATTCGAGCCGCCGCTCCAGATCGTTTTATTGATGTTGTTGGCGCGGATGAAGGTGTTGGCTGCAAGACGTTTGTATTCGTTGAGCCGCTCCTCCTGCCCCAAAAAGTCAATGTCGTTCTGCCGGATAAAGAGCCCGCCTTCAGGCCCCTCAAAAGGCGGCAGTACGATATCGAGCCGGTTAAGTCCGGCATTTACAGATGCGGTTGATTCAATGTTGTCCTTCACACATTTCAAGGCCACCCACGTGGAGGAGTAGCGGCTGAGCGCATAACCGAGAAGGCCGTAATCAATGAGTTCCTGAACGCCTGCGGGATTCAGGATCGGCATCATGTAATCGACAAAATTGAATTCGGTCTGGTGGGCGTTGGTGGAACTTTCGGCGGTGTGGTCATCCCCCATCAGCGCCAAGACACCGCCGTGGGGCGAGGTGCCTGCCAGGTTTGCATGGCGGAAAACATCGCCTGCGCGGTCGACGCCGGGGCCCTTGCCGTACCACAAACCAAAGACACCATCATATTTGCCGTGGCCGCCGAGCTCAGATTGCTGCGATCCCCAAACGGCGGTTGCTGCAAGCTCTTCGTTGAGACCGGGAATGAAATTGATATTATGATCGTCGAAGTGCTTTTTGGCGTTCTGGAATTGGGAATCAAGCCCGCCAAGCGGAGAACCGCGATATCCGGAGATGAAACCGGCAGTGTTCAGTCCCGCAGCCTTGTCGGCCTCGTGCTGCATCATCATCATCCGCACGATCGCCTGCGCACCGGTCAGATAAACCCGGTTTTTCGTCAGGTCATATTTGTCTTCGAGCGAAATATGCTGATGCATTCAAGGTCCTCCCAAACCATTTTGCATACACAAGTGTTTCCCTATCCGTGCGTTTCGTCAATTCATTTCCAGCATTGCCCTTGCGGAAGCAAGGAGCTTTCCCATATTGCTTGCATTCAAGCCTAATCTTTCGAAAAATGTCTCCAGAACGAAAGAAAATTTGTCCGTGCAATCGCCGACCCTGCTGACCCGAAGCGGTGTTCCTGAGGAATTCCGTGTTCTTATAGAAAAATACCCGCGCGCCGAATGGGGAACAGTTCACACCATTGGCGGCTTGGGACAATTCTGGCTCGACCGGCATGACGGGTTTCGCAATATTGCAGGCGCGCTGGATGACGGCACAAAAAAAGCGCTGGAAGGCGAATTACAGCCGCTGGAGTTTGCCCATTGGTTTGCGCCGCGCCTCAACCATTTTCTGGGTGGGCTGAACGGTCATCACCAAATTGAGGATTATCAGTATTTCCCCATCTTCTCCGCCGCCGATCCTCGCCTGAAGGGCGGTTTTGAGCTTTTGGACGAGGACCATCATCTGCTGCACGATATGCTTGAGCGTAACGCTCAGGCGGCAAACGACTTCATTCGTGCACTGCAAGACGACGGTGGAAATGATATGCGAAAGGCGCTGGAAGCCTACGCGCTTGAAGCGCAGCATCTACTCAAGGGGCTTTTGCGGCACCTGGAAGACGAGGAAGACTTGATCTTGCCGCTTCTGATGGACCAGGGAGAAGCCAAATTCGGGGGTTATTGAAGCGACCTTAAAAACGCTTCGGCACGCACATTCCATTCTTCTGTTTTCAGTTCAGCTTCGTTGATTACCAGCGTCGCGACCGGTGCTTTTCCCAGTATACCAGCCATTTGCTCAAAAGCCTTTTCAGCGCCCTCACCGCCTTGTGTAGCAAAAAAGGCGACTTTGTTGATGCTGTGCTTGTGCTCTTCAAGATATGTACGAACCGGAGAAGACAGCGCGTAAGACCAAACCGGCGTACCCACCAGAACCATTTCATAATTGGCCGGGTCATGGGTGGTTTCACCAATCGGCGCAAGCCTTCGCCGCCAGCCTTCAAAGCCGGCACGCATATAGCCTAAAAACCCCTGACCGCGTGCACCGTCATCTCGAATTTCCTCCCGATCTGCCTGCAAAGCTGTGGCCAGAAAATCTCCCACGCAACGGGTATGTCCGGTTCGCGAGTGAAAGGCGACAAGGTACTTTTGAACGGACATGTTTTCTGCCTGCTTTCGGCCGCTGCGCGGCATTCATCATCCCCTTTTAGCATCTATGTCTGCCAACGAAATGATCGAGGACAACAAAAGGCTTTACAAGTTCGATATCTAACTATATTTAGTATGACATCAAACCAAATGGAGTTACAGATGAACCGCAGAAATTTCCTAAAAATCGCCGGCGGCGGGATTGTGCTTGCAGCAGGAGGGGCGGCGGCATTCCTGACTACACGAACCCCAGAAAGAGCGCTTGCACCCTGGGATAATGCAGGTGGTGCCCAATATGTTGATCCACGCCTCAATGCCCTATCCTATGCCATCCTGGCGCCCAATCCGCATAACCGGCAGCCGTGGATTATTGAGCTGGTTGGGAACGATGCGCTGAAACTGCTCTTCGACACAGACAAACAACTGCCGGAAACAGATCCGTTGGACCGTCAGCTGACCATCGGGCTCGGCTGTTTTCTCGAACTGATGCAAATGGCCGCAAACGCATCCGGTTATTCCGTTGAACTTGACCTCTTCCCGGAGGGCATGGATGAAGCCGGTTTGGACAAACGCGCCTTCGCCCACGCGCGCTTTCGTAAAGACAACACAGTAAAAGCCGATCCGCTGTGGAATTACGTCATGGCGCGCCGTTCCAACAAAAATCCTTATGATACTGCGCGCGCCGTGGAGCAGGCAAAGCTGGACAGCATTCTCGCGGTCGCCAAAAACAATCGGCTGGGTGGCACGGTCAAAGCGGAAGAAATCAAGGACTGGCGGGGGCTGACTGAAGACGCCATGATGATCGAACTCACCACCCCTCGCACCTATGAGGAAAGCGTCAATCTGTTTCGCATTGGCAAACAGGAGGTGGAGACCAATCCGGATGGTATCACGTTTTTCGGCCCACTCTATGATACGCTTGCATTAACCGGTCTTTTCAGCCGCAAGGCCGCACTCGACCGACAATCCACCACCTATACGCAGGGTATCGATGTGGTCATGGAAAATATCCGCACGGCGAACGGCTATGTCTGGATGGTATCGCAAGGCAACAGTCGTATCGACCAGATCAGGGCTGGCGCAGACTGGTTGCGCGCCAACCTCGCCGCAACACGCGCAGGGCTCGGGTTTCACCCTCTCAGCCAGTCATTGCAGGAATATCCTGAGATGCAGGAGATTTACGAAACGGTGCATAAGCAGCTTGCCCCTGACGGTGGCACTGTACAAATGCTGGCGCGTATCGGCTATGCTCCAGCTATGGGCAGAAGCCCTCGCTGGCCAGTGGAAGCAAAAGTGGTGTGATGTCGAACGGAGAGAAGCAGAAGCCAGAGAGCGCAGGAACCGTTTCTGAAGTGATGTTCGCATTTCTGAACGAGATCTCGATTATCAGCCAGCTTTCCGCTGCGCTTCTGGCCCGAACGCTCCCCGACGGCATTCACCCCTCGCATTTCGGGGTTCTCAATCACCTTGGTCGCACCGGCGACGGCAAAACGCCGGTGCAGATTGCCAGCGCAATGCAGGTGACCAAAGCCACCATGACACACACGCTGAAGGTTTTGGAAGAACGGGGCCTGATCGACATTAAGCCCAACCCTGAAGACGCACGCGGAAAACTGGTATTTCTGACGGACGCAGGGCATGCGTTTCGCGACGACGCTGTCATCAAGCTGGGCCAAGGATTCGGGCACCTCGAAACGGAAGCATACAGAGAAATGGCGCAACGCCTTTTGCCCGATCTGACCGCCTTTCGCAAACACCTCGACAATAATCGATAAAGGTCGGACGTGATGCAAATACGCACGACGTTTACTTTTTTTTGAAAATCCGGGGCTGGCACCTTGAAAGACGCAACCAACGGGTTTTTAACAATTTCGGACTTGCAGGCCTGAAACCTCACCCAAGCGACCACCGGAAAGAAAAAAATGCCCGATTATCGGAAGCTGAAGCTTTTGCGCCGTTTCAAGGTGATGCGCGGAAGACGTGGCAGCTGGCGCGATCGGGCAGTCTTCTGGATTGGCGCATTGGCGATCGGTTTTGTCAGCGTCGGATTTGCCGTAGCGTCGGACTATGCGCTGGAGATTTTTCATGCGGTAACAACGTCATCGAAATATGCATTTCTCTATCCGCTCGTTTTGACCCCGGCGGGTTTCGTCCTGTCGGCATGGCTGGCCTATATCTACTTTCCCAATTCGCAAGGCTCGGGCATTCCGCAAGCCATTGCCGCACGTCATTTCAAAACGAAGGAATATCGAGCGCGGCTTCTGTCGTTGAGGCTTGGTGTCGGCAAAATTCTTCTCACTGTTCTTGGCCTCATGTGCGGCGCATCCATCGGGCGTGAAGGCCCAACCGTGCAGGTGGGTGCCGCCATCATGCTGCAGTCGGCCCGCATCGGCCGCGTATTACACGCTAAGGGGCTTATTCTGGCGGGCTCGGCGGCAGGCATCGCCGCCGCCTTTAATACGCCACTTGCGGGGATCGTGTTTGCTATTGAGGAAATGAGCCGCAATTTTCAGATTCGCGCCAATGGGGCCGTCTTGACCGCGGTTATCCTCGCCGGTCTCGCCTCTCTGGCTCTGATTGGAAATTACACCTATTTCGGTGAAACCAATGATGTCATCCACGGCACGGCTGAGTGGATGCTGGTTCCGGTTTGCGGTATTGGCGGCGGTATTTTCGGCGCACTCTTTTCTCAAGGAGCCCTCTGGCTGACAATCCGGGTAAAACGTTGGTGCCTGATTGATCCACGCAAGCGGATTATCGCAGTGGCGGCGTCCAGCGGGTTGGTGGTTGCCATCATCGGCATCATATCTGGCGGTACAACATTTGGCACTGGCTACGAAATGGCGCATGGCGCGCTGGAAGGTAACGCCCTGCCGCCGCTCTTCTTTATCGAGAAGCTTCTGGCCACATTTGTTTCCATGATGTCAGGCATACCAGGTGGTATTTTCGCGCCTTCGCTAGCAGTTGGCGCAGGGCTTGGCTCCACTGCTGGCCTGATCCTCGGAACACAGACCGGCATTGCCGCGCTCCTGGGGATGGCTGGATATTTTGCAGGCGTGGTTCAGGCCCCCATGACGGCCTTTGTCATCATCCTTGAAATGACGGGCAGCCATGACAATGTGATTGCGCTCATGGCAACAGCTATGTTGGGCTATGTCTCAGCCCGCATGATCAGCCCTGAGCCGCTCTATCACGGTCTGTCACGCGCCTATATTGCTGATACAATCCGCATCATGCGCGCCAATGCGCAAGCCGAAAAATCTGCAGAACAGGAAGACGACGAGCCCCCAGCTCCATTGGATCGTTCTATGCAGCAGCAATAGGCTTTTTCATCAATCGACGATTTGAGAGAGATATTTGCTCTTAAATCGTGTCTGGCGGAAATCCGTATTTCTGTCCGGCAAGCGCTCTGCCTGCGATAATCCGCCAAATTCTGGAAGGATTACGTTATGGGTGCCATTTCACCAAGCTTTGAAGCCGCGACATCGCTCGACAACCAGCTTGCAGCGCTTGATCTTGCAGGACGCTTGAAGCTTGTCGCCAGCCTCGGTGGTCGGGCCGTTTTCACCACGTCGCTCGGTGTTGAGGATCAGGTGATATCTGCCGCCATTGGGCAGCACGCGCCCCAGGTCGAAATTGCGACACTGCAAACAGGAATGCTTTTTCAGGAAACACTCGACCTTATTGCCGAAACGGAAAAGCGTTATGGCGTAGAAATCAGACAATTCCACCCGGAAGACGCTGATATTGAGGCCTACATCACCCAATATGGCAAATACGGCTTCTACGAGAGCGTTGAAGCGCGCCATGCCTGCTGCGGCGTACGCAAGCTCAAGCCGCTGGCGCGCGCACTAGACGGTGCATCGTTCTGGATTACCGGCCTGAGACGCGGTCAATCCGGCAACCGTTCGTCCACGCCCTTTGCTGATTATGACGCCGAACGCAACCTTATCAAGATCAATCCGCTGGCTGATTGGGACATCGACGCGATCTGGGCGCATGTGAAGACCGAAGAGGTTCCCTACAACCCCATGCATGATCGCAACTACCCTTCCATCGGTTGCGAGCCCTGTACGCGCGCCATCAAGCCCGGCGAGCCGGAACGCGCCGGACGCTGGTGGTGGGAGCAGGACGAAAAGCGCGAATGCGGCCTGCATGTGCCGGAAACCTCGACTGAATCCCTCAACTCCAGTTCACTTTGATCCTCCTTCAGGAAAACGATTTAATGCATATCTCCGAATTCGATCCGCACACGCAGGACAAGCCAACCAAGCCACCGCTCGACCCGCACCTCAAGGCGCTGGAAAACGAAGCGATCCATATTTTCCGCGAGGCCGCAGGCGAGTTTGAACGCCCTGTGATGCTTTATTCCATCGGCAAGGATTCGTCGGTGCTTCTGCATGTGGCCCGCAAAGCTTTTTATCCAGGCCGCGTTCCTTTCCCGCTTCTACACGTGAATACAGGCTGGAAGTTCCCCGAGATGATCACGTTCCGTGACGAGATCGCTGCAAAATACGATCTCGACCTCGTTTCATATACCAACCCGCGTGGCGAGACAGAAGGTGTTACGCCATTTTCGCACGGCTCCGCGCTCTACACCGACATCATGAAGACAGAGGCGCTGCGCCAGGCACTCGACGCCGGGCAGTATGATGTCGCCTTTGGCGGCGCACGCCGCGACGAGGAGGCTTCACGCGCGAAGGAACGCATCTACTCCTTCCGTACGCCTGACCACCGCTGGGATCCGCGCAATCAGCGCCCGGAATTGTGGAATGTCTATAACGGCATGATCCGCAAGGGCGAAAGCGTGCGCGCCTTCCCGCTGTCCAACTGGACCGAGGTTGATATCTGGCGTTACATACAGGCTGAAGATATCCCGCTGGTTCCGCTTTACTACGCCAAGAAACGTAAATTCGTCGAACGTGACGGCATGATGATCTGGGCGGAAGATCCGCGCTTTGAAGCCCTGCCCGATGAACAGGTGCAGGAAGACTATATCCGTTTCCGCACGCTTGGCTGCTGGCCACTGACCGGCGCCATCCGCTCTCACGCCACAACGCTGGACGAGGTGATTTCGGAACTGGAAATTGCGACAGTCTCGGAACGCCAGGGTCGTGCGATCGACAGGGACCAGGCCGGTTCCATGGAAAAGAAAAAACGCGAGGGGTATTTCTAAGATGTCCGCGATTGCTGAAACAATTGCCGCGCCAGCGGCAGAAACCGCACCTGCGACGAAAGATTCGCGCCCCTTGCGCCTGATTACCTGCGGCTCGGTGGATGATGGAAAATCAACACTGATTGGTCGTTTGCTTTGGGACACCAAGGCGGTCAAGGAAGATCAGGCGGCGGCGCTGAACCGCGATTCCGCTGGCAAGCAAAATGATCTCGGCCTGCCCGATTTCGCGCTCTTGCTTGACGGGCTTCAGGCCGAACGCGAACAGGGCATCACCATCGACGTTGCCTATCGCTATTTTTCTACCGACAAGCGTTCCTTCATCGTTGCCGACACACCCGGCCACGAACAATATACGCGCAACATGGCAACCGGCGCTTCAACCGCCGATCTTGCTGTTTTGCTGGTTGACGCGCGCGCGGGCATTCTCGAACAAACCCGTCGTCACGCAACGATTGCGACGCTGATGGGCATTCGCCAGTTTGTGCTGGCCGTCAACAAATTCGACCTGACAGGCTATGACCGGGCGCGGTTTGAAGAAATCGCAAACGAGTTTCGCGAGATCGCGCTTTCACTGGGCGTCAAACAGGTGACAGCGATCCCTGTCTCGGCGCTCAAGGGCGAGAACGTTGTTTATGACGGCAAGGCGTCCATGCCCTGGTATGACGGGCCGACGCTTGTAGAAGTGCTGGAACTGGCGACTATTCGCTCGGCGCATACGGTTGGTTTCCGCCTGCCGGTGCAGCGTGTTTCGCGCCCCGGAGAAAGCTTCCGCGGTTATCAGGGCACTGTGGCCGGTGGCGCAGTGAAACCCGGCGACAGCGTAACCATTTTGCCATCTGGCATGGTGGCCAATGTCAAGCAGATCGTGACGTTCGACCTTGTTCGTAACGCAGCGGTTGCGGGCGACGCCATTACGCTTGTTCTCGACCGGCAGGTGGATGTGGCGCGTGGCGACATGATTGTCACCATAGACGCCCAGCCGCAGGTTGGCACGGCATTTGACGCACAAATCGTGGCGCTCCAGCCAGAAGGCATTCAGCCCGGCAAGCGTTATTGGCTGAAATCCGGCGCGCGCCGCCAGCGTGTGCAGGTGCAGCCTTCAAGCCTCCTGGATCTGAAAACCGGGAAGTGGGAAAATCACAAAGAAGCCTTCGCGATGAATGCCATTGGCAAGGTTCATCTGGTTTTTGACGAACAGGCCATCTTCGATCCGTATGAGCTGAACCGCCACACCGGCGCATTCATCCTCATCGATCCCGATACCAACAATACGGTAGCGGGGGGCATGATCCACGGCAAGAGCGCTGGTCTTTCGGGCCTGCATGAAGGTGACGAACGGGTGATCCTGTCGCTGCCCGCTGACCTTGCCGATCAGATCCTGGCCAGCGAGGCGTTTGCCAGCAGGCGGGATGAGGTTGAAATCCGGCGGACCAACCCCGGACGCGCTGCGGAAATTCTTGGCGAACTGGACGATTAATCTGATTGCCGAGAAACGGTTACAGCCCAGCCCCGATCAGGGCTGGGCTTTTTATTTTCTCAAAATCAATTATGCCTGTCATGCGGCCTTGATGAAACGCAGCCGCAATGCATTTGCCAGCACAAAGACCGATGAAAGCGCCATTGCACCTGCCGCCAAGATAGGCGACAGCAGAATGCCGCTTGCCGGATAAAGCGCGCCTGCGGCAACCGGAATGAGCACGACATTGTAACCAAATGCCCAGAAGAGGTTTTGCCTGATATTGGTCATCGTTTTGCGGCTGACTTCAAAAGCGGTGGCAACCTTGTCCAATTCGCCGGAAACAAGCACCACGTCAGCGCTTTCGATGGCAACATCAGTTCCCGAACCTACGGCAAGGCCAACATCGGCGCTCGCCAGCGCCGGAGCGTCATTGATCCCGTCGCCGACGAAGGCGAGTGCGCCGTATTTTTCGCGAAGGGTTTTGAGCGCATCGACCTTACCGCCTGGCAAGACCTCGGCAACGACATCTTCAATGCCCAGTTCGCGGGCAATTGCATTGGCCGTTTCGCCGTTGTCTCCGGTGATCATGGCGGTTTTCAAGCCCATGGCTCTCAAGGCGACCAAAGCTTCTTGCGCGCCTGCCTTTATCGGATCGGCTATCGCAAAAGCGGCGGCGGCAACACCATCGACAGAAACGTAGAGAGGTGTATTGCCCTTGCTGGCAAAATCCGCACCCTTTGCCGCCAGATTGCCCAGGTCAATTCCGTTTTTGACAAAAAGGCGATCTGCACCAATCAGAATATCGCGGCCATCTACCCTGCCCTGAAGCCCCATTCCCGTGAGTGACTGGAAGGCTTCCACCTTGGCAAGTGTTCCGCCCTTCGCCGTCGCGGCACGCGTGATGGCTGCTGCAATCGGGTGCTCGGACGATGCTTCCAGCGCTGCGGCAAGGCGCAGAACCTCGTGTTCATCAAAGCCTTCCGTGACGGCGATGCCGGTCAATTCAGGCCGTCCCGCAGTCAGGGTTCCGGTTTTGTCGAAGGCCACAATACGGCATTCCTGCAGCGATTGCAGCGCATCGCCCTTTCGGAAGAGCACACCCAGTTCTGCAGCGCGCCCGCTACCCACCATGATCGAGGTCGGCGTCGCCAAACCCATGGCGCAGGGGCAAGCAATAATGAGAACGGCGACGCCTGCGACCAGCGCATAGCTTAAATTGGGACCGAAAATCAGCCAGGCGGCGATTGTCGCCACAGCGATAGCCATCACGGCGGGGACGAACCACATGGTAATGCGATCAACGAGCCCTTGAATTGGCAGCTTGGTCGCCTGCGCGTCGCTTACCATGCGGATAATCTGCGACAGGACCGTATCGGCTCCCACTTTCTGCGCCTTGAAGGCGAACGTGCCGGTGCCATTGACCGTGCCACCGGTAACAGCTGCTCCCGCCTGTTTTTCCACCGGAACCGGCTCGCCTGAGATCATGCTTTCATCGACAAAGGATGAGCCTTCGACAACTTCGCCGTCCACCGCAATCTTTTCGCCCGGTCGCACGCGGATCAAGTCACCGGGCATGATCTGCTCAATAGGCAATTCAATCTCCGCGCCGTCGCGCTCCACGCGCGCGGTCTTGGCCCGCAGGCCAACCAGTTTGCGGATCGCCGCTCCAGCCCGGCCCTTAGCGCGCGCTTCCAGCGTTCGGCCTACCAGAATGAGTGTCACGATCATGGCGGCGGCTTCATAATAGACATTACGCGTGCCTTCCGGCAGCAGACCGGGTGCGAACGTTGAAACAACTGAGAAACCCCAGGCAGCTGTCGCGCCCAGCGCAACAAGGGCATTCATGTCAGGCGCGCCACGGAAGAGCGCGGGATAGCCTTTTGTCAAAAAAAGCCTGCCCGGCCAAAGAAGAACAAGCGTTGTCAGCGCAAACTGGATGAACCAGCTTGTCTGCATCCCGATCAGGCCATGTAGCCAGACGTGGAAAGCGGGGACCACGTGCCCCCCCATTTCCATGATGAAAACCGGCAATGTCAGAAGCGCCGATATGATCGCCAGACGTTTAAGAGCCGCTGCTTCATCCGCTTTGCGGTCTTTCGATTGCTCCTCTTCGCTCGCCCTGACCTTTGATGGATAGCCCACCTTGGTTGTCGCCGCGACCAACATTTGTGGAGTGGTCACGCCTTCCAGAAAACGGACGCTGGCGGTTTCCGTCGCCAGGTTGACCGTCGCCTGTGTGACACCCGGCACTTGAGACAGCGCCTTTTCAACGCGGCCAACGCAGGACGCGCAGGACATGCCTTCAATTTCAAGAAGGCTGTCAGCCTCAACCGCCGGATAGCCCGCCTTCGCAAGGGCCACCTTTACAGCTTCGGGATCGCCCGGGCCGTCAAATTCAATTTGCGCATGTTCTGAGGCGAGGTTAACCGCCACCCGCTTGACGCCGGGCAATGCAGCCAGAGTGCGCTCGACGCGACCGACACACGAAGCGCATGTCATGCCGCTGACCTGCATATCCAATGTGTGAAGCTCACTCATTTGCCTATCCTTTTTATTCGGGCCGTTTCCCGTTGGCTTTCAGTTATCCGAAGATAGAGCTTCCAGCCACTGGAAGGTCAAGGATCAAAAACATATCTTTTCGCCTTGACCTTCCAGCGACCAGAAGCCTTACACTCAGATGGAATCAATTTGAACAGGTGCTAAAATGAGCGATCAAAACAATGCCGTCTTTAACGTTGCGGATATGAGCTGCAATCACTGTGTCGGCGCAATCAAATCAGCTTTCGAGAGCGAGATGCCGGGCGTGCCGGTAGAAATAGATCTCAGTGCGCACAAGGTCAGCGTCGCAGGCGATCAGGCAAAAGCCGAAGCCATTATACGCGAGGCGGGATATACGCCAGTTCTGGCCGAATAAAGCTGCGCTACGCAACATGGAGGGCAGTGGACTAAATGCACCGTCCGCCGTCAACCTCCATGGCCACTCCAGTCACCATGGACGCCTCATCGGAGCAAAGGAAGCAGGCGGCATTGCCCATGTCTTCCGGTGTGGAAAAGCGACCGATCGGAATTGTTGAGAGGAATTTCGCCCGAATTTCGGGCGTGTCCTCACCCATGAAGCTTTTAAGCAGCGGTGTTTCTCCTGCCACGGGGTTGATCGCGTTGACGCGAACGCCGGACGGAGCCAACTCCACGGCCATGGATTTGGTTGCCGTAATCATCCAACCTTTTGAAGCATTGTACCAGGAAATCCGGGGGCGCGGCGAAACGCCTGCCGTGGATGCAACGT
>JBNLGT010000081.1:0-12980 GCA_050306195.1 Ensifer sp.
CTCAGTCCACCCGGGCAATCTCCGAATTGCGGGTGACTATCCATTACGACAGCGCCAGCGGTTGGAACAGGATGTTCCGCCCCGGTAAGCTCTCGCTCGACATTGTTGACTATCCGGGCGAATGGCTGCTGGACCTGCCGCTTTTGCAGCAGGATTTCGATGCTTTTTCAAAACAGGCAGCAGACCTTTCCGCCACGGGCGCGCGAAGCACCTTGGCCAAGGAATGGCGCAGACTGGCCGACACGTTTGATCCGGCAGCACCCGCCGACGAAACAGCCGTGCGCAAGCTGGCTGCCGCCTTCAGCGATTATTTGAAAGCCTGTCGTGCCGATGAACACGCGCTTTCCATGCTGCCGCCCGGCCGGTTTTTGATGCCCGGCGACTTGGAAGGTTCACCTGCGCTGACCTTTGCACCACTGACGCGTCTGACAGAAGGAGCCGCCCCCAAGGGCTCGCTGCAGGCGATGATGGAGCGGCGATTTGAAGCCTACAAGGATCTCGTCGTTCGCCCCTTCTTCCGTAATCATTTCGCCAGGCTGGACCGACAGATCGTCATCGTCGACACGCTGACTGCGGTCAACCGGGGCGCGGAGGCGCTGACCGATCTTGAAAATGCGCTTGTGGAAATCCTCTCGACGTTCCGGATAGGCGAAAGCGACTTTCTGTCATCGATATTCACGCGGCACATCGACAAAGTGCTGATTGCCGCCGCCAAGGCTGATCATCTGCACCATGAAAGCCACGACCGCCTGGAGGCCATCACGCGGCGGATTGTGCAGCGCGCCCTGTCACGCATCGGCGCAAATGGCGCAGGGGTCGACGTTCTGGCCATGGCATCGGTGCGGGCGACAAAGGAAGCGCGCGTACGCAGCAACGGCCATGACCTGCCGGTGATCACCGGAACCCCGATGGAAGGTGAAACTATCAACGGCGAACAATTTGACGGGATCAGGAGCACGGCCATTTTTCCGGGCGATCTGCCGGAAAAACCGGGACTTCTATTTTCCCAACCCAAGGACGCCGGCAGCGAAACGACGGCGCCGATCAACATTGTGCGCTTTCGCCCCCCCGAGGTGGATGACGGCAAGGCCGCGCTGGAAGTCAGGCTGCCGCATATCCGGCTAGACCGAGCCCTTGAATTCCTGATTGGAGATCATCTGGCATGACGGAAAAGAAAAGCCACCGCCCGCCCGCCGCCTTTGCGCTGGATAAAGGCCCGACACAGGAAGCGCCGCGCGCGCCGGAACATTTTGCCGGTGCGTTGGACGTTGTGCCTGAGACGAATGATCCATTCGATATTGAATTTGAGGCTGATACAGAGATTGGCGACACACCTGCCCCGCCCCGGCGCTTTCCGCTGTTCAAAATAGCAAGTGCTGCACTGGGTATTGTCCTGTCGCTTGCCTTCGGGCTTTGGGCGGACCAGCTGGTGCGCGATCTGTTTTCCCGCGCTGACTGGCTGGGCTATACCGCTTTTGGAGCGCTCGGCGTTCTTGTTCTGGCGGTTCTGGCCATGGTCTTGCGCGAACTTGCCGGGCTTGCCAGCTTGCGTAATGTGGAAAAGCTGAGAGACAGGCTGATAAAAGCATCAGGCGCTTCCTCACCCGCTGAAGCCAAATCGGCGGTCAAAGCGCTTGTCACTCATCTGGCCGATACGCCGCAAACAGCCAGCGGGCGGGCGCTGATTGAGGAAACCCTTGGCGAAATTGTTGATAGCGACGGCCTCCTGAGGCTTGCCGAGACGGAACTTTTGGGGCCTGTGGACAGGGAAGCCCGCCATCTCATCGCCAATGCCGCCCGTCGGGTCTCGATTGTGACGGCGGTCAGCCCGAGAGCATTTGTCGATATGGGCTATGTGATTTTTGAATCGGCCCGGCTCGTGCGTTCGCTTTCCGCACTCTACGGCGGGCGTCCCGGCTTTTTGGGTATGCTCCGGCTATTGCGCGCCGTTATTGCGCATCTGGCGGTCACCGGCACGATTGCGCTGGGCGACAGTCTGGTGCAGCAGGTTCTAGGCCACGGACTGGCCTCAAAAGTCTCTGCCCGTTTGGGCGAAGGCGTGGCCAACGGACTGATGACGGCCCGCGTCGGCGCATCAGCCATGGAGCTTGCCCGACCCATGACCTTTGTGGCCGAAAAGCGGCCAAAAGTGACCGATTTTTTGACCGCGCTCCGGCAGCCGGTTAAATCGGACTGATGGACTGACAATTTACAAAATTCTTTGGGAGTGTGGCAGGTTTTATCAACACCTTGATTTGCTGTCTCTTTCCACCATTTTAGCAGACAAAACATGCGTCCTGAGCTGTGCGGCCGGGCTTGACCGGAAACGGACCGTTAACCAATATCAACCATCTTTCCTGGCATTAATTGTTGCCGTTTCAAGGGTTGCCCTCGTGTTTCGTTCCGCCAGATATTTCGCTGCATTTGCAATTGCCGCCGTGACCTCCATTTCAGCGGCTCATGCCGGTGATAAGGCTTTTTTTGCCAAAGCGGGCGGAATCTGGAAAGGCCCCGGCGAGATCGTTGCCGGCAAATACAAGGGCACCAAGTTCAATTGTGACCTCACGGGTGATCCTAATCCCAGCGGGAAGACCGGCCTGACGCTGGACGGCAAGTGCCGTGTGGGCATATTCAGCCAGCCGATGAAGGCCATAATCTCGCGCGCCGGAAATAGCTACAAAGGTACTTTTTTGGATGGCGCGGACGGTAAGGGCCTCGACATCATTTCTGGCAACGTAACCGGCAACAAGGTTGTGGTTGGGCTCAACCGCAAGGACCTGGATGGGGCGATGATAGCCCATATGAAGGGCGCCGATGTGCTGAATGTCACCATCGCCATCAAGGTGCGTGAGAAGTATGTTCCGGTCATCGGCATGACACTCAACCGCACCAATGATGATTTGGCTTCAAGCCGGTAATCTCGCGGGCGGCTTTATTTCCACCAATTAACGTCAGCCCCAACGGGCTCAATGCCTGATGCATCGGCCTCTGACAGCCATTCCTGAACGGCTCTGCCTGCAATGATCAAGTCCGGCGCATAATCGCTGAGCGGCTTGAGGACGAATGCGCGCTCGTGCATGTGCGGATGCGGCACAGTCAATCGGCTGGTTGCGATCTGCATATCGCCATAGGTCAGAACATCCAGATCAATTGTGCGCGGACCCCATCTTTCGCTGCGCACCCGCTTCATTCCGTGCTCAATCGTCAGACAAAGATCGAGCAGCGTTTCCGGCTCAAGATCTGTTTCTATTTCCGCGGTCGCGTTAAAAAACCAGTTCTGGTCTGTGTTGCCCCAGGGGGGCGTTTTATACAGGCGTGAAACATTCACCACCTGACACACGGGCATTTCGTCGATCTGACGCAAGGCAGCCGCCATGGCAGATGGCGGATCACCCAGGTTGCCGCCGAGACCCAGATTTGCTTTCACCGAAAAGACCTCAGCTCAAGGAACATAGTCGAGTGTGACCTCAACATAGTCCAGCACGCCGGGCACCGGCGCATTTGGTTTGCGGACGGTAATATTGGCCTTCAATATCTGTGGAAATTTCGAACAGACAGCCTTGGCGACATCTTCCGCCAAAGCTTCGATCAAAAAGCGCCTTTTCCCGGTAACAACTTTTTCGATGGTGGAAAAAACAGCACCATAGTCCACCGTTCCTTCCAGTCTGTCTTCGTCCAACGCGTGGTCGGGCTCAACATCAAAGACAGCGTCAACAAAAAATCGCTGCCCCAGAAAAGCCTCCTCCTCGAATACGCCGTGGCGGGCGAAGAAGGCACAATTTTTCATGGTAATTTTGTAGCGCGTCATCGCGGCCCCTCCTCTAGCGATCGTTCAGCTTCAATCATAGCGTCTGCAACTGCAAGCACATCATGGTTTATTCCTACATCATGCACTCGGAAAATCGCCGCACCGGCCCTGCGCATCAACACGGTTGTCGCGGCTGTCGCGGCGTCGCGTTGATCTGCGGCCTGACGGCCAGTCAGGCCACCGAGAAATCTCTTACGCGAGGTCCCGATCAAAAGCGGAAAACCCAACGGCAGAAGCTCGCCAATCCGCGCCATCAGTTCCACATTGATCTCAGTCGTTTCTTTGGCGAAACCGAAACCCGGGTCGAGAACAATCCGGTCACGCGCGATGCCCGCCACATCCGCAATCTCCAGAGATCGTGCAAAAAAAGCCTTCTGGTCATCAATAACATCCGGCAGTTTCTCACGGCCGCGACCTGTATGCATGATGCAGACACCTGCCCCGGTTTGCGCCACAACGCGGGCAATCTCAGGCTCCCGCTGCAGGCCATGAACATCGTTGACGATGTGTGCGCCAGCCTTTATCGCAGCGTCCGCCGTGGAAGCCCGGTAGGTATCAATGGATATCAGCGCATCGACTTCGCCCGCCAAGGCTTCAATCACAGGGATGACGCGCGCCTGTTCTTCATCGGCGCTCACCTCGGCGGCGTCGGGGCGGGTCGACTCGCCCCCAATATCGAGAATTGCGGCTCCGGCGCTCACACAGTCCAGCGCGTGTCTCACGGCAGAATCGCGGCTTTCGTAGCGCCCACCGTCGGAAAAGGAATCGGGCGTTGCGTTGACAATCGCCATAATATGGCCGCGCGGCCCTAGATCGAGATGGCGCCCATGGGCAAGCGGCCACCGAACCGGCTTAAAAACCTGCTGAAGCATGGTCATTGCACGTCCTTAACCCCGTCCCGGATCTGCGGCGCAAGCACCATTGCTGTCGCCGATACGTTTTTTGTTGCATGCAGCCTGCCTATGCAGCAAGGTCGTGGAAATTTCAACGGACCAATCCGCACATGGCGAAAATGATGCGCCGCCTCGGCGTGGCAATTATGGCTATCCTTGCAATTCCTGCGATCAACACGCAGGCACTCGCCGACGTTGCGATTTCCAAATCCTACAGCTACTTTTCCCTGGGTGGGCGGACTGCCGAAGCGCTGGACCGTGAACTCTCGCGCCGAGGCCCCAAAAGCAGTAATTCAAAAACCCGGCATGCTGGCCTCACGCAGGTCAAGTTTGGCTACGACATCACCTTTGCCAAGTCGACGAACCGCTGTTCGATAAAAAACGTCAAGGTGAAACTGAGCACCAAAATCATCCTGCCCAAATGGCGTTACCGCAAACAGGCCGGCAAACAACTTGCCCTGATCTGGGATACCTTGTCTGCCGACATCAAACGGCATGAGGACCGCCACGCGGAAATTGCCCGTAACCACGCGCGCAAAATGGACGCCGCCCTCAAGCGGCTACCGTCCGCCAGCACCTGTGAAGAGCTTGAGAGACGGGCGGAGAAGGTTTTTGAAAGAGAATATGCCGCCCACGACAAGGACCAATCACGATTTGACCGGGTAGAATCCAGTCAATTCGAGCGGCGGATGATTCGGCTTCTTGAATATCGCAGCAAGCACTACCTGCAGTAGCAGAGCCGTTTGGTAAGCCAAATCGATCAAAATCTGTGCAAAACTTGCCCGAAACTGAATATACGCCCCATCATTGGGGTAATATAATTAGCAATAGCCGTGCCTTTGCGTATGTAATAGTAATAGTTTCGAAAGTGGCGGTTTACATAAATTACTCGGGTTTACGTTGTTCTCCTGGCGCGCAGTCTTTTTGGCCGGGCGTTCCTCCCTCGCCCGTCAGCGCGCCCTACTAGCCTCGCTCTACCAATACGAAGAGCGAGGCTCCTTTTTGGAACATCTCTTTTTTCGATCGGAAATCATGGACGTATTTGGGCGCGTGATCTTGTCAGCGCCGCAGCATTCCACAACCTATGCTATCGTCCGGACGAAAAACCGGTGCCCACTTTTCCTGGATTTGCTTTCTTGTAGCCGCAAATCCGGACGGAAAACCGGTGCCCACTTTTCCTGGATTTGCTTTTAGCCCTGCCGTTCCGGCAAGTGCACGACCAAGCCGTCAAGCTCGGGCGTCACTTTAATCTGGCAAGAGAGCCTTGAGGTCGGCTTCGGTTCGGAGGCGAAGTCCAGCATGTCTTCTTCCATGGCGTCGGGACTGCCGGTTTTTTCCACCCATGTATCGTCGACATAGACATGACATGTGGCGCAAGCGCACGCGCCGCCACATTCGGCCTCAATGCCGGGGACGGAATTCTTGACGGCATTTTCCATGACCGTGGTGCCATCCAGTGCGTCCACGTCGAAACGCGTTCCGTCAAATGCTACGAAAGTCAGTTTTGTCATTCAATAAGCCCAGCAATCTATCAATATGGCGAAAAGCGGCTCAACGAGCCACACTCCCCGCCATATAATGGCTTGAGGGGCGATTGGAAGCCCCTATTGCTTATTCGGCTGCGATAGACACAAATCTGTGGGCCTGAGCGGGCGGGCTCTACCGACAAATCTTGAGAATAAAGTTCTCTGCTTCGAGAACAGCAGCACCAGCTTTGGCGATATGGAGTGCATCAATTGCGCCGGCTTCTATTTCGCCCGCCGCATGTGACACACGAAATGCTCCAACAGCCTCGGCCGCGCCCTTCAGCTTGTGGGCGGCTTGCGCAATCGCTGCGTTGTTGCAGCCCCCCATTTCAGTGACAACCTTGCGCGCCTGCCGCGCGAAAGTCTGAAGAATTTCCAACTCCAGCCGACGGTCGCCCATGGTCTGGCGCGCCAGATGCACGAGGTCGATCGGGTTTTCTCTGGAATATTCACCGCCACTGAGCGATGCCGGCCCATCAAATGCTATGTTATACGCCGCCATATGCCCCTTCCTTCTTATTTTTGTTAGCAATGGCAGGCTACGCGCGAACCGGTCGCCATCCTCTTAACGATAGCAACAACCGTCGAAGCATTTTTTGTATATGGTTAACGAAAGATAAACTGCGGAATTAGTTCGCTATTTTCTATTTACCAGCGCAGTTGCAAGGCAACAACTCGCCTCTTCCCCAACTTGGGACTCCAAACATGCATGTAAAATGCGTTAATGTCCCGCGACGATACAATAGAGGAAGGCTTGTGCTTTTTCTGCCGGTTGCCTTAAAGCAATTTTGGCCGGAAAAACCGATGTTTACGGTGGATAGCGAAGGTTTGAGGCTAGGACCATAACCTAAATCGCGCTAGCAGTGTAAGCTGGAATATTCATTCGCGGCAGCCTTTAGGCGGGGGATGCGGGATGAAAAGTGGGCAGTAAGAATGTCTTGCTGTCCTGATTGATGTCGACAGCATTAAAACGAGGCTGGTGCGGTATGGCGAATTCGAAGAGTAAAGAAACACCGGAACAGGAAGCGATGGACGCGCTTGAGAAAGCGTTACAAATCGATTTCGGTGAACTCAGAGATGCCGAAAATGATTTAGACCGCGAAAGTGTGGATGGAAACATGGCTCAGGCAGGTAACACCAGCGAGACAGCAAAGTCCGAAAAGCCGGACATCGCCAAGGAACTGGCCCCAGAGCCTGTGCCACGCGCACCCGCCCACAAACCGGCCAATGACCCGCGCGGCAATAATCCCAATATGATCCTGCGGTCGCTGGAAGGTCGTTCGAGCCGCGCCACAATGCGCAACGCCACCATTGTTTCCGCTCTTTGGCTGATCCTGGGCCTGAGTGTTGGCTATCTGGTGCTAACGCCCGAAATCTATTCCGTAAACTCGGTGAAGTCTCTGATTGCGCTTCCCGGCTTCATGGGCCTGTTTATCGGCATTCTCATGCCGATCGTTCTTTTCTTCGGTCTTGGCGTTGTTATTGCGCGCGCGCAGGAGATGCGCGGCGCGGCGCGGTCCATGGCCGAAGTGGCGCTTAGGCTGGCGGAACCGGAAGTCGCCGCATCGGATCGGATCCTGGCCATCGGGCAAGCGGTACGTCGTGAAGTCAGCGCCATGAATGATGGCATAGAGCGCACAATTGCGCGCGCCACCGAACTGGAAACGCTGGTTCACTCTGAAATCAATGCGCTTGAGCGCTCCTACAGTGACAATGAAATGCGCGTGCGCAGCCTGGTCAATGAACTGGGCACCGAACGCGAGGCTATCGTGACCCACGCCGAAAGGCTTCGTTCGTCGATTTCAGGCGCGCATGAGCAGATCAAAGGCGAGCTGGAAACAGCCACTGAACTTGTCGGTTCACAGCTGGCGATTTCCGGCGAAGCCTTCGCCACGATGATTGACACACGCGCTGCGTTGCTGATGGAAAAGGCGGACACCGCCTCGCAAACCATCGGCACGGTGCTTTCCACACAGGCCGACAACCTCCTGTCCTCTCTGAACTCATCCGGCATTGCGCTTGCTGGCGAATTCGACACACGGCTGGAGGAGCTTTCCAACACGCTTTCCCAACGTGGCGGCGAGCTTCTGGCGCAGTTCGAAACCCGCGCGTCATCCGTGGAAGCCAATACTGAGCGCCTCAACAAGGCGCTTGCGGAGCGTACGTCGCAGCTCAACGAAACGCTGCTGGCCCGCACGCGCGAGTTCAATGAGAGCCTTGGCGCTGGACAGGACGCCATCAACAACGGCCTCGACAACCTCATCAATTCGCTGAACGCCGCCCTCGATGAAAAAGGCGCTAGCTTCAATCAGAGCCTGAAGAACAGCGTCAACGAAGCGGTCATGGATATTGATCTGCGCACCGGCTTCCTGGAAGAGCGGCTGCAGGCAACGGTTGGTCAGTTCAGCACGACATTTGATGAAAGCGTCGCCGAATTTACCAGCGCATTCGATCAGCGCTCAGGCTCGCTTTCAGAAAAACTCAGCCAGAGCCTGGCGAAAATCAATGAGACGCTTGGCGGCGGCAGGGACGACCTGGACGGCCTTCTCTCCTCCTCCATCGAACGCCTCGGTTCCACACTGATTGATCATTCCATGGGTCTTGCAACGACGCTTGGCACCGGGCAGGAAATGATTGACGCCGCTGTTGGCAAGCATGTCGAGGAAATGGCCGGAACGATTGCGGAGGCGCATAACAAAATCGATTCCGTTCTTTCCGAGCGGTCCAATGCGCTTTTCGGTGGCCTCCAGTCGGCCCGCGAAGAAATGGAAGTCGCGATTACCAAGCAGGCGGATGCCGCAGCGGCCACGATTACCTCACGCGTGGACAGCGTGGAGTCAGCCTTTTCTGAAAATAGCGAGCGCCTCAATACGGTATTCGACAGCTCAATTGGGCGGATTTCCGACGCGATTACCGACACTCATAAACAGATCGCAGATGCTTTCGACGAACGGGCGGCAAACCTGCAGATTACCATCGGCATTGCTTCCGACACGCTTAAGGATGCTCTCGAACAAGGTGCAGAACGGGCGGAAACGATCTTTGGCGAAAACGCGGGCCGCCTGGACAGCCTGATCGCCAATGGCAATGAAACACTCGAAGCCTCGCTGCAGAGCGGCAACAGGGCCCTGGCAGATGCTTTGCGTGAAGGTACGCAGCAGGCAGCAACCGTTTTCGGCGAAAACGCAGATCGTTTCAGCGACATTATCTCCGGCGGCAACGAAGCCCTGTCAGCTTCCTTGCGCGACGGTACACAGCGTGCTGAAGAGATATTCGGTGAAAGCGCTGGCCGGATTGAAGGCATCATGACCGGCGGCAATGACACGCTGGCGGCATCGCTGCGCGACAGCGCCGAGCGCGCCGAAGCACTCTTTGGTGAAAATGTCGACCGCATCGGCCAGATCATTGGTCAGGGCAGCGACACGATCAGCTCCGCCCTACTCCATGGCACGGCATCAATTGAAAACGTGCTGCAAGGCGGTGAGCAAAACATCTCCGGCGCAGTCAACACGAGCATAAACCGCCTCAACGACACGATGGCCGAACAGGCTGCGTCTATCGGGGCATCCATTGCCGCATCAGGCAGCATGGTCGAGATGGGCCTGGAAGATCAGGGCAACGCCCTGAGCGCACAGATTGAAGCTGGTGCGAACAAACTTTCCCAGGTCATGTCCGAAGGCGCTGGCAAGGTTACCAACGCGGCGGAAGGCCTCATTGCGCATCTCGATGCGACGCTCGACGGTGTTACCGCCAGAACCAGCGAGGCGGGCTCTCGTGTTGAATCGGCAATTCACGCCGCTGATATGCGAATGAATGAGTCTGCAGAGGCGCTGTCGCGCGCCGCTGAAACCGCAGGGGAACACGTTGCAAACGCACTGGATGGGCGTATTGCCAACCTGGCGCAGACCAGCAACGAGGTCACCGGCCTGCTTGCCGAAACGCTGGAAGAAGGTACGGCGAAGTTCAGCGAGCGTCTGGAAACCATGGACCGCGCACTGAATGCCGGACTGGAGAATGTTGCCAAGACGATCGACGGCAAGGCTGCACATCTCGCAACATCCCTGCGTGAAGCGGTTTCGTCCACCATTAGCGGCATTGACGAAGAAGCCGTCCAGGCGGTGGACCGCGTGGCGCAGGCAAGCACAGGCCTGTCCGAAGCGCTGGAAAGCCGCGTCGAGGCACTGACCGGGCGCTTGCAGGAAAGCGAAGCCCGCGCAGCGCAACATGCAGCCTCTATTGCAGATAGCCTGTCGCAAAGCGAAAAGGCCCTGGATGCACGCAATTCGTCTATCCGCACCTCGCTTGATGAAAGCACGCGTGAGCTGAACTCCATGCTGGCGGGCCGTGCGGCGGAACTGAGCGAGATCATTGAAACCAAGGCCCAGCCTGCGGTGGAAGAACTTGCCCGCGCAGGCAGCGATATTGCAGACCGTGTTGCCGATGCAGCGCGAGAAAATGCCGACCGTATTCGCGCTGAGAACGAGGCGCTTGTCGCCGCCATCTCATCCCGCTCCACTGAAACACTGGCAGCCATTTCCGCCAAGGCGGAACAAACGGCTGGCGTTATTGCGGCAAGCGAAAACAGCCTGCGAAGCAATGTAACTTCGCTGATCGAGCGCCTGCAGGCTTCGAATACAGATATCACCAGTGTGGTCGAAGCAGCCGCACGCCAGTTCTCCGGTTTCGACGAAGCGCTGAACGCAACGGCAGAGCGCTTTGACGAGCAGGCGGGCAAGATCACCGACACGATTTCGGCTGCAAGCCGCCTACTGGATGGCAAAGCCGAACGTCTTGCCGAAGTGTCGGATGCGACCCTTGGTCAGATTGTCGGCATCACGGGACGTTTCGACGATCATTCCCGCGTTCTTTCCCAGGCTTCAGACCTTCTGTCTGCGGCACAGTCAAACCTTGCCTCCACGCTTGAAGAGCGCCAGGGCGCATTGCGCGACCTGTCGGTGGGTCTGGTCAAACGTTCGGAAGAAATCGAAGGAACAATGCGCGCACTCAGCGGCATGGTCACTAGCGCCTTCGACGCTGCGGAAGCCCGCTCCAGCCAGTTTGCAAGCTCACTGCGTGACAACGTTCAAGCCTCCTATGCCGATGCAGGCAAGGCGATGGCGGAAGCTGAAGGGCGCGCCCGCCAGGCTGCTGAAAACCTCAAGGACATCCTGTCGCGCGCAGGAAGCGAGACAAGCTCTGCCTTTGAAAGCAGCATGGCGAAGGCTGAGGAACGCGCTGGCGAGGTTGCCGCCCGCTTGCGGACAGGTGTCGCCTCATCGCTTTCTGACGTTGAGCGGATGTTGAACGAAACCGGCGAGAAGTCGAACTCAGCGGCAGCGGAAATGCGCAATGCGCTGCAAACAGCTATTGCGGAAGCTATTGAGCGCTTCTCCGGCGCGACGGGCGAAATCCGCAAGTCAGCCGATGACATCCGCAAGGAACTCGATATGACCCGCAGCGAGCTGCGCCGCGGCGCATTCGATCTGCCGGAAGAAACACGGGAAAGCGCCGCTGCGATGCGTCGTGCTGTCGCTGAGCAGATACAGGCGCTTCAGGATCTTTCCCGCCTTGTTGGAAAGTCACAGGACCAGCTTGAGGTTTCCGCACCGGCTAAAACGACTGCGCCATCGGCGGCTCCGGTCGTTGCTCAGGCGGCACCCGCGTTGCAGCCACAGCAGGCACCGGCTGAACCGGAGATGCGTGGCAGCCATTCCGCGCCCGCACCAACACCAGCGCCGGCACGGGCCGCACCGGCACAACCGCGCAACCCCGCGCCTCAGCGTCAGGCGCAACAGGGCGAGCAAAGCGGCTGGATCAGCGACCTGATCCGGGGCGCAGCGCGGGAAGAAGCACAGATTGGTCGTCCGCGCGCGGAAGCCAGCCAACCATCGCGCAGCGGCTCCGCTCGCAATCCGGCTCATGTGGTGGAATCGCTCAATTCGCTCTCTATCGACATTGCGCGCGCCATCGACCACGACGCCTCCGTCGATCTCTGGCGGCGTTACCAGCGCGGGGAGCGCGATGTCTTCACGCGGCGTCTCTACACGCTAAAGGGCAAGAAAACGTTTGACGAGATTAAACACAAATATGATCACGATGCGGAATTCCGCACCGCCGTCGATCGCTACGTGGCCGATTTTGAGAACCTGCTGGCGGATGTCGCGCGCAATGATCGCGACCGGTCGATTACCCAGTCCTATCTGACATCGGATACCGGCAAGGTTTATACCATGCTGGCCCATGCAGCTGGACGCTTCAACTGATCTGCAAGCTGAATTTGAAATTAAAAAAGCCGCCCAAGGAAACCGGGCGGCTTTTTGTTTCCGTCTTTACAGAGAGCGACATTCCACGACTCAATCGCTGCCGTGTGCGGGCTAAGTCAGATATGCTTCAGCACCCAGCTGATCATCTCTGACGATACCTTGGTGAAGGCTGAATCGAGCGCTGCGACATAATCTTTGTTCGTCCGTCCACTGGCGGGCACGACGCTGCGGAACACGTTGCGGGCGCGGGCGTTTCCGTTCCTGTCGTTGAGAACCCGGACGGCGATTTCGACAATAGCGGTGTTGCTTGCAGCGTCGATCTGGAAGGCGTTGATGGAGGTCTGGATCTGATAATCGATCGCAAGCCCCTCGCCCGGCAGGCCTGCGCCACCGACGCGGCCGGAATTTTCAAAGGCCTGAGCCAGTTTCAGCTGCACCACCTTGGGCAGGCGGTCGCTCCACTGGCTTTCGCCGAGATACTGATATTCCT
>JBNLGT010000082.1:0-12825 GCA_050306195.1 Ensifer sp.
TGGCCTGCATCAGCCGCGCCGAGGCTAGATTGCCGGGCAAAAACGTCTTGACCGAGGAGCTGGCAAGTGCCGGCAGCCCGTCCATGTCCACGACAAGATGCCAGTGGCCACCTTGCGGAATGGTAATACGCGTAGGTGAAACCTTGGTGAGCCCGCCGAGGAATTTGTGCGGGCGCATCGCTTTGAAAAGACCGAAATTAAGGGAGTCCATCAAGCGGACATTATTGATACATGAAAGCGTGACCTCGACAACGGCGCCCGTCGGCTGGGCCTTGAGGTCATAATGTGCGAAACGAAGCGGCTGTTTGGCCATGTCTTTCCCAATCTGAAATTTGATCGGTAAGATATGATGGTCGGTCTTAACGAGACGTTAAAAAACATCTTATGGTTGAATAAAAAACCCGGCTGTTAAGCCGGGTTAATTAATAATACCAAAGCGTTGGCTTACATAGCCTTCTGCAGGTTCTCATCGATCTTGTCGAGGAAACCGGTTGTGGAGAGCCAAGGCTGATCAGGGCCGATCAGAAGCGCCAGATCCTTGGTCATGAAGCCAGATTCAACCGTTTCCACACAGACCTTTTCAAGCGTGTTGGCAAAACGGGCCAGATCGGCATTGTCGTCCAGCTTGGCGCGGTGGGCGAGGCCACGGGTCCAGGCGAAGATCGATGCGATCGAGTTGGTGGAGGTTTCCTGACCCTTCTGGTGCTGGCGGTAGTGACGCGTCACGGTGCCGTGCGCGGCTTCCGCTTCCACGGTGCGGCCATCCGGCGTCATCAGAACCGAGGTCATCAGGCCGAGCGAACCGAAGCCCTGGGCAACCGTGTCAGACTGCACGTCGCCGTCATAGTTTTTGCAAGCCCAGACATAACCGCCGGACCATTTCAGCGCAGACGCCACCATGTCGTCGATCAGGCGGTGTTCGTAGGTGATGCCGGCATCCTTGAACAGATCCTTGAATTCGGTCTCGTAGACTTCTTCAAAAATGTCTTTGAAGCGGCCATCATAAACCTTCATGATCGTGTTCTTGGTGGAGAGGTAAAGAGGCCACTTGCGCATGAGCGAATAGTTCATGGACGCGCGGGCGAAATCGCGGATGGATTCATCCAGGTTGTACATCGCCATGGTCACGCCAGCGCCGGGAGACTGGAACACTTCCTTTTCGATGACCTGACCGTCTTCGCCAACGAATTTCAGCGTGACAGTGCCTTTACCCGGGAATTTGAAATCTGTTGCGCGATACTGGTCGCCGAAAGCATGACGGCCAACAACGATCGGCTTCGTCCAGCCGGGAACAAGGCGCGGAACGTTTTTGCAGATGATCGGCTCGCGGAAGATCACGCCGCCGAGAATGTTGCGGATCGTGCCGTTCGGCGAACGCCACATTTCCTTCAGGCCAAATTCTTCAACGCGGGCTTCGTCCGGCGTAATCGTGGCGCATTTCACGCCAACGCCGTGCTTCTTCATCGCATTGGCCGCATCAATCGTGATCTGGTCGTTCGTCTCGTCGCGCTTCTGAACGGAGAGGTCGTAATATTCAAGGTCAATATCGAGATAAGGCAGGATCAACTTGTCCTTGATGAACTGCCAGATGATACGGGTCATCTCATCGCCGTCCATCTCGACGACAGGGTTAGCTACCTTGATCTTGCTCATATATCGGCCTCTTTCACTTAAGCGGGTTTAAACGGCGGGAGGACCCGCGGAGATTTTCCGCTGCGCTATAGCATCTGGAATGCCTAACGCAAAGGCGGTAGCGGAAAATCCGGCTAAAAATGATGATCAATACGCTCTAATTATACCAACGTAGTAGCGTGATAAGTGAGCACGGTGCGTCTGCATATCAACGAGCCGCCGCCGCTGTCTTCTGCGGCTCGAAACGGAAGACGTTTGACCTTTTGATTTTACGCCCAAATTATGCCAGTGAACGCCAAATTTATCGGAAAGGCGAAACATGGCGGGCACAGCACGCAAGCGCACACTGATCGCGGAAGGACCGGCCATTATTCTGGTTCACCCGCAACTGGGCGAGAATATCGGCATGGTGGCCCGTGCCATGGCCAATTTTGGTCTTGCGGAGCTGCGTCTGGTGAACCCGCGCGACGGCTGGCCATCGGAAAAGGCGCGTTCCGCCGCCTCCAAGGCTGATCACGTCATCGACGGCGCCAAGCTTTATACAAGCCTTGAAGAGGCGATCGCCGATCTCAATTTCGTTTACGCCACCACCGCGCGCGACCGTGATGGGTTCAAGCCGGTGCGCGGACCCGAAGCCGCCACGGCTGAGTTGCGCACCCGTTTTGCCAAGGGCGAAAAGACCGGCATTCTCTTTGGCCGCGAAAAATCGGGCCTGACCAATGAGGAAGTGGCGCTGGCCGATGAAATCGTCACCTTTCCGGTCAATCCGGCCTTTGCCTCGCTGAATATTGCGCAGGCCGTGCTGTTGATGTCCTACGAATGGATGAAGGGCGGAGTGGGCGAAGAGGAGAGCCTGCCGTTTCAGGAAAAAGAACAGGAGCCTGCCACCAAGCAGGACTTGCAGGGACTGTTTGACCATGTGGAAGAGGCGCTGGACGCGCGCGGTTACTTCCGTCCCGCCAGCAAAAAGCCGAAATTGGTCGACAACCTGCGCACTGTTCTGACGCGGCCAGGCTTCACGGCTTCCGAAATCAATGTCCTGCGCGGCGTCATTTCGTCTCTTGATCGCTTCACCCGTGACAATCCACGCGGGGCAGGATCTCCCAACCGGTCCAAACAACCCAGGCTCCGCCCGCGCGGGCCGGACGGCAAAATTACGGAGTAGCGCCTTGCACGAAAAACCCGTTCTCCTGTTCGATAGCGGCATTGGCGGCTTGACGGTTCTCAGGGAAGCGCGTGTTTTGATGCCCGAGCGCAATTTTGTCTATGTGGCCGATGACGCAGGCTTTCCCTATGGAAACTGGGACGAGCCGGAACTCAAAACCCGCATTCTGGAGCTTTTTGAAGACTTGCTCGCCCGCTTTGATCCCGCACTCGTCGTGATCGCCTGCAACACTGCCTTCACGCTTGCCGGATCCGCACTCAGGGAAAAGTTCCCCGATATGACCTTTGTCGGCACCGTTCCGGCGATCAAACCGGCGGCGGAGCGCACACGCTCTGGCCTCGTCTCGGTGCTGGCGACCCCGGGTACAGTCAAGCGCGCCTATACGCGCGACCTTATTCAGTCTTTTGCATCGCAATGTCATGTGCGCCTTGTCGGGTCGCAAAACCTGGCGGCCATGGCAGAGCGCTATATCCGTGGCAAGGGCATCAGTGATTCAGATGTGTTGCGCGAAATCGGCGATTGCTTTTTGGAGCAGGATGGCCGCAAGACCGACATTGTCGTTCTAGCCTGCACCCACTATCCCTTTATGGCCAATATTTTTCGCCGTCTTGCCCCTTGGCCGGTGGATTGGATTGACCCGGCAGAGGCGATCGCCCGGCAAGCCCGCAGGCTGTTGCCGGTGGTAGACCACCTGAAATCGGGCGACTCTCCCGATCTTGCCTGGTTCACCTCTGGCAAACCCGACTTTGCCACCCGCAGGCTGTTGCAGGGCTTTGGCCTTCAAGTATAGGGCGCGTCGCGCAGGGTGCGCTTGAGAATCGGCAAGGACAATATTTGCCGCCCGGGCTATACTCCCGCAACATGAAAAGGGGCCCGGCATGAGCGGTCAATATTTTATCCTCCTGTTCTTTCCCAGCTTCTTCATAAGCTTTGTAATCTTTTTTATCGGCGTTGGCTATCTCTGGTCGATCTCCATCAGAGACCGGGAATTGAAGCGCAAGAACGGCGAGTGAAGGCATAGCGCTCATCTTCGATTGTGCTTTCTGCGCAACAGCGCGCGCCGTATGTTTCATGGCATACAAATTTGCGGTTGTGCTTTCGTGCTTCTCGTGTACCTTTTTAGCCGTGTGAAACGCTTACTGGAGGCACGAAGATGGCAGGCAATATTTCTGCATATATATCCGTTCGTATGGCTGGCCTCCTTGCGCGCGGCGCCACGGGCCGAGTTGCATTTCATATGTTCGCCTGACGGCGATCCACAAAGGCAGCCCAACGGGTTTGCAAGCCAAAATCATCAACTAACGAAACGAAAATAACAGGTTAGCTGTGTTCGGGAACATGTGTCCCGCGCTGAGTGCCTGTATTGAACAAAAAGGACCGGTGCGCTTTGTGCCGGGATTGGATTCATGAATCAGGATATTTCTGTTCAACAGCCAGCATTGCTGGGCTCTCTTGACGCTGTGCTGGAAGCGCATGCCTGCTCAAACTCGTAGCCGCACTTCCGGTTGTATTGTGGCAGCGTGCGATGCGCTGGTCGGATGTCGAACTCGATCATCTGGACGAGCATCTGCGCAAGGATATGGGACTGCCACCGCCCAAACACGCGCCGCTTCCCCCGCCTTTCGAAATCTGGCGTCTGTGGCGCTGACATAATGTGGGCGGGACCGGTGAATCATGGTTCCGTCCACACTTTGACGTTGCGCTGAAATATTGGCGCACATGTTTCAAAATCATGTGAGACGTCTGTGTTGTGTATACATGGACGCGCAAAGTTGCATAACAAATTATCATTTACATTCAGCGAGTTGCATGAAATTTAAGCAAATTGTGAATTGCTGCTTCGCAGGTAAGGATAAGCGCAGTCTTTGCTTGAATTGGCCCGAGGATATGGCTATACACCGCCCATTGATTGAGTTCGTCAGGAGGTAGGCCTTGAGTGACAATATCAATCTGGACGATTATGTCCTCTCCGAGGACGAAGAGTTCATGAACGCCAATCAGCGCGCTTATTTCAGAGCGAAGCTGACAAACTGGAAGAACGACATTCTCCGCGAGGCGCGGGAGACGCTCGACCATCTTGCGGAAGAAAGTGCAAACCATTCCGACCTTGCAGACCGGGCGTCATCGGAAACCGACCGGGCCATTGAATTGCGGGCTCGCGACCGCCAGCGCAAGCTGATTTCCAAAATCGATTCCGCCTTGGCGCGCATTGATGATGGAACATACGGCTACTGTGAGGAAACCGGCGAGCCAATCAGCCTGAAGCGGCTGGATGCCCGCCCCATAGCAACGCTGTCCATTGAGGCGCAAGAGCGCCACGAGCGCCGCGAAAAGGTCTATCGCGACGAATAGTCGACGATAGGAGAGTGCTTTCAGACCCGTTTCTGTACGGTTTGATTTTTGAAAAAATTACGGGCGTCCATTGCGGTGGGCGCCCTTTTTGCTGAGCGTTGGCTGGCATACCGTGCCGAAAAGCGCACGTTGTGAACCATCCTCAGCAAGTTCATCGGCGAGCACTCATGCAATTGCCCAGCCCGGTACGAATTTCATATACTTTTAAAGTATATCGAAGATCGGGGTGATTACCCCTTCGAGGCATTATTTGAATATGCCAATATAGCATACCCGTCTATCGCGAGCGCATATCCGGTTACATAAGATAAAAGAATAAAGAAGACATCATAAGCGGATAGCAATTTTGAGGAGACCTGAATAAAAGGAAAAAATATCGTGATTGCTGTAAATATTATGCAGAAATAAGGATACTTTTTGTCCGGTAAATTTAGAAGACCGCTTGATTCAGCGCTCAATTCTATATGCTTCTTTTCCCTGAAGCGAAAAATTGTATAAATAAGGGATAATATATAAATAATATATGGAGAAAATATTATATAATATATATTCGAGCTTTCGCCATAGTAATTTGAAGTGATGAAAATTGAAAAAGAAATTATAGATGAAAGTAATATAACAAAATATAATATTTTTTCTTTTTGTTTTATGCCAATGAAATAAAAAATCATTTATCTCTACTTTTATTAAAACGCGTGTTTGAGTAGCCTAGGCGTGGCAACATTTAGATCCGGGTCCGGTGTCCATTAGAACCAGCAATAGCTTCTATAGGGAAAATGGAACTTTGCCCGTATCCGATAATTAGGTTCATGTCCCGATCACCGCTGTCATTTTGCCAATGACCAGTTGATGTTCCTTGAACTACTGGTTCCGCCGCTGCAATTCGCCGAGAATGATGCGGACTTTTTCTTCCAGCTCTTCCTCGGAATAATCGGGTTCTACCTTGCGCTGGGCAGCCGTGGCTGCCGCCGGACGTGTGTTGAGCGGTGGGGGCGACCAGGAGCGCTCGGGGCGTACCTGTGGGGTTTGCGCCGCCGGAATGTCGCCGGGCCTAGCCCGCCCGTCCAGCACGCGGGTAAAGGCTGTTTCTTGCATATTGGCCGCCGTTGTTGGCGCACGGCTCTGCCGGGCCTGCGAGGTCTGTTGGCCCGTCTGGCCCCCGCCCGTCTGCCCCCCTTGTGCTTGACCGCCCATGATGCGCTGACGCGCGGCTTCAAGGATTGATTCCGCCGTTTCGCGTTTCAGCCGCGCGGCGTGGGCTTCAACCTGCTGCTGGTGCTGGTCTGCTGTCGGTTGGGCTTCTGCCTGCGCGCGCGGCATGGGCTGTGAAGCTGGCTGTTGCGGCTGGTAGTGGTATTCGGGTGCGTCCTGCTGCGGCTCATCCAGATCATAATGACGTCCGAGAGCCGTTGCTTCTGGGCCATAGGCATAGTCATCATCGCTATCGTCATAGACCGCCGGGTTGCGCATTTGCGATTGCGGGGCCGTGGGTTGCGGCTGCGGCTGGGGTGCGCGTGGCTGTGGCTGCTGCTGATGATATGCCGGAGCAGGCGCAGGGCGGGGCGGGGCTGCGGGCATTTGCTGGTTAGGCAGCTGCGCAGCGCGCTGGCCGATTTCCCGGCTTTCAATGACAATATCGGCCGGGCCGCCGACCATGATCAGGTGTTCCATATTATCGCGGCGAACCAGAATGAGCCGCCGGCGCACATCCAGTGTTGCGGTTTCCACCACCGCCAGCCGCCGCCGGGAACTGTCGCCACCGGGCAAGCCGGGCAGAGCAAAGAAACGCGACTTGCGATTTTTGATCAGCCACAGGATCACTGCGAATGCCAAAAGCGCAACGCCCACGCCTGCAAAGGCGGGTAAAAGCTGCCCTGCAATATCAATGTCCATGATGCTCTTGCCTGATTATATGTGCCGCCAACATGAATAAGGATTGTTGTGATTTGGAGCTGATTGCAAGTAGCGGGTGGCCGTTTCTGCGCAATAGCAACAACAAATTGGGCATCGCTTGCACATGTGGCGTGAAACACCTTGAAATCCGGGCAAAAAAGCCATGCCGGGCTTGCTAAACAGGCGCATTCTCTGTGAATTACGAGGGAATTGAAGTTGATTCTCCCGGGCGGCTGACGACTAAATGAATCGTGTCTGCACGGCACTGGCGGGCAGCTGGACAGCGAGGTCTGTGCAGGGAGGCCCGTACAGCGAGGAATGAATGGCGGAATTTAAACAGGCGGGCGACTATCGAAATCCGGTGGCCGAAAAGGCGGTGCGGCCGGGTGCGGTGCTGCGCGTCGCTCTGCTGGCGCTGGTTCTCACCGCAACGGCGGGCGGGTTCGTTCTGCTGCGCAACCAGCTCGAAAACCAGATTGTGCTCGGCGTGCTCGGCGTGTTGGCCATGGTCGGCATCTTCTTCCTCGTGTCCGCCTTTATTGGCTTTATCGAAATCATGCCGCAGTCGCGTCAGGATGAATTGGCGCGCGCCTTTCTCGATGGTCATCCCGATGGCGCGCTGATAACTGGACGCAAGGGCAATATCATCTATGCCAACCATGCCTATGGCGCGCTGACCGGCGGTTCCGGCAAGAAGATGGTTCAATCGCTCGAGACGTTGCTCTCGCAATTTGCTGATTCCAACGAGGCGCTCTACCGGCTTTATTCTTCCCTGCGCGAAGGCAAGTCGGGTTATGAGGAGTTTCGCCTGCCCAAGCCGCTGGGCGGCGGAGCCGCCACGAATGCAGGCGGTCAATGGTACCGGCTGCGCGCCCGCGTGCTGCCGCTGGAAGACGCCGAAAAGAACCCGCTTTATATATGGCTGATCAGCGACATCACCCGCGAGCGCGATGCGCAGGAAAGCTTCTTCCGTGAATTGCAGGACGCAATCGACTATCTGGATCACGCGCCCGCAGGCTTCTTTTCTTCCGATCGCAAGGGCAAAATCCAGTATCTCAACGCCACGCTGGCCGAATGGCTGGGCCTTGACCTGACCGCCTTCCAGGCGGGCTCGCTGATGATCAGTGATATCGTGGCCGGCGAGGGCATGGCGCTGGTGCAGTCGGTATCGCCCGAACCGGGGCAGAAGAAGACCGCGTCGCTGGATCTCGACCTGCGCAAGCTGAACGGCCAGAGCCTGCCGGTGCGATTGGTGCATCAGGTGACGCAGGGTCGCGACGGCAAGCCAGGCGAAAGCCGCACCATTGTTCTGGGCCGCGAGCCGCAGGCTGATAACGAACAGACGGATTCAAACGCTGCCGCGCGCTTCAATCGCTTTTTCAACAATACGCCCATGGCCATTGCCTCGGTGGATGGCGACGGCAAAATCCTGCGCACCAACGCCTCCTTCCTGCGGCTCTTCTCCGGCGTCATGTCGCAGGACGAGATGGGCAAGGGCGCGCGGCTTGAAAGCTTCGTTTACGAAAACGAGCGCCATGCGCTGGCTGCGGCGCTGGAAAGCGCGCGCGGGCGGCAAAGCGATATCACGCCGTTCGAATCCCGCCACCCGGTGCAGGAGGGGCGTTACTTCCGCTTCTATGTGAACGCCGTTATCGACCATAGCGACGAAGCGCCGGAAGAGGCAGCCATCGTCTACGCGGTTGAAACCACTGCGCAAAAAGAGCTTGAACAGCAGATGGCTCAGACCCAGAAGATGAATGCCGTCGGCACGCTGGCAGGCGGCATCGCGCATGACTTCAACAATGTGTTGACCGCCATTCTTCTGTCATCCGACCACCTTCTGTTGCAGGCACGCCAGGCCGACCCCAGCTTTGCCGACCTCATGGAAATCAAGCGCAACGCCAACCGCGCCGCCGTTCTGGTGCGCCAGCTTCTGGCATTCTCGCGCAAGCAGACCATGCGCCCGACGGTGCTGAACCTCACCGATGTCGTCGGCGATCTGCGCATGCTGGTCGACCGGCTGACCTCCACCAATGTGAAGCTCGATATCGATTATGGCCGCGACCTCTGGCCGGTCAAAACCGACCTGTCGCAATTTGAGCAGGTGTTGATCAATCTCTGTGTCAACGCGCGCGACGCCATGCCCAGCGGCACGATCACCATCAGCACCCGCAATGTGGCTGCCGATGAGGTGGCCGGGCTCAACCTGCGCGGCCTGCCTGCCGAAGACTTCGTTATGGTGGCGGTGGCCGATACCGGCACCGGCATGTCGCAGGAGATCATGGACAAGATCTTCGAGCCCTTCTTCACCACCAAGGAAGTGGGCAAGGGCACCGGGCTGGGGCTGGCCATGGTCTATGGCATTGTCACCCAGTCGGGCGGCTTCATTTTCCCTGAATCTGAAGTGGGCAAGGGCACGACATTCCGCCTCTTCCTGCCGCGTTTCGTGCCGGAAACACCACAGCAGCCGGTTGTGGTGGAAGGCGAACTGGCAAAGCCTGCAGCCGCAGGTGAGGGCGCTGCGCCAGCAACCGTTCAGACCCAACCCGAAGACGTGGACCTGACCGGAAAATCCGCCGTCGTTCTTCTGGTGGAAGATGAAGAGGCCGTGCGCCGCGGCGGCAAGCGCATGCTCGAAACGCGCGGCTACACCGTGCACGAGGCAGGCTCCGGCGTGGAAGCGCTGGACGTGATGGAAGAACTCGAAGGCCAGGTCGATATCGTCGTCTCCGACGTGGTGATGCCGGAAATGGACGGCCCCACGCTGCTACGCGAATTGCGCAAGCAATATGGCCCCGATTTGAAATTCATCTTCGTCTCGGGCTATGCCGAAGACGCCTTCGCCAGGAACCTGCCCGAAGACGCCAAGTTCGGCTTCCTGCCCAAACCCTTCTCCCTAAAACAACTCGCCGCCGCAGTGCGTGAAATGCTGGATAGCTGAGGCGGGGAAAAGAGTCGCAAGTCAAAGACTTGGCGACGGCGGTTGAATCAGTGTTTCAACGCAGTGAGTGAGCAAGTGCCATTGTACGGGCCGGACGTTGCCGAACCGGTGTAACTGACGCCAACAAGTCCAGGAATGAATGTCTGCTTTGCGCCCTCATTTCGGTTATTATGCACCACGATTCTATGCCCTGAAAGCTGGCGTTCATCGGAAGGCTTTTATTCGTCGCAAAACTCCCTATTTTGTGACGTTGCAGAAATCAGGCGCAAAAGCGATTCAAAAATCGGAAATTTTGCGACAACCCCGGATATGTGCGGTTCAAAGCGTGGATGCCGGAAAATCCGCGATTACCTCTTGCAACCATCCGACAAAATGCTCTGTCTTCCGTCGCCCGGGCCGCTCGACTTTCACGACATATCGATAGTCGCTATGTAAGAACCCGTAGGGCGCGACCAATCGACCGCATTCGATTTCTCCCGCAACCAGATGCCACGGTGCTATTGCCGCGCCGAGCCCGTTCAGTGCAGCCTCGATGGTGAGGTTATAGCGGTCGAAAATCCTAGTCGTGGGGGCCGTGTCCTGACCATCCTGGCTCGTGAGGCGCGCCCACTCGTGCCAGACATGGGGGCGTGTTCGCGTTTCCAGTCGGGGTAGGTGCGCCGTCTCGGCTCGAACGCAGTTCGGCTCTCCTTTTAAAACCGACGGCGCAACGATCAACCCCAGTTGCTCCTGAAACAAGTGCGCGCAGTTATCCGGAATCGAGGCACCCGGTGGTAAAACCACAATCTGTACATCGATCTGGGTGCGCGGCGGTCGGTCGTCGGTCGCGAGGCGCACATCATAGCGCGGATATTTCGCTGTGAAATCGTGAAGACGCGGAATAAGCCAACGTATGGCAAAAGTGCTAAGGCATGCGACATCGAGAATGCTGTCATCTCCCTTCGCTATGATGCGGACGGCGTCTTCGATTTGGTCGAAAGCAGCAGTTAGCGCAAAGCCGAACACACGGCCTTCAGTCGTGAGCTTGGGGCGATTTCGAGCACCTGAGAAAAGCGGTGTACCGATGAAAGCCTCAAGATGGCTGACATGTCGACTGATCGCCCCATGCGTAACGGCGAGTTCCTCGGCTGCCGCCGTGATCTGCCCATGGCGCGCGGCCGCTTCGAAGGCACGCAGCGCAGCAACTGGCAAGTTTTTCCGATTTTTCATGTGAGCAAAAGTCACATTAAATAAGCCAAAATGTCAATATGTACAGTGTTTCATTTGTGATTAATGGTGCCATCGTCAAGCTCATGAGGCCGCATCATGCCATTTGTTAGGACAGCTCTACCCTCCGGAACCGAACCGCATCGCAAGCAGAGTATCGTGCTAGGTATTCACGACGCCCTGATCGAAAGCATTGGCATGCCAAAGGATGAATTGTTCAATCTCGTGACCGAATATCGTGATGAGGAGTTCTTCTTCGACCGGAGTTTCAACGGAATTGCCCGTTCTAAAAATCTGATCGTCGTCGAAATCACGATGCGCAGAGGTAGAAGCGATGCAATGAAGCGCGCGCTCTATGCTGCCATTGCTCGAAACCTAGAAGCGAATGCAGCAGTATCTCCCAAAGACGTTTTCATTTTCATGCACGAAAACGACTATTCGGACTGGAGTGTCGGAAATGGTGTCTTTGCCATGGCCATCGCCCAGCAGCGCGGCACAGACGGGTAAATTCCGATTAACTTGCCAATCAGCAAAAAAAGCGCCTCCGTCGCAAAAATCCTAAATTTTGCAGCTAAATCGTCGGCAATGTAAAATCAGAGGAATTTTCGTCGCGGAACTCATTTGCACAAGTCAGAATAATGCAGGGGACTTTTGCGACAGATTTTTATTGTCGCTTGCTGAATGGAACCGTCATTATTCATAGAGTGGCCGAGAAGCCTGCCTGTCCGCTCCCGGCCCCATGGCGGTCATTCAAGCGTTGGCGGCAACGGATGTCCAGAATTCCGTTTTCGTAATCTACAGGTGGTGCGCTGCTTAGCAGCTTCCGGAACTGCCAATCGCGTTTGTTAATCTCCTCGTCGCCCTGTTTCGATGACATCACAAGTGCGCCGCGCGACTGTCAGGCGGTGCTTGATCTCGGTTGACCTTGCTATAATCGCGAATGACATGGGCTATGCGCAGCCGATAGTCGGTAAATACGCCATTGCGCCCCTTACTTTGGGCGCTGCGATGGGCCTCAAGATTGCGCCAGCGCGCAATGGAGGCTTCGTCTTCAAAGAACGATAGCGACAATATTTTCTCGGGGTTCGTGAGACTTTGAAAGCGTTCAATAGAAACGAAGCCTTCAATCTCGTCCAGCAGGGGTCGTATACTTGCGGCGATGTCGAGATAGGTCTCCTGGTTTCCGTTGGATGGCTCGACCTCGAAGATAACCGCGATCATTGTGCAGGTCCTTGGCTGTGTGGTGCGGACACCAGCTTCAGAAATGTACGATCTTCTTGCAGCAGGAACTTCTCGCGTTGCGCAAATGCATAGTTCTCGCGCCCCAATGGATCATCCGCCAGTCGCGCGCGATAGGCTTCATAGTCTGCGAGACTGGCGACGTTATAGATGCCGTAAGCCAGGGTGCTGGAGCCTTCATGGGGAGCAAAGTACCCGATCAGGTCTGCTCCGCAGCGAGGTATGGCTTGCCCCCAGTTGCGGGCGTATTCCACAAAATGCTCTCGTTTGGTCGGATCGATCTGGTAACGGATAATGCAGGTTAGCATGGACATTCCTTTCCTTGTTGATTTGCGCCACATTACAGCGCCGCGAGCCTTATCAGGCGCGTAAAGGACGCTGTAACACTTTGAAATGA
>JBNLGT010000083.1:0-12755 GCA_050306195.1 Ensifer sp.
TGTTTTCCCACACGTTGTTGTTCATGTCGTGGTAGCCCCGATGGGCTATCGGTTTTTCGGTCAGCCAGGGGCAGGTGGACATTCAGGCAATTTCCATCATGGCGTCGATTTCTACCGCGGCATTCAAAGGCAGGGCGGCCATTCCAACGGCGGCGCGTGCATGTTTGCCCGCATCCCCCAGGACGCTTGCAAGAAGGTCGGATGCGCCGTTGATGACCAGATGCTGGCTCGTAAAGCCGGGGGCGCTGGCAACAAAACCGTTGATTTTGATAACCTGGCGAATACGGCCTAGATCGCCATCAAGGGCGGCGCTGGCCTGTGACAGAATGTTGATGGCGCACAGCTCGGCTGCGCTTTTTGCCGCATCCAGCTCGACATCAGAACCGACAAGGCCCGTCGCTGTCAGAGCACCATCCTTGAGGGGCAATTGTCCTGAAATATAAAGGATGTTTCCTGCAATAGTATAAGGCAGATAATTGGCTGCGGGAGCTGCTGCTGTTGGTAGCGTGATTCCCAGTTCTGCAAGCCTGGATGCGATTTCGGAAGACATTGGAACTCCGGTTTATTGTATTTTAAGCGAAAATGCGTCATGCACGATGTGTCGTGCGCTGCTTTGCCATTATTGATATAAATAGCCTCGGCCAGCAACAGGAGGAAGTGCATGTTTCGCAAACGCGAAGCAAGAATATTGTTGACGGGATTGTATGCTTTTTGGGGAAGCGTGATCGCTGCCTGGCCTGCAGCCGCCGCAGCTTTGGCGCCGCACCGTGCGGTTTATGACCTGGTGCTGGATTCAGTTGATGACCGCTCGGGCATTGATGGAATGTACGGGCGCATGGTCTACGAGTTTAGCGGGTCGGATTGCGTTGGTTATTCATCGAAATTCCGTTTTGTCACCGCTGTTGCGAGCGAGAGTGGGCAAAACGTCAATGATCAGCGCACGGTGACCTATGAGGACCTTTCAAGCGGCCTTTTCCGCTTTGAGACGAAATCTTATTCCAACGATGTTTTGAGCCAGGAAGTTCGTGGCGAGGCAACCCATGCGGCTGATGGTGTGGACGTGACCTTGAACCTGCCGGAAAGCCGTGAGCTTTCTCTGGCTGGAGGGCGGTTCCCTACCGAGCATATCCAGGCCGTTCTGGAGCGGGCGGCTAAAGGAGAACATTTTTTCGAAAGTAGAATCTTTGATGGCTCAGATGACGGCGACAAAACGTTGCTGGCCACGGTGATTATTGGCGAAAAGGGGACTGCTGGTCACGAGAGTGACGGCGCGGCGGCCCTTGATGGACAGACATTCTGGCCAGTCAGCATTGCCTATTTCAACGACAGCGCGACCGCTGATGATGAAATGCCAATCTACAATATGTCGTTCAAGCTCTATGAGAACGGCATCAGCCGCGATCTGACGCTGGACTATGGCGATTTTGTCCTGAAGGGGCGTATCGCCAAACTGGATATGCTTGAAGAAGCCAAATGCGGACGTTGACTTCGTTCAAGGCTTGTCTGGTGACGAACGCCTGATCCGGCATCCTTGTTTTTAGCTCTGCCGCTTGCTTTTTTATTGCTCGCAGTATATGTGGGCGCCATTCCACACGTGAGGGTTCGGGATTGTCCGGGAGAAATCCGGCTGTTCCACCGGTGCGCATTGAGCGTTCATGCCCTTACGGAGGTTCAACCGGAAAGGATTTAAAGCATGGCATTGCCAGAATTTTCCATGCGCCAGCTGCTTGAGGCAGGCGTACACTTTGGTCACCAGACTCACCGCTGGAACCCGAAAATGAAACCTTACATTTTCGGTGACCGTAACAACGTTCACATCATCGATCTTGGCCAGACCGTTCCGCTGCTCGACCAGGCGCTGAAGGTTGTTTCCGACACTGTCGCCAATGGCGGCCGCGTGCTTTTCGTTGGCACCAAGCGTCAGGCTTCCGAGATCATTGCTGATGCTGCAAAGCGTTCAGCCCAGTATTACGTCAACGCCCGCTGGCTTGGCGGCATGATGACCAACTGGAAGACCATTTCCAATTCGATCCAGCGTCTGCGCAAGCTTGATGAGCTGCTGGCTGGCGAAGCACAGGGCTTCACAAAGAAAGAGCGCCTGAACCTTGAGCGCGAGCGTGAAAAACTTGATCGCGCGCTTGGCGGTATCCGCGACATGGGCGGCACACCGGACCTGATGTTCATCATCGACACCAACAAGGAAAAGATCGCCATCGACGAAGCTAAGCGTCTTGGCATTCCGGTTGTTGCCGTGATCGACTCGAACTGCGATCCGGATGTTGTCGATTATCCGATCCCGGGCAACGACGATGCATCGCGCGCAATCGCTCTTTACTGCGACCTGATTGCCCGCGCCGCCATCGACGGTATTGCGCGTCAGCAGGGTGCTTCAGGCCGCGACATCGGTGCGTCCGCCGAGGCTCCGGTTGAACCGGCTCTGGCTGCCGAAGGCGAAGCTGCTGCTGAAGCCTGATAAGGGCGCTTCCTTTTAAAGGAACTGCTTAGGGGCCGCCAGCGCTTGAAAACGCGAGGCGGCTTCAACTTTCCGTCGGGTGTGGCGGTGGAATGCGGTCATTGTCACATGGCTGTCGTTTATACCGGCAATACCGGCAAAGATTTATAATGGCGCGGGGCTTTAAAACGTCCGGGACGCCGCTCTGACAAAAAGAGGCGATTATGAGCATTACTGCTGCAATGGTGAAGGAACTGCGCGAACTGTCCGGCGCAGGCATGATGGACTGTAAGAAGGCGCTTGCCGAAACCGATGGCAATATGGAAGCCGCCGTTGACTGGCTGCGCGCCAAGGGTATTGCCAAGGCTGACAAGAAGTCTGGCCGTACGGCTGCTGAAGGTCTGGTTGCTGTCGCCACGAATGGTTCGAAGGCTGTTGTCGTAGAACTCAACTCTGAAACAGACTTTGTTGCCCGCAACGAAGATTTCCAGAAGCTGGTTAATGGTATCGCCGCTGTCGCGCTCGACACGGATGGCACCGTTGGGGCTGTTTCTGCTGCCAACTATCCGGCATCCGGCAAGTCGGTTGAAGACACGATCAAGGACGCCATCGGCACGATCGGTGAAAACCTGACGCTGCGCCGTTCGGCTGGTCTTTCTGTCGACGAAGGTGTTGTCGCGACGTATATCCACAATGCCGTTGCTGATGGTCTTGGCAAGCTTGGCGTTCTCGTTGCGCTGAAGTCTTCCGGCAACAAGGACGCGCTCAACGCATTTGGCCGCCAGGTTGCTATGCACGTTGCTGCAACGAGCCCGCTCGCAGTCAAGGCTGAAGATGTTGACCAGACCGCAGCTGACCGCGAACGCGCGATCTTCATTGAACAGGCACGCGAATCCGGCAAGCCGGACAACATCATTGAAAAGATGGTTGAAGGCCGTATGCGCAAGTTCTTCGAAGAAGTTGCTCTTCTTTCGCAGGCTTTCGTTATCAACCCTGACCTGACGGTTGCTGCTGCCGCCAAGGAAGCGGAAAAAGAAGTTGGCGCTCCGGTCGAGATCGTTGGCTTTGCCCGTCTTCTGGTTGGTGAAGGCGTTGAAAAGGAAGAAAGCGATTTCGCTGCAGAAGTGGCTGCTGCCGCCAAGGGCTGATTGCCTGTCCTGAATTGAGGAATTTTGTTGGGCGCCGGGTGACAACGCGGCGCCCTTCGTGTATCCGGGCATCGAGTTGAAAGATTGCTTGAAATTTGCGACGAGCATTGAGCCGTGCGCATTTCACTCGGAGAAAACATGACATCGAATCCCGCCTATAAACGCGTTCTTCTCAAAGCATCCGGCGAAGCCCTTATGGGCCAGCAAGGGTTTGGTATCGATGTGGCTGTGGCGGACCGCATTGCGAGCGATATTGCGGAAGTTCACGCCATGGGTGTTGAAATCGGTGTTGTTGTTGGTGGTGGGAATATCTTTCGTGGTGTCGCAGTTGCCTCAAAGGGCGGCGACCGTGTGACCGGCGACCACATGGGTATGCTGGCGACTGTGATCAACGCATTGGCGCTGGCGACGTCACTGCGCAAGCTGAACATCGAGACGGTGGTGCTTTCCGCGATTGCCATGCCGGAAATCTGCGAAAGCTTTTCGCAGCGCGCGACCCTCTATCATCTGTCTCTGGGGCGTGTGGTCATCTTTGCGGGCGGCACTGGCAATCCGTTCTTCACAACAGATTCTGCTGCGGCTCTTCGGGCCGCGGAAATGGGCGCCCAGGCAATCTTCAAGGGCACCCAGGTTGACGGTATTTATTCCGCCGATCCCAAGAAAGTTCCAGACGCCACACGCTTTGACAGCTTGAGCCATAGCGAAGTGCTGGAAAAGGGACTGGCTGTGATGGATGTTGCCGCGATCGCTCTTGCGCGGGAGAATCATATTCCGATTATCGTGTTCTCGATCCACGAAAAGGGCGGTTTTGGCGAAATCATGCGCGGTGGTGGACGCAAAACAATTGTAAAAGACGATTGAATTTGCCAAGGCGGTTCAGGGAAACGTATAAAGCAAAACACAAATCCAGCTGGATTTCAGAATTGAAAGATTGGCATTTCTCCGGCGGTAGAGGAATGAAATGCTTCGGGATAAATTGCTGATCTCGAATTTGACTATGGGAGCTGAATATGAGCGATCCGACGGATCTCAACGACCTTAAACGCCGCATGGACGGTGCAATCAACGCGTTCAAGAATGATATTGCTTCCCTGCGTACGGGGCGTGCCTCGGCCAATATTCTCGACCCGGTGATGGTCGATGCCTATGGATCGAAGGTCCCGCTTAACCAGGTCGGCAACATCACTGTTCCGGAGCCGCGCATGCTGCTTGTTTCCGTATGGGACAAGTCCATGGTTGGCGCCGTTGAGCGGGGTATTCGCGAATCCAACCTTGGGCTTAACCCTATCTCTGATGGTCAGACGTTGCGTATTCCGCTGCCTGAACTGAACGAAGAGCGCCGTCGGTCGCTTGTGAAGGTGGCGCATGACTATGCCGAAAAAGGAAAGATCGCGATCCGTCATGTTCGCCGTGATGGCATGGATGGTCTGAAGAAGGCTGAAAAGGACGGCGATATCAGCCAGGATGAAAGCCGCGGGCTTTCAGATAAGATTCAGAAGATAACCGATGACATGATTAGTGATGTTGACCGGCTTCTGGCTGAAAAAGAGAAAGAGATCATGCAGGTCTGATCGATCTGTTTCCGCAACTCGCAGGACGGAATATGGGCGAAAATGCGCCGATGAGAGTACCACGCCACGTGGCCATTATCATGGATGGCAACGGACGCTGGGCTGCGGGCAGGGGGCTGCCACGCGGCTTCGGCCATCGGCAGGGTGTCGAGGCGGTTCGCGAGGCCGTGCGCAATGCCAGAGATTTCGGTATCGAGTGTTTGACGCTTTATGCATTCTCCTCCGAAAATTGGCGGAGACCCCAAACCGAGGTGAATGACCTCATGGGGTTGCTCAAAATGTTTATTCGGCGGGACCTTGCCGAGTTGCATGCGGCGGATGTGCGGATTCGTGTTATTGGCGCGCGCGAAGGGCTCAAAAGCGATATTTTGACCTTGCTTGAAGAAGCCGAACAGACAACGCGGGACAATCAGGGTCTGGTTTTGTCGATTGCCTTCAATTACGGGTCACGCAACGAGATTGTCCGTGCTGCGCAGAAGCTTGCCCGACTGGTTGCGGAAGGCGCGCTTGAGCCGGATGCTATTGACGAAAATCTGCTTGATGCAGAGCTCGATACTGCGGGAATTCCTGATCCGGAACTGATTATTCGCACCAGTGGCGAGGCGCGTCTGTCGAATTTTTTGTTGTGGCAGGCGGCTTACTCGGAATTCGTTTTCATTGATGCGTTCTGGCCGGATTTTGACCGGGCGCTTTTCCTTTCCGCTCTTGAAGAATATGCCCGCCGCGAGCGCCGGTTTGGTGGAGTGGGCGAAGGAATGGAACTTGCTGCGGGCTCAAAGTCATGAGCACGGAACTGAAATTGAGGATCGTCTCGGCGATTGTCCTAGCCATAGTGGTTTTGGCTGCAGCCTGGATGGGGGGCATTTATTTCAATGTCCTTTCTCAGGCGATTGCCCTGCTTATCTATTATGAATGGGGTTTGATAACGCGCCTTGGCGAAACGAACCTTCGCGCCTATGCGCTTGGCTGGGCGGCTGTCGGCGTGGTGGCCTTATCCTGTTTTGCTGGCGACTTTGGATACAGCATAATTTTCCTTATAGCGGCCCTTTTGCTTACAGGCGCATTTGCGCTTTTCCAGCCTCGTGCGAAATGGTTGCCGGTTGGCGTTGCCTATGCCGGGCTGAGCGGTATCAGTCTGGGGTTTTTGCGGGGGGATGACCTGGCGGGACTTATCGCCATCATCTTTCTCTTCGCGGTGGTTTGGGGCACCGATATTGCAGCTTATTTTGTCGGCAGAGCGATCGGTGGGCCAAAGCTTGCGCCACGCATTTCGCCCGGCAAGACATGGTCGGGCGCCGTCGGCGGTGCTGTTGTCGGTGTTGTTCTGGCAGCGCTCGTTATTATGGTTTTCTTCGAAGCGCCGACTGTCGCCGTGCTTGGCGCAGCATTGCTGCTTTCAGTCCTTTCGCAAATCTGGGATTTGTTTGAGAGCCATATCAAACGACGCTTTGGGGTAAAGGATTCCAGCCGATTGATACCCGGACACGGCGGTGTCCTGGATCGGGTTGACGGTCTCGTTTTCGCCGCTTTTGGCGCTTTCTTGTTCGCGGTCGTTCGATATTATATTCATCAGGGAGACGGCATGTCTCTCGGGGCGCTGCTGCTTGGCAGCTGAAGCTCAAGGGAGAGACTGCAATGGCTAACCTGTTGGCGGTGACCGACTTGATAACCGGATATATAATTCCCTTCATCATTATCTTGTCGCTGATCGTTTTTGTTCACGAGATGGGGCATTATCTCGCGGGTCGCTGGTGCGGCATCCGTATCACCGCCTTTTCTCTTGGCTTTGGGCCGGAGATTATCGGCTTTGATGACCGGCACGGCACCCGTTGGAAACTTTCAGCCATTCCGCTAGGCGGTTACGTGAAGTTTTTTGGCGATGAAGATGCGTCGAGCAAGCCTGATCTTGAGGGGCTTGAGCGGATGAGTGCGGAGGAGCGCGCAGTCAGTTTCCAGGGCGCAGCGCTTTGGAAGCGCACAGTTGCGGTTGCTGCGGGACCTCTCGCCAATTTTATTTTGGCGATTTTCATATTTGCCGCAATGTTCATGATTTATGGAAAGCCGGTGACTGACCCGGTTGTCGCCGAAGTTGCCGCTGACAGTGCGGCGGAAGACGCAGGCCTCGCGCCCGGCGATATTATTGTGTCCCTGGATGGCACATCCATCGAGACCTTTTCCGACATTCAACGCTACGTTTCCATACGTCCGGGTGTTGGTATTTCCGTTGGTATTGATCGCAAAGGCGAAACAATTACCGTAGAGATCACACCGCGCTCCACTGAACTTACCGACCGCTTTGGCAACAAAATGGAAGTTGGTGTTCTGGGTGTTATGACCAATCAGGATGCCGGTCATTCACGTGTTATCGAGCTTGGGCCTGTTGAGGCCGTTGGCGAGGGTATCACGCAAAGCTGGCATATTGTTTCCGGCACATTCCGGTATATTGGCAATGTCATAACAGGCAGGATGAAGGCAGATCAGATCGGTGGGCCGGTTCGCGTTGCACAGGCTGCCGGACAGATGGCAAGCCTTGGTTTTTCAGTGTTTCTTCAATATGCCGCCGTTATTTCGGTATCCATTGGCCTGATCAATCTCATGCCGGTCCCGGTTCTTGATGGCGGGCACTTGATGTTTTATGCAGTGGAGGCCGTTCGAGGGCGTCCGCTGGGGCCAGTAGCGCAGGATATTGCTTTCAAGATCGGCCTTGTTCTGGTGCTGTCGTTGATGGTTTTTGCAACCTGGAACGACATTGCGCGGAATTTGACATGAGCCGGTTTGGGTAGGAAATCGTTTACCATGGTTCAAATTGATAGTGTCGATTAGGCCACTGTTTGAAATGAAGTAAACAGAATTTAACGAACTCCCTTGCTTGTAGGGCAAAAGCAGTTAAAAAGTCCAACTGACCAGAGTCGGTAGCTGCGTAAGCGCGGGACCAAGGGAATAAAAGGTAAGATTGAATATGAAGGCTGGTTCAAAGTTCCTGAGTGCGGTATCAGCAGTGGCATTGACGGCGGGTGTCGTTACATCGGGCGCGGGCATGGTTCTTGTCTCCGCCGGTGCTGCGGAAGCGGCGGTGGTGCGCAGCATCAGCGTTCGTGGCGCAAATCGTGTCGGTGCAGATGCCGTGAAGGCTAACCTTGCCATTGCGCCGGGTCGTAGTTTCAGCAACGCCGATATCGATGAATCGCTGCGTCGTCTCTATGCAACCGGTTTCTTTTCCGATGTGCGCATCAATGTATCAGGCGGCACGCTTGTTGTTTCCGTTACTGAAAACCAGCTGCTCAATCAGGTGGTCTTTAACGGTAACCGCAAGATCAAGGACGACAAGCTGGCGGCTGTCGTGCGTTCCAGAGCGCAGGGGCCTTACAGCCAGAGCTTGATTGACGCCGACATCGAGTCCATCAAGGATGCCTATGCCGCGATCGGCCGATCTGACATTACGGTTACGACGACGACCTATCCGGTTGGCGATGGACGCCAGAACCTGGCCTTCGTCATCAACGAAGGTAGCCGCACCAAGATCGACAAGATCAACTTCATTGGTAACCAGGCTTACAGCGATACTCGTCTTGAATCCGTCATCAATACGAAGGAATCGAACTTCCTGTCCTTCCTGACGCGTCGCGACGTTTATGATGAAGCGAAGCTGCGGGCTGACGAAGAAGAACTTCGCAAGTTCTATTACAATCACGGATATGCCGATTTCCGGGTGATTTCCTCTGACGCTACGCTGAATGAGGATACCAACGAATATACCATCAACATCACCGTTGATGAGGGCGAGCGCTACCAGTTTGGTAATGTGGCTGTTATCTCGACTGTAGATGGCGCCGATTCAGAGCAGCTTCAGAAGCTGGTCAAGTCGCGTTCGGGCGATCGCTATAGCGCCAAGGATGTGCAGGACACGATGTCCGCCATATCCAAGAAGGTTGCGTCTTCCGGTTATCCTTTCGTTCGGGTAACGCCGCGCGGCGATCGTGATTTCGCCAACAATACAATTGATGTTGAATACCTGGTGGATCAGGGCGAGCGCGCCTATGTGGAGCGGATTGAAATTCGGGGTAATACGCGCACACGCGACTATGTTATCCGCCGCGAATTTGATTTTGCCGAAGGTGACGCGTTTAACGAAGAAATGCTGACGCAGGCGAAACGCCGCCTGGATGCGCTTGGTTTCTTTTCTTCCGTTTCGATTTCAACCGCTCCTGGTTCCTCGGCGGACCGGGTTGTGGTTATCGTTGATGTTCAGGACCAGTCGACCGGCTCGTTTGGTATTGGCGCCGGTTATGCGACGGGCGGTGAAGGCGTTATTATTGAAGCCTCGATTGAGGAGAAAAACTTCCTCGGTCGTGGTCAGTACATTCGTGTTGCTGCTGGCGGCGGTCAGAAGACCCGTAATTACAATATTTCGTTCACCGAGCCTTATTTCCTCGGCTATCGTCTTGCTGCAGGTTTTGATGCGTATCTGACGCGTGATGCGACGCAGCCGAACTATGCGCTTGCCGATCAGGGTTTCGCTCTTCGTGTGACTGCACCGATTACCGAAGAACTGTCGACCACGTTCAAGTACAGCTACAACAAATTGAGCTATACGAGCTCCAATCTGGCAGCGCTTTCTGTTCCATATCAGAATGTTGTGAACGGGGGCCCTTGGTATCGTTCGGCAATCTCAAATACGATCAGCTACAATTCGCTTGACGACCAGAGAGCGCCGCATGAGGGCTTCATTGCCAGCCTGACTCAGGAATATGCTGGTTTGGGTGGCAATTCGCACTATTATAAAATTTATGGCCGTGCGCGTTATTACGTAACGCTGTCGGATGAAGCGGATATCATTGGTTCTATCGCCGGTGGCGCTGGCTACATGAGGGCGCTTAATGGCAGCGTGAACGTGTTTGACCAGTATCGCATTGGTTCCAATGAAATTCGCGGCTTCGCCCTTTATGGTATCGGTCCGCGTATCACGAATGGCGACACGCTGGGCGGCACGACCTATTTCAACGCTTCTGCCGAAGCGACTTTCCCGATGCCGGGCCTTTCTCCTGAGCTTGGAATTCGGGGTGCTGTCTTTGCCGATGCTGCGACGCTGTATGGAAATTCTGTCAACCTTGGCGCGTCGACGGCGAATGGCATTTCGCAGAGCTGGCGTGCTTCTGTCGGTGCAAGTATCATCTGGTCGTCACCATTTGGTCCGCTGCGTCTCGACTACGCAATTCCGGTGAAGAAGCAGGCGCATGACCAGATTCAGCGCTTCAAATTCGGCATTCAGACGAATTTCTGACAAGGGACAATCCCGAGCCTGATCTGCAGGCTCGGGTTTTCAAAACATGGAAAATAGGCGATTCTTTCCTCTCCATGCCGGCATAAGGCTAGGGGATTTGGCTGTTCAGTTGGGGGCAGAGCTGCAGCACAATAGCGCGTCCGACGTGCAGATATCGTCTATAGCGCCTGTCGCGAGGGCGGGTGAAGGTGATATTTGCTTTCTACGGTCGCGAAGAAACAAAAAAGATCTGGAGACATGCCGTGCTTCGGCAGTGCTATGCAGTCCGGCTTTGATGTCGCTGGTTCCAGAGGAAATTCCAGTCCTGCTTTCTAAAAACCCGGAAGCGGCTTTTGCGCTGGCGGGAGGATTACTCCACCCAGAAGCATTGAAGCCGGTGGCTGTTTGCTCCGGTGTGGGTGTGTCAGATCGCGCTTTCGTTGATCCGAGCGCAAAGCTGGAAGACAATGTTACCGTTGAGCCATTTGCCGTTATTGGCGCGGATGCGTCGATTGGGGCGGGTTCACGCATTGGTCCGGGCGCAACGATCGGCCGTGGTGTGTATGTGGGGCGAGGCTGCACGATTTCCTCCGGGGTGAGCCTGCATTGCGCCGTACTGGGTGACAATGTCATCATTCATGATGGTGCGAGGATTGGCCAAGACGGATTTGGCTATGCTGCTGGCCCAGCCGGAATGCTGAAGTTGCCGCAGATCGGCCGGGTTATTATCCAAGATAATGTTGAAATCGGTGCGAATACGACAATTGACCGTGGGGCGATGGATGACACCGTCGTTGGCGCTGGAACGAAGATCGATAACCTTGTGCAGATCGGTCATAATGTCAAAATAGGCATGCATTGCGCCATTGTTGCCAAGGTTGGCATTGCGGGCAGCACAACGCTTGGAAACGGGGTGCAGATAGGCGGTGCGGCTGGTCTCAATGGCCATATTCACATTGGGGACGGCGCGCAGATTGCCGCCATGAGCGGCGTGATCGGCAATGTGCCGGCTGGAGAGCAGTATGGCGGTGCGCCGGCCCGGCCCATCAAAGAATTCCTTCGCGATACGGCTGAGATGCTGGCCCGCGCAAAGGCGAGAAAGAGCGAACCGCAGGGAGGTAAGGATGAGCGCTAACGATGAAACGGTTATGAACACAGTTGACATCGAGGATATCATGTCGCTGCTGCCTCATCGCTATCCTTTTTTGATGGTCGATCGGATCGTAGAGATTGACGGCGACAATTCTGCTATTGGAATCAAGAATGTAACGGCTAATGAGCCTCAATTTATGGGGCATTTCCCCGGACATCCAATTATGCCCGGCGTGTTGATGATTGAGGGAATGGCGCAGACTGCCGGAGCTATTTGCGCACGCACCAGCGCCAGCAGCGCTAATCTTGTGTATTTCATGACAATCGACAATGTGCGTTTTCGCCGACCGGTGACGCCGGGAGACCGGGTCGAATATCACGTTAAGAAGCTGAAGCAGCGCGGCAATATCTGGAAGTTCCATTGCGACGCGAAGGTCGACGGTCAATTGGTGGCTGAAGGCGACATTGGCGCGATGATGCGCGGCAAGGACGACTAATGACGGTAAGTGACACGGGCATAACCATTCATCCGCTGGCTTATGTGGAAGACGGCGCGGTTATTGGCGAGGGGAGCACGATTGGCCCTTTTTGCCATGTGGGGCCCGAGGTAACGCTTGGCAAGAACGTACAGCTTTTGAGCCATGTCGTCGTCATTGGGCGTACTTCAATTGGCGACAACACGCGGATCTATCCTTCGGCTGTGATCGGTGGCCAATCCCAGAGTATTCATCACAGTGTTGAAGATACTTCGCTGACGGTGGGGCAGAACTGCACGATACGCGAAGGCGTGACAATGAATGCCGGCACGCGCGAATATGGCGGCAAAACGATCGTTGGAAACAACAATACGTTTCTGGCTTATTCGCATGTCGCGCATGATTGCGTGTTGGCGGACAATATTATCCTTTCCAACAATGTTATGTTGGCAGGCCATGTCACTGTGGAAGATCGGGCTATTCTGGGGGGCGGCGCCGCTGTCCACCAATTTACGCGCATTGGTCGTCAGGCTTTCGTGGGTGGTCTCTCCGGGGTTGCCAATGATGTCATTCCCTACGGTATGCTCAACGGGAACCCAGGGGTTCTGAGCGGGCTGAATGTCGTTGGAATGACGCGTTCGGGTATCGAAAAATCGGTGGTTCACCAGGTGCGGCGCGCGTATAAGGCGATATTTGAATCGGCCGGTTCAATCCGGGAAAATGCGCAAGCCATTCGTGATGAATATGCAGATTGCC
>JBNLGT010000084.1:0-12685 GCA_050306195.1 Ensifer sp.
CTGGATGAATTTCGAAACCGAACCGATTGCCATTTTGTTATCCGCATGGTGGACAAGCCGGAGGAAGATATCGGCTTTGCGAGCCACGAGCTCGTCTTGGGAAAACCATCTCAAAACAGCGCCACCGAACAGACCCTGTTTGAGGAATTCAAGATCACGCATCTCGTTTGCAGAAACTCCGGCGGGAAGAGCGGCTACGCAAAAATCGAAGCCGCCCGCAAATTGGCACTGCCCGTTCTCATTTTGAAGAACCCCACCGAAATGTGAGAGTCCGCAGTATCAGGCTTTGGGAACCATTCTGCGGTTTCACGAACAATCCGCAGATTGCCAACGCCGCCAAATCAGCTTTTGACCAAACGCAACGTATCGCGAAGCACTTTCAACACCGCAACCGAATCCACCTCAACAGCAACCTTCTGGCTCGGAAATGTCTTCCACTCGTCGGTCATGGAAAAACCAATACGGTCATCCATCTGGATTGTCTGGCCATCAGCGATGCCACCGCAAACAACCCTGACCGGGCCTGAACGGGTAGTGAAGTGCTCAGGCGATGTGACATAGACAGCAGCGCAACTGTCATGAACGATCATGCCATCAAAACTGTCATCACCGATACTGTCATAGAAATCAAAATACTCCTGTGACAGATCGTTGAGCAGCTTACCGCGCGCGCCGGTCGCCTCGGCAATTTCGGCCAGTTCAGCACGGGTCATCGCCGTCTGGTGCGTAATGTTAAGGCCAATCAACACGACAGGCCACGGTGCGGTAAATGCTTTGTCGGCCGCCTCCGGATCACCATGGATATTAGCCTCGGCAGCAGGCGTCACATTGCCCCGATGATCAAAAGCGCCGCCCATCACAACCACCTGCTTGACCAGGGAGGCAATGCCCGGATCACGTTGTAGCGCAATAGCCAGGTTGGTCATGCGCCCGACGGCTACAATGGTGATTTCATGCGGGTTGGCGCGAACAGTCTCAATGATAAACTGTGCGGCGTCACGCGGATCCGTCTGAAGACCGGAAACATCTGGATTTTCAATCGGCCCAAGACCGGTCTTGCCATGAATGGCGCGCGGCGGTTCATGGCTGACGCGGTTCGGTTCAAAATGCTGCCCCGCACCTTTGGCGACAGGTGCCGCAATATTCCATTCGCGCTTCAGAAAAAGCGCATTATTCGTCGTCTCTTCAATATAGGCATTGCCAAAAACGGTCGTGATACCAACGAGATCAATATCGGGGTGGTTTTCCAGAAACAGAAGCGCCATGGCGTCATCAACGCCCGGATCCGTATCAAAAATGACTTTATGCATTCGATGCTCTCTTTTATTTTTTGTTTTACGAATGCAGTCAGCCTCTAGCACGGCTTTTTAGACCGCGCCAGCCACCTTCTTCTTGCCTCTGTTTCTCAAAACATGGCTGAAATCGGCATTGTAAAGGTCACTGTCTCTAAACTCAGCCTTGCCAAAAACAGGACCAACAAGAATGAGCGCCGTACGGGTGATCTTGGCCTTGCGCACCTCGTCCTTCATATCGCGCAGGTTCGTGCGAATGAATTTCTCATCTGGCCATGTTGCTCGATAAGCGATGATAACCGGACAGTCTTCTCCGTAATAAGGAACGAGCGCATCGTGAACATAGGTGAGATTGCGAACGGAAAGGTGGATGGCCAGTGTCGCCCGCGATTTGCCCAAAATTTCCAATGTCTCGAATTCCGGCATCGAGGAGGCCTTCATGCCGGTGCGGGTGATGATGATCGTCTGAGCGATCTCCGGCAGCGTCAGTTCGGCATTGAGACGTGCGGCGGCAGCGGCAAAGGCTGGCACGCCTGGCACAACTTCATAGGGAATTTCGAGCGTATCAAGCCTGCGCATCTGTTCTGCAATCGCGCCATAGATGGAAGGATCGCCCGAATGAACACGCGCCACATCATGGCCAGAGGCATGCGCGGCCCGCATCTCAGCCACAATTGCATCGAGATGCATAGGGGCCGTATCCATGACCTTGGCCCCATCCGGTGCAGCTTGTACAATCTCCTCAGGCACCAGCGAACCCGCATAAAGACAGACCGGGCAGCGCTCTATCAACTTCAACCCACGCACGGTGATGAGATCAGGAGCGCCCGGCCCCGCACCAATAAAATAAACGGTCATGCCGCTGCTTCCTTTTTCATCCCTGTATCCGCCTTGCCCGAGTAGCCACGCGGCGTATAGACCCAGCTCTTGCCATCGCCCGTCGTCACGGTTCTGCTTTCAGAAGATCCAACGACGACAACGGTGAGCATATCAACATCGTCTACGTTCAACTCGCCCAGCGGTACGCTGCGGACATGTTCACCATCACGCCCCAAATTGGTTGCCAGAACCACCGGCGATGAAGCCGGACGGTATTTCAGAAGCTCATCGCGCGCCCAGGCAAGCTGCGTGCGTCGCTTCATCGATACCGGATTGTAGAATGCGATAACGAAGTCCCCCTCGCCCGCGGCCCTGACCCGGCGCTGAATATGCTCCCATGGTGTGAGCAAGTCAGAAAGCGAGATCGTACAAAAATCATGTCCCAATGGCGCGCCAATCTTTGCTGCAGCACCCTGTAGCGCCGAAATGCCGGGGGAACACTGTACCTCAATACGGCTGGCCGCATCTGAAATGCCGCCCTTGTCAAAGAGCTCAAAAACCAGCGTTGCCATCGCATAGATGCCCGCATCGCCAGAGCAGACAAGCGCAACATCCTTGCCCTCGCCCGCCAGCTCCATGGCATGAACAACGCGCGCCTCTTCCTTGCCAAGATCAAAATCATGCCGGACCTTGTCTTTGGCAAGCGGCCCAAGCAGATCGAGGTAGAGCGAATATCCTACGAGGTCGCTGGCCCGCCCAACCATCTTCGAAACTTCTGGAGAGCGCCAGTCGTCGGACCCCGGACCAATGCCAACCACAAAGAGCCGCCCGCGCGCACGCCCGATCCCCTCTGGAACAATGATGTGATCAGCGTGGGCCAGCGCCGCCGTAGCACCCTTTGTCTTGATCTTGGGCAGAACCAGATCACCTGTCTTGCCAACAGCCGCGAGCGCCGCGCCTTCAGCCACGCCATGACAACCCACTTCTGCAAAGACAATGTCAGAAGGGTTTTGAAGCCTCGGCGTTTCCGCCTCCAAAGTGGCCGCATCAAAAAATCGCGCCGGGACGCCAAAGTGGGCCGCTACGGCGTGGATCGCCGCCTCATCGGCCTTTAGATCAAGGGAGCAGATCGCCGCCAGGCTCTCGCGCGCAAAGCCGCTCTCACCGAGTACCTTTTCGGCAAGCGCTATGGCCTCAGTCACATCGCAACCACGTTCGCACCCCATCCCAAGCACGAGTGTTTTGGGGTGGTAGACCAGCTCAAGCGAACCGGGCTCGTAAGATCGGTCGGTCACAGTCAGTTTGATCTCCGAATTTTCGTCAAACGGCAGTCTGGACTGCTGGAACCAACTGGCCGTGCCTTCCCCCTCGTTCGCGGCCACTTCAAGGCGCACACCCTTGCCGGCAACCAGTTCCGCCATGACCGCCTTGGCCTTATCGGGATTTGCGAGCACCAGCCCCTTTGGCGGATCATCAAGCGCTATACCAAAATGCAGATCGCCAGCCGTTGTAATGGCCGCATGTGTGTTCAACGCTTTGGCAATCGTCCGCGCCAGATCATTTGCCCCGTGATGCCCACCAAGAAGCGGCACAACGGATGAACCATCATCAGCGACCGCAATCACCGGAGGTTCGGTGAGTTTGTCATCAAGCAACGGTGCGATAAGTCGGATCAATGCGCCCGACGCCATAACAGCAACAATCGGGCGACCACTTGCAAAAAGCGCCTGTATTTCCGTTTTGGCATTTTCGAAGTGCCTGTCGGCGCTGGCGACGCGCGCCCGCGCGCCAACAAGCTCGCCGCCAATGGCGTCAGCCACTTTGCGCCCCGTCTTAAAAGCAGCATCGGAAAGGATGATTACGGCCGGTTTTATCATGGCATCAGGCTTTCATTTCAATCGGCAGGCGGGATATCCACGCCTCCTGTCCTTTGTAAATCAGGATCAAGGAAAAATAGGGAACGCTATCCTCAGTGATATCTTTCAGCGGCATGACACGCTCATTCCCGAGACTGACCCGCTCCAGGTATCCAGCGCATTCAAGAAGCCCCATATCCTCAAGCAGGGTTCGGATACGGGTGAAATGGCGGCCCACCTTCATGATCGCAACCGCGTCAGCGGCATCGATACGAGCGCGCATGTCTTCCGTTTCGGAGGGTCCGGGAATCACGGCAAGAATATCATTGCGTGACGCCAACGGGCGCTTCAACGCGGCAGCGCCCGCCATGACCGAAGAAATGCCAGGCACAATTTCTGTCTTAAAACGCCCTGACAATCGCTCAAACACATACATGAACGAGCCATAGAAAAACGGGTCGCCCTCACACAAGACAGCCACATCACGGCCTGCTTCCAGGTGCTGAGCAATTTCTTCGGCAGAGGCATCGTAAATTTCCTGCGCCGGATAACGCTCCACCCGCATAGGCATAACCATCGAGATTTCGACTTGTTCGGGCTTGATAAACTGGCTGGCAATTTCGCGTGCAAAACTCGGTCCCGTATCGGGCGCCGGATAGGCGATCACCGGCACGGAAGTCAAAATGCGATGCGCTTTGATCGTGATCAGCTCCGGGTCACCCGGACCGAGCCCAAGGCCAAAAAGCGTTCCGCTCATTCCCATCCCTTTTCCACCGACCAGATTGTGACCGGCATAAGCGGCTTCCAACCGGAAAACCGTCCCACCGGTTCCACGCGCGAAACTGCTATGCGCACCATATCGCCGCCAAGTTGCGCATGAAGCGAAGCAAGCGCCATCTCGCCTTCAACAGTCACAGCGTTGGCTACGATGCGGCCACCAGGCTTCAATGCCTGCCAGCAGGCCTCAAACACGCCGTCATTTGTAATGCCGCCACCAATAAAAATGGCATCGGGACTTTTCAGTTCGGCAAGCGCGGCAGGTGCAGTCCCCTCGACAACTTGCAACCCGGGCACACCCAGACTGCTCGCATTATGCCGGATCATCTCGATACGCTCTGCCCGGCTTTCTATTGCAACAGCCCGCCCGCCAGCCCGCATCCACTCAATCGCAATCGAGCCGCAACCAGCGCCAACATCCCAAAGAAGGCCATTTCGATACGGCCGTAGATGACTGAGCGTCGTAGCGCGCACTTCCTTTTTGGTCAGTTGCCCGTCATGCTCGAACGCTTCATCGTCAAGGCCTGGCACGAGGGGTTGAAAGGACGTGTTTCGGACACAGTGAATGCCCAACGTGTTGAAGTCGGAAAAATCGTGCTCACCATCCAGAATTTCCTCAATGGTGTAGCGTCCGACGCGCTCCGCATCGCCACCCATATGCTCCAGAACATGAATATGCGACCCCGCATACCCGTTTGCCTGCATGATCTGCGCGGCCTGCAGGATCGTCTGAGCATCCGAAGTCAGGGCAATGATCCGCGCCAAAGGCTGAAGGTAGCGCGCCAACGTCTCCACTGGGCGTCCATGCAGCGAAATTTGCTCGGCATCCTGAAGCGCCCAGCCAAGCCGGTTTGCGGCGAGCGAAAAAGCAGAGGGAGACGGGATGACACGCATCTCCTCGGCCGGGAAATGCCGCCGCAAAGTGGCGCCAATACCAAAATGCATCGGGTCGCCAGTGGCCAGCACGGTCACCGGGCGCCCCCGCAGGGCGAGAACTTTTTCCAGCACGTCGTGAAAGCCTTCAGCCCAATTCAAAACCGTTTTTGGCGGCATTCCTTCCAGTACCGCGTCCAAGCGCTCAGAAACGACGATTGTCTCAGCCTGCCAGATCAATGACAGAGCGGACGGCGACAGGCTGGAAAGCCCATTGTCGCCGATGCCAATAATGGTGAGCCATGGCTCAGGTACCGTCTCAGACATTTCCATCCAGCCCTCCGGCAAGCGCGTTGACAGCCGCAGCAGCAAGTGCAGAGCCACCCCGCCTGCCCCTCACGGAAATGAACGGACCGGAAGAAGGGAATGTCGTCAGCAGTTCTTTCGATTCCGCCGCCCCGACGAATCCGACCGGAAAGCCAAGCACTAATGCCGGTTTCGGCCCGCCGGCCGCAATGTTTTCCAAAAGGCGAAAAAGCGCCGTCGGCGCATTGCCGATCGCCACCACGGCACCCGCAAGACGGTCGTTCCAAAAATCAACCTGCGCTGCTGAACGCGTATTGCCAATTGCCTGCGCATGCGGACGCACACGCTCGTCATTCAGCAAGCAGATCACATCGTTGTTCGCGGGAAGCAGCCGCCGAATGATTCCATGCGCAACCATTTCTGCATCAACAAAAATCGGCGCACCGGCGCGCAAAGCATCTGCACCTGCAGAATAAGCGGTTTCGGAAAACACCAGATCATCAACCAGATCGACCATGCCGCAAGCATGAATCAATCTCACAGCAAGCGCTTCCATACCTTTGGAAAAACGAGATAAATCGACTTCACCCCTGATCGTTTCAAAGGAGCGTCGATAAATTTCCGCGGGCTCGCGAATATAGTCGAATTCCGTTTCCACTTAGGACTTCTTCATACTCTTGGGCCCAAGCGGATGATCCGCGTGAGGGTAAGGCGGATGATGATGATCATGGGAATGCCCGTGATGGTGACCATGGTCATGATGGTGGTGAGCATGATCGTGGTGGTGGTCATGGCCATGATCGTGACCACAGCCGCAATCCGGACCGTGAACATGCGGCTCACGTTCGTAATCTGCCTCTGGCAGCTCATCTGCCACCACATTTTCCAGTTTTGCGTATTTTCCGCCCAGCGCAATTGAAGGCGCGTAATCGAAGACCGGCTCCAGCGATCCGGGTTCCGCATGGCTGTGAACCGGCGTCCACGGCAATCCGTTCGCCTTGCAAAACGCCTCGTCCCGGCATGAGGCGTCACAATCCCCCCCGCATGGACAGTTTTCCAGTCCCCCGCCGATGCCCTCCACATGGTGGTGGTGGCTTTCCTGAGGTTGACCGACAGAGGCTTCGAAGCCCAGCACCTGCTCCCGATATTTACACATTTGGCAGTTCATCAGAGCCTGCCCTTCCAGGATTTCGGTCACACGGTCCTGAAAGGCGTCGAGCACAAGCGGATGATCATTCAGGTATGGAGCCTTGACGAACTGTATGTCAGGGTAACGTGCAGCAACGTCATCCGTTGCCGAATAAATGCGCTTCACCAGAACGCCGGTGAAAAGAAAATACGGGAAGACGATAATGCGTTTGTAGCCAAGTCTTGCAGCATGTTCGAGACCCGGCTCCACCAACGGGAACGTAACGCCGGAATAAGACGTCTCGCCCCAGCCGAACCCCATTCCTTCCCAAAGCATGCGCATGACCTTGGCGACATTGGAATTGGCGTCCGGGTCGGAAGCGCCTCGCCCTACGACCATCAGCATGGTTTCATGCAGGGGCAGGTTGCCATGTTCCCTGTTCGCTGCATCCACAGCTTCCTGAATACGATCACCAGCCGCCCGGATCATTTTCACATCAATGCCAAGCTCACGCCCGTAATTGACCGTCACACCCGGATTTTGCACAGCCCAGGTGTTGAGCACTGAGGGAATATCGTTTTTCGCGTGACCAGCGGCAAACAGCATGCCCGGCACGGCCAGAATGCGTGTAACACCAGCCTCTTTCAGCTTGTCGAGACCGTGGGAAAGAACCGGATTGCAGAATTCCAGGTAGCCATATTCAACAGGCAAATCAGGATAGCGCTTGCGCAATTCTTCAGCGATCACCGAGAATTCACGCGCGGCGTTCTGATTGCGGCTGCCATGACCGCAAACCATGATTCCGAGTTTTACCGACATTCGGGCCTCCACTTCATTTTCGAATGCACGAAGCGGGAGACACTCTCCAAACAAGAAAGAGCGCTAAGGCCGTTCCGACAGCTCCGGACCTGGCTCCGTATCGGGTCAGCCTCACCGGACTCGTTCAGCTCCCGCATGCGGGGCACCGCCGTACATTTTGTCTTTTGGTGTTAGAGCAAGCGCAATGCAGGGTCAAACAGGAATGCGGCAGATTCCCTTGCATTTACGTCATCAACGCCTCGTTAGCGATCCGGCTCCACGAACCACAAATTGGCTGACAATTGCTCCGTTGCGCATCTGGATTGGACAGGCCTTTCCCAGCTGCTCCTCAAGCCTGTTGCGCAACTCCAGCAGTCCTTCAATTCGCTGATCTATGGCCGCAATTTTGCCCTCGAGAATTTCAGCGACGTGCGACTGCGGCAGCTCACCATCCAAAAGCGCCGGAATATCCTTGCGTATCTCGGCGAGCGTAAATCCAAGCCCCTGCGCGGCGCGGACAAACTGAACAATGAAGAGCATTTCCTCCGTATAATCACGATAGCCGTTAGCCAAGCGTTGTGAACGGATCAGCCCCTCCTTTTCATAAAAGCGTACCGTATCCGTACTGATTTCGCATTTTGACGCCAGCTCACCGATCTTCATCTCATCCTCTTGACCTTGGAGTTAACTCCAAGGTTTACAAGGCCAGCATTCAAATGAAAAGGAGCTTTGAATGCTGAGCGACAAAACCTTCATGCGTATTTATCTGGCAAGTGCGATCTATGACCTTGTGGTAACACTTCCTTTTGCGACACCCTGGACCTACCACCTCATGTCAAATTACTTAGGCGTGTTGCATCAAAAATTGGAGCTGGGCGGCATTTGGATGGAGCCCGGGCTTTTTGATACGTTTTATGCTGCCCTCATGGGAACACTCGTGCTGGTCTGGTGCGCAGTCAGACTTTATCTGCGGTTTCCCGTCCTTGCGCGCTTCGATGCGATAGGTCGTTTCGGTTTCTCCGCATGGATGATCTATGCCCTTTATTCCGGAGCGAGCGCACTTCTTTACGGATTTCTTGTCATTGAAATTTCGTTTGGCATCGCCCAGTCACTCCCGACGCGAAAAATACCGGCTTGAAGCTCTCTAAGAGCACTGCCATAAGGAAACACCCACCTTACGGACGTTCCCTTGGCAGATATCACCCTACATCTTCTTGCTTTGCTGTTTTTGGCAGCTTTCGCCGCCGGTTTTTTGATTCCATTGCCGGCGGCGGCGGGCTGATCACCATACCTGCGCTGTTGATTGTCGGCGTCCCGCCGCTCGAAACACTGGGTACAAACAAGCTGCAGGGCCTGTTTGGCTCCGGTTCAGCAACATTGGCCTATGCCCGAAAGGGCCACGTGAACCTGCGGGACCAGCTTCCCATGGCACTCACGGCAGGCGCTGGGTCGGTCATCGGCGCATTGGCGGCAGCCTATGTACCCGGCGATCTGCTTAAGGCAGCCCTGCCGCTTATTCTGATTGCCGTCGCACTCTATTTCGCCTTGAAGCCCAATTTGGACGACGTGCACCGCGCGGCCCGCATGACGCCTTTCCTATTCGGGCTGACATTCGTACCAGTGATTGGTTTTTATGATGGCGTGTTTGGCCCGGGCACCGGGTCGTTTTTTATGCTCGCCTTTGTCGCCATGGCCGGCTTCGGCATCCTCAAGGCAACAGCCCATACGAAGCTTTTGAATTTCGCAACCAATATCGGCGCGTTCGGCGTGTTTTCGCTCTACGGCGTCGTCCTTTGGAAAATAGGCCTCACTATGGGCGTCGCACAGTTTCTCGGCGCACAAATTGGCTCAAGACTGGCGATGAAAAACGGTGCAAAGATCATCAAGCCGCTTCTGGTCGTGACCTGTATTGCGCTTGCCATCAAGCTGATCGCCGACCCAGCCAATCCGGTTCGAGTATGGCTTGGCTGGTAGCCGCTAGGTCACGAACTCATAAATGAAGTTGTTTTGGCGACGAAAAGACAAAAATATGCAAGGAAGTGATTGAAAAGCGGGCTAGTTGCCCGGTTAAAATCACTGACGCAGCAGATTGCAGTCATTTCGTCGCCAAAACAACTTCATTTATGAGTTCGTGACCTAAAGAACTGCCAGCATCACCGCGCCGCCAGCAATCATGCTGATTGCAAGCCAATGAAGCAGGCTGAGTTTCTCGGCCAGAAAAAGCACACCGAAAATTGCCACCAGAACAATCGATAATTTGTCGATCGGCGCTACGCGTGAGGCATCGCCGAGTTGCAACGCGCGGAAATAACAAAGCCAGGAAGCCCCGGTTCCAAGTGCGGAAAGCGTCAGAAACAACCATGTCCGGCCACCGATTTCCTTAAGCGGCTGCCATTGGCCCGTGGACAAGACGATAACTGTCAGAACCGCAAAAACGACCGCAGTCCGGATCAGAGTCGCAAAATCTGAGTTCACGCCCTCAACGCCAACTTTGGCAAATATTGCCGTCAAAGCAGCAAATACGGCCGAGAGCAACGCCCAGCCCTGCCATCCTAGCGCCATCAGAATTCCACGCCCTTCTGCGCTTTGACGCCAGAACGGAACGGATGCTTGACCAGCTCCATTTCCGTTACCAGATCAGCAATTTCGATAATCTCGTCCTTCGCGTTACGCCCGGTGAGAACAACATGCGTCATGGGCGGCTTTTGCGTCTTGAGAAAATCCACCACCTCGTTGACATCAATATAGTCGTAGCGGATCGCAATATTGATCTCGTCCAGAAGCACCATGGACCTTTCCCCTGACGAAATCAGGTCCTTTGCCTTTTCCCATGCGGCCTGCGCAGCTGCAACATCGCGCGCGCGATCCTGCGTTTCCCAGGTGAAACCTTCGCCCATCGTGTAAAATTCGCAAATATCGGAAAAATTTCCGACGATCAGATCCCGCTCCCCTGTCTCCATGCCGCCTTTGATGAACTGCACAACAGCGCAAGGCATGCCGTAGGCGATGTGGCGGAAAATCATGCCGAATGCCGCCGTCGACTTTCCCTTTCCCTTGCCGGTATGGACAATAATCAATCCCTTTTCACCGGTCTTGGTGCTCATGATCTTGTCGCGCGCGGCCTTTTTTTTGGCCATCTTTACGGCATGGCGCGCATCGTCATTGCGGGTTTCTTCAGTCATTGCGGATCAACTCCTCCAGATCAAACTTGGCAGAATTTGAGCGCGGGGTCCACAAACCGCGATCCATCGCCTCAATAAAGCGTTCAGCCAACTCTCTTAGCGCAGGCGCATTCTTCTCCGCCAGAAAGTCGCGCACCGCTTCGTCAGCAATAAAAGCCTGATAGGCTGCTTCGAAGTGATGACTTTTCACGGCTCCCGTGGTGGCTGAGAAGGCAAACATATAATCAACCGTCGCGGTGATTTCGAACGCGCCCTTGTAGCCGTGCCGCATGACGCCAGCGATCCATTTGGGATTTACCACCCGGCCGCGCACCACGCGGGAAATTTCCTCTTCAAGGCTACGGATCACCGGCCGCTCAGGCCGCGAGTGATCATTGTGGTAGACCGCGGGTCGCTCCCCTTTAAGATGCTCCACCGCCGCCGTCATACCGCCTTCAAACTGGTAATAGTCGTCGCTGTCGAGCAGATCATGTTCGCGGTTATCCTGGTTTTGGACGACCGCATCGACTGATTTGAGCCGCGTTTCAAAAGCCCCGCGTTCAGCGCGCCCCTCTTCACCTGCACCGTAGGCGTAAGAACCCCAAACAAGATAGCTTTCGGCGAGATCGGACGCATTCTCCCAGCCTTTTTCGTCAATTAACGCCTGAAGTCCGGCCCCGTATGCGCCCGGCTTGGAGCCAAATACGCGAAATCCGGCCTTGAGCGCGGCCTCAGCCGGATCATCTCCGGCCTTCTCAAGGTGTGTCCGTTCAAGTTTCATGCGCGCAGCCACCGGATTATCGCTTTCATCTTCATCAAGCGCGCCAACGGCGCGTGCAGCCTTGTCAAAAAGCGAAATCTGTTCGGGAAAAGCATCGCGGAAGAAACCCGAAATACGCAGCGTAACGTCCACGCGCGGTCTGCCCAGTAAGGAAACAGGAATAATTTCGTAGCCTGTTACACGAAGCGACGCACTGTCCCAAACCGGCTTTGCACCGATTAGCGCCAGAGCCTGCGCTATATCATCTCCCCCGGTGCGCATGTTGGACGTTCCCCAGGCCGTAAGCGCAAAGCTTTTTGGCCAGTCGCCATGGTCCTGCACATAGCGTGTCACCAAGAGCTCTGCCGATTTACGACCCAATTCCCACGCTGTCTGCGTAGGCACGGCGCGGCTATCGACCGAATAAAAATTACGGCCCGTGGGCAAGACATCAGGGCGCCCCCGGGTGGGTGCGCCCGACGGTCCCGGCGGAACAAAGCTGCCGGAAAGACCGCGCAGAAGCCCATCCAGTTCCGCACGACCTGAACTCTGGACAGAAGGCTTCAACCGATTTTCAATCTCAGAAAGCACAACTTGAGTAGCAGTCCAGCCTTCAGGGCAGTCCAACTCACCGCCAACCAGCTTCGCAGCCATAAGCTCAATACGCTCCACCGTATCGCCATTGGTCCGCCACGGATCATCAGACAATACCTCAAGCTCCGGCCATCTCGGACCTTTCCAAGGCGCTGACATGTCACAATTCAGGGGATCAAAACCGGTTTTAAGCGAAGACTTCGCACCTGAGAGGCAATCAGCGGAAATGGCACGCTGCAGGCTGGCATCGCCGCCCTCGCCCAGCCGCCGCGGCACGCGCGCCAGCGCCACACAGAGATCCGTCAGCAGACGACCCTCCG
>JBNLGT010000085.1:0-12551 GCA_050306195.1 Ensifer sp.
CCGCACACCGCCGTCTGCCAAAGGACGCGTTATCGCTGGACCGTCCGAGGACATTACCGTCAACAAGTTCACCATTCGGGATGCTGACGGACTTCGGGCTGCTTTTGAGCTAGGGTTACGCGATGGCGAAAGGTTCGCCGCACGTGGGGTGCTTTGAAAATGGCTGCGACGATTAAAGAACTCTCTGAGAAAGTCTCAAAAGTTTCGGATCTTTACGCCCGAAGATGCGATATTCGCCGTGATGATGATTGGTACCTCCTCAAATTGCAGGAAGAACTGGGCGAACTTACCGCTGAGGCGCTGCGCCTGAGCGGCAGAGGCAGGACGAAAGATCTCGCTTCAGATGAGATCCGCGACCGCCTCGGCAAGGAAGCAAGCGATCTTCTGGCTCACCTGCTGCTTTTCGCCCGCCATAACGATATTGATCTGGAGGCGGCGCTCGAAGACAAGTGGTTCAAATATCTGGAATAGGCTCAGGGCTGGGCCAGTATTCCACCAGTTACCGGCTCCATCACCCCCGTCGTTTGCGGGAATGTTAGCGGCAGCCCTTTGATGGAGCGCACAGCCAGATAGGCCCAGGCTTCCGCCTCCATAGACGAACCATTTAATCCCACATCATCCGCATTGACGACGGTCGCCCCTTCTACGCCCGCGAGCTGGGCAAGGTCATTCATGACTGTTCGGTTCAATCGCCCGCCCCCGCAAATGACATATTGCTTTGGTGTCACCGGCAGGTGATGCGCCGATTTCAGGATGGCCGCTGCAGTGACATAGGCCAGCGTTCGCGCTCCGTCATGTAACCCGGCCTCACCGGCATCGGGCGGTGAAAAATCATTCCGGTCGAGGGAGCGTCTTTTGCCGCCTTCAAAGAACGGGTTTTCCAAATAACGGTCGACCAGACCGGCAATTACGACGCCTTCGGAGGCAATAGCCCCACCCTGATCGAACGGAACCCCCGCATGTGTCTCCACCCACTGGTCAATCAGTGTGTTGCCGGGTCCGCTGTCGAAGGCGATGATCTCACCGTCAGGCCCGATATAGGTGAGATTGGATATGCCGCCGATGTTCACAAAAACAATCGGCAGGGATTTGTTGGGAAGATTGGCTGCGAGAGCGGCATGGTAGACCGGCACCAGTGGAGCGCCCTCACCGCCGTGCAACATGTCATTGGCGCGCATGTCGAAGATCACCGGTATCTGTGTTTCGCGCGCCAGCAGTGCGCCATCCCCGATTTGAACCGTCAGGCCCTGCAACGGTCTGTGCAAGACGGTCTGACCATGAAAGCCGATGGCATCGATATCGGCTGCCGAAATTCTGTTTCGTTCCAGAAAAATACTTACCGCTGCGGCATGACGTAGCGTGAGCTCTCTTTCCAGGGCGTCCAGTGCCCCTGGTCTTTCATCACGCTTCTTGATTGATTTCGCGTCCTCAAGGCCCTGCGCCAATTGCCTGCGGAAGGCCGGATCGTAGGCAATCTCCATGGATGGCCCGCGTTCAACCACGCTCTCCCCGTCGGTCCTTAGGAGCGCTATATCAATTCCGTCCAAGGACGTGCCGCTCATCAATCCGATCGTCGTCATCACGCCGTTTGTCGTTCTCATTGGCATAAACCCCGACATTTAAACCCAAAACGGGTGCACTTTCACAAAAACAATGCTAAAGCGCCGCCCGAAACTGTCATACATCCGGTTTTATTTCCGCGATACATCAAGGCCAGAAAGAACCAACCCATGTCCGGTTACAAGTCCGATTTCCTGAATATCATGCAAGAACGCGGCTTCATTCATCAATGCTCCGATTTCGAGGGCCTGGATGCGCTCGCTGCCAAAAAGGAAATCATCGCCTATGTGGGTTATGACTGCACCGCGCCGTCGCTGCATATCGGCAACTTCCTGACATTGATGATGCTTTACTGGCTGCAACAGTCGGGCAACAAGCCGATTACGCTCATGGGTGGCGGTACAACGATGGTTGGCGACCCATCCGGCAAGGACGAGACACGCCCCATGCGCACGGTTGAAGAGATCGAGGCCAACAAGGCGTCGATCAAGACCGTGTTTGCTAAAGTTCTGAATTTTGGCGACGACAAGGCCGACGCGATGATGGCGGATAATGCCGAGTGGCTGCTCAAGCTCAGCTATATCGACATGCTGCGCGAGGTGGGACGTCATTTTTCCGTCAACCGGATGCTGACCATGGATTCGGTCAAGCTGCGGCTTGAGCGCGAACAGGAGATGAGCTTCATCGAGTTCAACTACATGGTCTGCCAGTCCTATGACTATGTCGAGCTGGCGCGCCGTTATGGCTGCAACCTGCAAATGGGTGGATCAGACCAGTGGGGCAATATCGTCAACGGTGTTGACCTTGGCCGCCGCATGGGCACCCACCAGCTTTATGCGCTGACCACACCGCTTTTGACCACAGCCTCCGGCGCAAAGATGGGCAAGACGGCGCAGGGCGCTGTGTGGCTGAATGCAGAGCAATTCAGCCCATGGGACTTCTGGCAGTATTGGCGCAACACCGAGGATGCCGATGTTGCCCGGTTCCTGAAGCTTTTCACCACTCTGCCAATGGATGAAATCCGCAAGCTGGAGGCGCTGGGTGGATCGGAAATCAACGAGGCGAAGAAAGTGCTTGCCAATGAGGCGACCGCCCTTCTGCATGGACGTGCGGCAGCCGATCAGGCCGCGGAAACAGCGCGCAAAACCTTTGAGGAAGGCGCACTGGATGAGAACCTGCCAACCGTTGAGGTTGCCAAAGCGGAAATTGAAAGCGGCGTCGGCCTTTTGAGCCTGCTTGTTTCAGCCGATCTGGCCGCCTCCAACGGCGAAGCCCGCCGCCACATCAAGGGTGGCGCCGTTCGTGTCAACGACGTTCAGGTTTCGGATGAAAAGACGATGGTTGGCTCCGCTGAGGTCACAGGCGACGGCGTGATCAAGCTTTCTCTCGGCAAGAAAAAACACGTATTGGTGCGTCCGGTTTAATCCGGACCACCTTTCGCGCCCTACTGAAATTCGAAGATACCGCGGAAAACGCCCGGGGCTATGATTGAGAGCGGGTTGATCTGCAATTTCGGCTTGGAGATCGGGCCAGCAAGCCGGAATGTAATACCGATCAGGCCCTTGTCCCGGCCGTTCCCCAGAATGATGCCTATGAGAGGCAGTTCCGCGAAGAGCCTGTTGAGACCATAGGCGGGCATGAATGTGCCGGTCATGTTCATGTTGCCATTCTTATCACGCACGATGCCTTGGAAGGTCGCTCCGACCTGCTCGCCGCGCACCACGCCACGGCTAACCGAAAACACACCGTCCTTGATGGAAAGTTGGGCGTTTCCACGCGAAAAATGCTGCGCCTGAAGGTCGATATTCTTGTGCACGGCTTCGTTCAGACTTTTGCCGTCTTTCCCCGAACGGGTACTCACCAGGTCTTCGAACCGCTTCTCGTTGAGCAGGTCAAACCGCCGGATATCCACCGAGCCCGTCCACTCGCCTTTTCCCAGATAGCGAACCTTCTGGTTTAGAAGGCCACCATACATATAGGTGTAAAGCCCGGTGAAGCGCGCCAGGGCGCCCGCGTCGCTGGTGGTGATTTCAATCGTACGGCGATTGGCCTCATCCTTCTGTGTGGAAACAACTACAGCTTGGCCTCCGCCACTGACCGCATTGAGCTTCAACAGAGCGGGCTCACCGCCCACCGTTTCGAAATCAAAGTCAACATTCTGCATAATCTCGTTGTTAAAGCCGATGGCCTTTTCAAGTTGCGCCGTCACCTTCACGTCCGGCGTCTTTCCGCCGCTGCCGGCCCCATCCGACTTAACCTTGTATAAAACACCACGCAAATCGGCGGATTTGCCCTTCACGTTAATGATGTACCCATGTGCGCTGCGGCGAAGTGAGAATGAGAACGCATCACCCGGCGCAAGCTTCACCCTCGAGAATTTGATGGCGGTCAGGCCCTTATCGCCAGTGGACAATTCACCAGTGGCCCCAAAACCATCACCGGAAAAGTTGAATTTTGAAATGTCGAAACGGTCACCGTTCTTTGTCGTATCAAAAGAAATTTTTGCCGGAATGCCCGGCCCCTTTGTCCAACCGGCCCAAGGAATAGTGACGGCAGCGTCCGTCAAATCGGCCTTTACTGTTTGCCGGGCCTCATCCTGCAATTCCACCTGCATTCGCACATTGCCGTCAACAACGTCTTCCAGACCCGGCACCAGCTTGGCCAGAGCGGGACCATCCAGAGTACCTGAAAGTGTGCGTCGACGTTTAATGTCGACATCTTTGACCAGTGGCTCAACCATAGAAATTTGAAGCGGCACACCGTCCACCGCGACCGAGGCGTCCAACGCAGCAGATTCGGGGTCAATGGCCAGTTGGCCGTTTACGGCGCTAATCGTTTTCCCACCGATCGGCTTCGATATGCTGACATTGTCCAGCGCGAGCTGGGCTTTCCAGCTGGCCTCAGTCTCGCCCGCTTCATCGACGTTCAATGGAAAATGCGCCGCCAGGGTTGCGGTCACGTAGCCGGAGAAATCCTCCGGCTTGAAACCAATGCGCTCCAGCGCTTGAATGGGACGGTAGGTTGCAAGCTCGCCGACAGCATCCGCAGGCCCAGCAATTTTCATGTCCGTTTCGGTATCGAGTTGAGGCTGGTAAATATCGCCAAGTGTCAGCGTACCGCCTTTCAGTTCGACCACGCGGCCGGAGGGAAAATAAGCGCTACCGCTTTCGATGGAGACTTCCAGCCGTCTGCCCTCAAGGTGAAATTTTCCCACCGTGTCGCGCAGCGGCGGAATATCCCCGGCTATATTGATCCGCCCGCGCCTCATCGAGAAATCGATCTGCAGTTCGTTTTTTTCTAGAAAGACCGGCTCGGGATAAACGGGCAGCCGCCCACTAGGCAGATAAAGCGATATTGACAGATCGCGCAGCGAGCCCGCAAACAGATTATCGCCAGCCCATTCGCGCGCTTTATCACCCAGCCAAAACGGCCATAATTGTTTGAAAGCGGATGTGCTGATGCGGTCGGAATAGAGGGCCAGGCTGATTTCCGGCGAGTCTCCGTCGAAGCGCGGATCGTACTCCTTGCCGAAATCAATTGATAACGAGCCGCCCAGCAAGCCGCTTGCTGTCGTAACAAACAGATTATCGCTTTTGAGTATCAGCTTTTCCGGATCAAAATCGGCCAATATCTTGCCGGAAAAGTTCTGCGGCCGCTCCTGCATGCTTGCCGTGCGGGAGATGGCCTGATCGATCACCAACTCAACCCCAATGTGATCGATCCCTTTGCGGTCCAGCCGGTCACCGTCAATAATACCGCCGCTGAATGGCAATCTTGCGCCGGGGAATTCAATGATAGATTTTTCAACTTCGATCTTGTCTGCGGCAAAGTCGTAATGCGCGCGTAGCTCGCCCTTGTTAATTTGCGCGGCCACGCCCCCTCCGTAAAAAGCAGCATCCGGCAAGGTCAAAAGAAGCGTCAATTCCGGCTGCGGGCTATCCGGGCCAGCGCGGGTAACATCCAGCGTCAGGTTGGCTGTTCCGTATAGTCCCAAATTCGGCGCGCCCTCGCGCGTCCATTTGCTTAAGAAAGGACTGACATTCAATTCTTCAATGGAGAGGTGAACCGCATTGATACCGCCCTCACCCTTCAATGCCGCTCCAGCAATTGATCCCTTCTTGCCGTCCATTGAAAAAGCGCCAGCCAGTGAGAAATCGCCATCGCCATCGCCGGTCAATTCCACCTTTTCAATAATGAGCGCAGCAGTGCGCTCCTGTAAGGCGGGTAGAACCAATCTCAAATCGGACAGGGAAATACGTTTTGCGCCCGCCGATCCCAGTTCTTCTGACACGTGCGACAGTGCGGCAAATACCTGCTCCATGACCTTGGGTATTACATCCACCCGCAGCGCTTCCTGACTGTCATGCTGGAATGCCTGAAAATCCAACGAAACACCTGATAGATCTATTTCATCAGCGGAAACACCGGCCCCAAAAGCATTTTCTATGTCGAGCCTGATCCTTACCTTATCGGTCCTGAAAAGGGGCAAGCTGGTGGCCTTGTCGGAAAGCGATACATTGCGCGCCTCCAGAACCAGACCGCCGCGGCTGCCAAAACGCAGGACCGTCTTTTCAAGCTGGATATCAAAATCATCGCCAGCAATCTGGTTGAGCAGCCGGAAGGCGACCGTTTTCAGAGGTTTATCAAGGTAGCCGCTTTCAATGGCAAAATAGCCGCCAAACAACAGCACAAGAACCAGCGCAATCGGCCATATAAGAACGCGCCAGACACGAAAGAACCCTCGGTCTTTTTTACGTTTCGTCTTGCCTGGATTTTCAACCGGACGCAGCTCATCGACCTCGCCCCCTTCAGGGGTTACAAGTTCGCTGTCACTGCCGCCGTGCAAGCCCTCCATACCGGGTTGCTCCTTCTGGAACTCAGCTCTTGCGCCGATTCACAATATAAATATAACCGCGCATATACCGTCCGTAAAAGCAACATGAAAGGATGCAATCAGCCGATGAGTGAACTTCAGCCAGGCGACAAAGCACCCGATTTCACCCTGCCACGCGACGGCGGCGGCCAGGTTTCGTTGGCCGATTTTTCCGGACGCAATGTCATCCTTTACTTCTACCCGAAGGATAGCACGACGGGATGCACGATTGAGGCTGTCGATTTTACCGCCCTTTCCGCGGAATTCGAGAAACTGAATGCCGTTGTTATTGGCATGTCACCGGATAGCGTCAAAAGCCACGACAATTTCATCGCCAAGCAAAACCTTTCCGTCATCCTGGCATCAGACACGGAAAAGAGCGTACTTGAAGACTATGGCGTGTGGCAGGAAAAAAGCATGTATGGTCGCAAGTATATGGGGGTTCAGCGCACAACTTACTTGATCGGTGAAGATGGCAAAGTGAAGGCGACCTGGGCCAAGGTCAAAGCCAAGGGCCATGCCGAAGCGGTTCTACAAGCCCTTCGCGAAGCCGGTTGACGGACAGGTCTGATGGCCGAGCAAACATTGAGAGCCCGCGCCATTGCAGCGCTTGGCGACCCTGACCTTGACCAAAAGACAGCGCTTGCGCGGGAAACGGCGCGGATGTGGTTTGAGCGGAAAATTTCCCTGCGGTCACCCTCCGACCCTGCCATTCCCGAGCGACCGGGTCGCCCTGCAAGACCGGTACTTGTACCACCCACACAGGTAAAAAATAGAGGCGTAGGGTCGGTCAAGGCGCGTATCGCGCTTCTACATGCTCTGGCGCATATTGAACTCAATGCCGTCGATCTCGCACTCGATATTGTGGCCCGCTTTACAACCCAGAACGTACCGAGATCGTTCTTCGACGGCTGGATGCAGGTGGCCGATGAAGAGGCCAAGCATTTTCTCATGGTGCGCAACCGCCTGCGTGAGCTGGGTGGCGACTATGGCGACCTTAACGCCCATGATGGTCTTTGGCAGGCTGCGCACAGCACACGTGATAGCCTGACGGCCCGCTTGGCCGTCGTTCCGCTAATTCTCGAGGCGCGCGGACTGGACGTTACGCCCTCGCTGCAAGAAAAGCTGAAGGAAGCGGGAGATCATGAAAGCGCTGCCGTCCTTTCCGTCATCTATGAAGATGAAAAAGGTCATGTTGCAATTGGAGCCAAATGGTTCCGCTTTTTATGTTCACGCGAGAAACGCGATCCCGCGGCGGCTTTTCAACAGCTTGTACGCACACACTTCCGCGGGCCCTTGAAGCCACCGTTCAATGATTTAGCGCGCGCAGCAGCCGGTCTCACACCCTCATTCTACCGGTCGCTTACGTCCACAAGTTCTGGCTGACACATCACCCACGCACGAGTTTTAGAGTCTGAATTCAAGGCTTTGTTAACCTTAACAGTGTGTAATCGCTGGCACTGGAATCAGGCGTGAATAATGCGGAAAATCGGGAGCGATTAGTGGCCAAACAATCTGGAAGAGCGATCTTCGGCAAATCTTCGCGGCAGCATGTTCTCATCTTTGCCAGCGGCGACAAGATACGCCATATGACCGTCAAGCCATGGATGACGGCAATTGCATTCTGCTTCGTTGGCGTCTTCACCATTGGATATCTATCCGCCACCTCCTATCTGGTCGTTCGCGATGGCCTTATCGGCGCGTCGATGTCGCGCCAAGCCCGCATGCAACGGGAATATGAAGACCGGATTGCTGCGTTGCGCGCTCAGGTTGATAAAATTACGTCACGCCAGCTTCTTGACCAACAAGTGGTTGAGCGGAAGGTGGAGACGCTACTGGAGCGCCAAAGCGCCCTCTCCGTTCGCCATGGACGTATCGATTCCCTGATTGAACGAGCGGGCATTATGGGAACAGAGGTTCCACTGCCGCAGCCGAATCCACGCCACGTGACTGCGGCTGAAAACGGCAACACCGCCCAGGGTGCAATTGACGCGATACTCGGCAAGAAGAGCACGCGCAGCGAAACACCTGCATCGGCCTACACCCAACCACTGGGCTATGTCCCCTTGCGTGAATCAAATGCTGATAACGCGGAGCGAACCTTTTCTCGGGTTAGCCGCTCGCTGAAAGATATCGAACGCGAACAGATGGCGCGTATCCAAACCTTGACGCTCGGAGCATCACAAACCGCCAGCGCTATTGCGGGCATCTTGTCGCGCACCGGCTTTTCGAAGATTGATGATGTCGAAGACAATTCAACCGCCGTTGGAGGGCCTTTTATTGCACCCGAACCCGGAGCGATTGCTGGTTCCAACAAGTTCGACGCCTCGCTTGAAGCACTGGACACGGCGCTTGAGCGACTGGAAAAGATCAAAAGTGAAGCGCGCAAGCTGCCGCTTGCCAATCCCGCGCCGGGGGCCGCCATTACCAGCCGATTTGGCAACCGGGTAGATCCCTTCTTCCGTAAGCTTGCCATGCATGCGGGCATTGACTTCCGCCAGCGTAACGGAACACCGGTTCGAGCCACCGGTGCTGGCGTCGTCACGAAAGCCGGTCGCGCGGGTGGATATGGCAACTTGGTTGAAATCCGCCACACCAACGGGATCTCCACTCGGTATGGTCATCTCTCCAGCGTTTTGGTGAAGGTCGGCCAGTCGGTAGAAGCTGGCGATATCGTCGCGAAATCCGGCAATACAGGGCGCTCAACAGGGCCGCATCTTCATTATGAAGTTCGCCGCAACGGTAAAGCCGTCAATCCAGCAACCTTTCTGAATGCCGGCTTAAAGCTCAACACCTACCTAAACTAGTATTTTTCCCCGCCAACCACCGCAAGATGGTGTATTGCATACTATATATGAAGAGCGAGCGACAATTTCATTAAAATTGCGGCCGTTCTTTAACCTTTACAGCCCAAAAACCCTTTGTTTCGTTGACTTTGTGGGTAATACAGACTATCCCGCAGCGCATCATCGCATAAATACCAAGTTGTGATTCACCATTGTTCGCAAGAACAGGAACGGAAAAAGTTTTCCTTTGACAACATTTGCTGATCTGGGCCTGAGCCCAAAAGTGCTTTCCGCAGTAGAAGACGCCGGCTATTCAATCCCCACCCCAATTCAAGCAGGCGCTATTCCGCCCGCACTTGAGCGTAAGGATATTCTGGGCATTGCGCAGACCGGTACAGGCAAAACGGCTGGCTTTGTGCTGCCTATGCTTGCGTTGCTGGAAAGAGGCCGTGCCCGGGCCCGCATGCCGCGTACGCTCATTTTGGAGCCGACACGCGAGCTGGCTGCGCAGGTGGCTGAAAACTTCGAAAAATACGGCAAGAATCACAAGCTCAATGTTGCGCTTCTCATCGGCGGTGTTTCCTTTGAGGATCAGGATCGCAAGCTGGAGCGCGGCGCAGATGTGCTGATAGCAACGCCGGGCCGCCTGCTTGATCATTTCGAGCGCGGTAAATTGCTGATGACTGGTGTGGAAATTTTCGTCATCGACGAGGCCGACCGCATGCTGGATATGGGCTTTATTCCCGATATCGAGCGCATCGCCAAGCTTATCCCATTTACCCGTCAAACGCTTTTCTTCTCAGCCACGATGCCGAGCGAAATCCAGGGCCTTGCAGATCAGTTTCTGCAAAATCCGGTGCGTGTTGAAGTTGCTCCGCCCTCTTCGACCGCAAAGACCGTGACCCAGCGTCTCGTCGCTTCGCACGCAAAAGACTATGAGAAGCGCGCTAAACTGCGCGAAATTATTGAGGCTCAGGAAAACCTGCAAAACGCCATTATCTTCTGCAACCGCAAGAGAGATGTCGCGACGCTTTTCCGTTCACTCGACCGGCATGGTTTTTCAGCAGGCGCACTGCATGGTGACATGGATCAGCGTTCGCGCATGACCATGCTGCACAATTTCAAGGAAGGGAATATCAAGATTCTCGTGGCGTCAGATGTTGCTGCGCGCGGCCTTGATATTCCGGCTGTTGGCCACGTCTTCAACTACGACATTCCTATTCATGCGGAAGACTATGTGCACCGTATCGGCCGCACCGGTCGTGCCGGCCGTGAAGGAGCTGCCTTCACGCTGGTTTGCAAGTCAGACCGCAAATATCTGGACGCTATTGAAAAGCTGATCGACCAAAAGATCGAGTGGCTGGACGGCGATCTTGCAGCACTACCAACAGTGGACGAGAGCAATGAGCGCGACGACAAACGTCGTGGCAGCCGCAACAACCGCGACAAGTCTCGCAACAAACGCTCCGGTTCATCCAGCGTTCATAGTGAAGTGGTAGAAGAAGCAAACGAGTCCTCTGAGGAAAAGGTTGACCTTATGAACGCTGCGCCAAAAGAAGATCGCAAGGAAAATCGTAACCGGCGGAGCAACAACCGCCCGAATCCAGCCAATGACGACAACCGGACGCGCCGCAACCGCCGCGAAGACCGCGATGATGGCCCAACACCGATTGGCTTCGGCGACGACATTCCGGCCTTCATGCTGATTGCAGCCAAGGGCTGATGGCCCAACCAGGCATCAATTTTCCAGGATTTGGCGCCGGCCTCGCTATAATGCGTGGCCGGTCTATTCTTCTTTATAAACGCGTCAAAGCGCCCGAGCCCGGCCACTGGAACATTGTCGGCGGCAAGGTCGATCACATGGAACATTCCAGCGAGGCGGCCAAACGGGAGGCTGAAGAGGAATCCGGCCTGAAGATCGGCGAGATCCGTTTCCTTTGCCTTTCCGAACAAATCCTTCCAGCAGATGGCCACCACTGGGTATCCACCATCTATGTCACGGAGGATTTTTCCGGTGAGCCACAGATTGTCGAGCCGGAAAAGTTGCCGGAGTTCGGCTGGTTCGATTTGGATGATCTGCCGCAACCGCTGTCACGATTCGCGATGGATGCGGTCAAGGCGCTGAAACGCGAGTTCACTTGACTTACGAGTTTATCGTAAACCAAATTGAGCTTTCGATATGAGGCCTCCACCCTGAAACATCGCGTTCATATTTGCTCCGAAACCGTTTCCGTACCACTGATACATTTCAGTCACTGTGCCCAATATTTCAGACCTTGATACCAGCACGCCCTCACAACCAAGTTTTTCGACGGCCGCCAAATAGCTATCGCCCGTCTGCAACGAGCTGAATCCCGACTGGTTTACTAGGCACTCCGCCGGAGAGGCCACCGTTGACGAATTCTCAAGTCCGGCAGATTCAGCCGTAGGCTGCGCTACCTGAGAAGTAGAGGTGTTGTTCAAAAGCCCATCAAAGATAAATGCTAATCCGATCGACAAAAATATCCATTTCCACACGATCAATCTCCCGGACATACGACGGATATATGCAATCTTAGGTTTTATCCAATAACGGACGATTAAGTTATTGGCTCCAATTCAACCTTTTTCAGTTCGAGACATCCGCAATGCCTAGCGTGGCGGGCACAGACAAAGAGTTGTCATCATCTCCCCAACAAAAAAGGGGCCTCAATGGGCCCCTTTAAAAACAGCTGATTCCTCGACGGTTCAGCCGACAAAGGCGCGCTCAATGACGAACTCGGCTGGCTTGTTGTTGGCGCCTTCTGTCAGGCCTGCCTTTTCCAAGAGTTCCTTGGTGTCCTTCAGCATGGCGGACGATCCGCAGATCATTCCGCGGTCGGTTTCCGGGTTCAGCGGCGGCACACCCAGATCAGTGTAAAGTTTTCCACTTTCCATCAGGTCTGTAATGCGGCCCATGAAAGGGTAATCTTCGCGGGTTACGGTCGCATAATGCTTCAGCTTGTCGCCGACAATCTCGGCCAGGAATTCGTGATTGCGGATTTCTTCTACGAGATCGAAACCATATTGCAGTTCAGCGATTTCGCGGCAGGTATGGGTGAGAATAACCTCGTCGAATTTCTCATAGGTCTCCGGATCGCGGATCAGCGAAGCGAAAGGCGCAATGCCTGTGCCGGTGGAGAACATGTAGAGTCGCTTGCCAGGAACCAGCGCATCCAGCACCAGCGTGCCTGTCGGCTTCTTGCGCATCAGCACGGTGTCGCCCACCTTGATGTCGCAAAGAACCGAGGTCAGCGGGCCATCGGGAACCTTGATGGAAAAGAATTCCAGTTCCTCATCCCAAGAAGGGCTTG
>JBNLGT010000086.1:0-12356 GCA_050306195.1 Ensifer sp.
GAGTGCTATTGGGCCCATGCCGATTACGAAGACATCATGGGTCTTGTCGAACGCCTGTTCGCCCATCTGTCGATGAACATTCACGGTTCAACAGAATTCAAGTTTGGCGATCAGGAAATTTCGTTCAAGGGTCCTTTCCGTCGCGTTCCTATGCCAGACGCAGTCAAGGACGTCACCGGCATCGACTTCCTTGCCATCGGCTCCGACGAAGAAGCTCGCGCCGCATCCAAAGCGGCCGGATTCGAGATTGAAGATGACTGGACCTGGGGCGAATGCCTCGCATTCATCTTCGAAGAAAAGGTCGAAGCCACACTGATCCAGCCTTCTCACGTTACCCACTTCCCGAAGGATATTTCTCCCTTCGCCAAGGAAGTTCCCGGCGAACCGCGTCTGGTTGAACGGTTTGAAACCTATTGCAACGCCTGGGAAATTGGCAATGCGTTTTCCGAGTTGAACGACCCAGAAGAACAGCGCCGCCGCATGGTGGAACAGCTCGAACAGGCGCATGCGCGCGGCGAAACGGAAAAGCAGCTCGATGAGGAATTCCTGGACGCCATCGATCAGGGCATGCCGCCTGCAGGTGGCCTGGGCATTGGCGTCGACCGCCTCATCATGCTTTTGACCGATTCACCATCGATCCGCGACATCATCCTCTTCCCGGCCCGTCGCCAAAAGGCTGACTGACCCGCTTGTAAATGATATTCGAAACTTGAGCCGTCCGAGGGCATTGCGCGCCTTCGGGCGCAACCTCTCGCAAGTTCCAGAAGAACGAAAGCCGTTTGCTTTCGCGCGCATTATTCCCCTCAATGTGCAGCGTCTTCGCCGCCATTCACCGAAGACACGGGCACATGGTCAAGCGTCTGCTTGAGCTGATCGTCCGACGCATCAAGCGTATCATCTTCCCAACCCAGCATCAGGGCGTCGCTCGGACCGTCCTTAATGATGACTTCGCCGTCAAAACCACCATCCCAGGCCAAAGAATCCGCCTCCTCTCCCTCGGAGGCAATGGCATCCCCATCATGTGACGTATTGGAATGATCGTTTTCGCTTTCAACGACCGGAACCTCATTCACGGCCTTAAACGCTGCCTCATCTTCAACAACGTCACTGCCTTTCTGTTCAGGCTCAGGATTATCGGCTTCTCTACCCGCCTCGCCATGCATTGACGGTGCTTCACTCTCGGCACTATCCTCTGGTTGGAGATGTTCCTCGGCAGGAGCTGCATGTTCTGAAGCGCCAAGGCCCACGACCGTCTTGATCTTACCGAAAATCGATGGTTCCTCGGCGGCGGTCATATCCTCGTTATGTTCGCCGTGCCCTGGCGCCGCATCGTGTAATTGGCCAGCGCCATCACCCGCTCCGCCACCATTGTGCCCATCATTGGCTTCACCGGCGCCGTGCTCATCACCGCCGCCATGATCTGCTGCAGCATTTTCATCACCGGACCCCAGACCGACAAAGTTCAACATTTTGCCGAAGAAACCAGGCTCGTTCAAAACCTCTCCGTCCGCACTGTCAACGTTGCCACCGTGACCCGCATTTTCAGCGCCGCCATCACCACCGTCAGATCCTGCCTCGCCGTGCCCGGCGGGCGCCTCTCCGCCGCCACCGCCGTGCCCACTCGTTTGGCCGGCAACGTCGGCAGCGTTTTCTGGCGGAATGCAATCTTCCTTCACGCCGGTCATCAGGGAGACCATTTTCTCCATCTCGTGCGCGGAAACCTGATGTTTTTCACCGTAGAAGACGCCGTCCTCGGAGGCCAAACCTTCGTAATAATACCCTTTGTAATGCTCTGTAGCGCCAGGCACCCTCTCCGGTTCAGGAAAGATGAAAACTTCAGCTCCCAACGCCCGCCCGCGCATCTGCGCGCGATATTCCGGCCCCTTTTCGTCAAGAACCGCTATATGGATGAGTTCGGCCGGTAAGTGTTCACGCATGGCCGCAGCCACGCGCAAGGCCGTCTTCAGCATCGTTTCGCCGTCTGACCGCTCAACACGGATATATTTGCGAAGCCAGGGAACATCTCGCCCGCGCACATCGGCAATACGCAAAACATCGTGGCATTCGAGCCCATAAATGCTTTCTGATGACGGCCCGAGAATGGCGTCGCGACCAAGATAAATCGCGGCAGCACCACTGGCGCCGAACAGCACGGTTGCTGCGGACAAAATGATAACGACCTTCCGGGAGAGCCGGATTTTGATCTTTATCTTCAAACCCATTACGCGGTACGCAAACCTCAAAACGCCTGTTCGCGGCCAGCACATATTGCAGACCACACCGTGGTTATTGTCGCAAATGCAGATTGACGAAGGATTAACCAATCAGCGTGCAAGCGGCCGCATCTTCAACCAGAGAGGTAGATGAGTTCCTGCTCTCGAACGACAACAAAAAACTTGGCGAAGCGGCCATGCTTTTGTATGAGAGGTGTCAAGTGGTCCCGTAGCTCAGCAGGATAGAGCATCAGATTCCTAATCTGAGGGTCACGCGTTCGAATCGCGTCGGGATCACCAACGAACCATTGAAATATAAAAGGTACAAAATACTGCTTAGTGTTTCCTAGAAACACGATGGGGATCGACAAACCGCATCACATTCCCCGATGAACCTTGGGGGATTAGAAATAGCGCCTGCTCTTCCAAGCAGGTTCAGTCACTCCTTTCGAACCCGCCAAGGCTACAGCACCAAAACCTATACCTGCTCACTTTTCGTCTTTCCGCCCACAAAAGCCCCCCCTTGGAGCGGGGCATGATTTCCTTGAGAAAGCGTTGTTCGAGCATCCGCCCGCTTCTCGGACCAAAATTTTCCTCGCGAAGCGTCTTAATCTCAGCAGCAACAACAGAACTTGCCGGATCACTCGCCAGTCGAATTAACCACAATTACTATTTCAAGAGCCGTACTTATCGTAAGAAATTAAATTCAAATAATCATAAAATGATAATTAAATGAATAAATATTTGAAACTCAATAATAAATAAGCAACAAGTAAATATTTAATAGAAATAATTACACTTTTATTAAAGCAGAAATCGAATTTTACTATTTGACAACACTTAATCATTTTGAACAGTTAACAATCCGTAAATGAAAAACTGTGGCTTGTGTTATGTGGTGTCCCAATTTGAGGCCATCGCCATAAGCCCGGACTTCTGGAGGATTGGTGTGAGAAATATTACTATTGCCACGGCATCCGTAGCGCTGTTTGTCGGCACGACATCCATGGCCGCTCAGCAGACGCCTTCTTCCAAACCATCACAGACGACCGAGACATTTGGCGCATGGACCATTCGTTGCGTGGGCGAAGAACAGAAGTCTTGCGAAGCTCTTCAGGTCATCAACAGCAACGCCGGCACCATTGCCGAAATCGCAATTGCGCTTGGTAACAACAACAAAGAGGCCATTATCGCGAGCCGCGCGCCACTCGGTGTGATGATATCCGAGCCAATGCGCTTTGGAGAAAGCGGCGGCAAGACACCCTTTGAAATCAACTATGTCACCTGTGTCAGTCAGGGCTGCATTGCCCAGACCAAGGTATCGACCGACGGGCTTTTTGAGCTTGCCGATAAGGATGCTGGTAGCCTGACCTTCAAGGAACGCAGCGGCCGCGCCCTCCAGATCAAACTATCTTTGAACGGGCTGAAGGACGCCTTGATCCGGCTCCGTGCGCTTGGAGCATAAGATGTCGGGATATTCCAAAGCCTGGACAACAATAATTCCGCACGGCTTTGCCATTGCCGTAGCCGCAGTCTGGGTGTTGCTTACTTGTACAACGCAGTCTGCGGCTCAGTCGTTGCTATTGACCGGCACAAACCCGGCCAGCACGGCACAGACCATTATCGAGAATGTCCAGGATTGGCAGGTCACCTGCGAGAAAGCCGAAAACGAGGACCCCGCATGTGAGATGGCCGCGGTTGCCTCGACCAATCTGCAAAACGGACAAACAATCGGGTTGAGACTAACGCAGTTGCGGGCAACCCACGGAGGCAAGGCGCTGTTTGCGGTGGAAACGCCGCTCGATCTGCTTTTAAGCAAGGGCATCGAAATACGGATCGACAATGGTCCATTAATGCGCCTCGCCTTCCGCTCATGTCATCGTGATGGCTGCCTCGCACCTTTTGAAATGAACAGAAAGCTGGCCCAAAAATTTCGCAAGGGCAGCGAAATCAACATGCGCGTTTTCGATTTGAAGGGCGATCCAATGGACGTCCGCCTGTCGCTGCACGGCTTCACCGCAGCAGCCGAGATGACTGGAATTTGATGTGATTACGAGTGGCGCTGCACAACTCGCAAAAAGGTTTGGTGAGTAAAATGGTTCGAGTAACAAACCGATATTCGGCACGCGAAGCGGGTAAGGCAGCACTGAGCGCCCTGATCCTTTCATCGACCGCGCTCACCCCGCTTCACAGTGTAGCAGCCGAGCTACCAACGGGCGCAAATGTCGCAGCTGGTCAGGCGGATATCGTGACGAACGGGTCACAGATGCTTGTCAACCAGGGCGGTGAGAACGCAATCATCAATTGGGAAAGCTTTTCCATTGGCGGCGGCGCAGGCGTTACCTTCAACAACGGCACGGGCGCAACACTCAACCGCGTGCTTGGAGCGAGCACATCCAACATTGATGGTTTATTGCAGGCAACTGGCGACCTCTATCTGATCAACCAGAACGGCATCGTTGTCGGCAAGGACGGTGTTATTCAAACTGGCGGCAAATTCGTTGCATCCACGCTCGACATCAATGACGCCGACTTCCTAGATGGCGGCGACATGACCTTTTCTGATAACAGCACCGCATCAGTTGTCAATCTTGGCAAAGTCGGATCGCTGGGTGGCGACATCGCCATCATTGCCCGCCACATCACAAACGAAGGCGAGTTGAACGCCGAAAACGGCACTGTGGGCCTTGCCGCAGGCCGCGAAGTATTGATGCATGATACAAGCCTTGATGACGGCATGTTTGTCGTCAAAGTCGGCGACGCGGATTCCTCAATCACTGAAGCTGGTATTATCAAGGCTGCGGCGGCAGAGCTGCGCGCTAATGGCGGCAACATCTATGCGCTGGCTGGCAACAACGGCGGTGCAATTAATGCAACCCGGGTATCCGCGTCCGGCGGACGTATCTTCCTGACTGCAGGCAGCGGCAAAGTGCGTGTCGCGAAGAAAATCAGGGCAACGCGCAGCGGCAATGGCGGCTCGATTTTCCTCAACGCTGACGAAGTATCGATTGGTGGGCTTCTTCAGGCCGATGGCGAAAACGGGTTTGGCGGCCAAATCGACATTGGCGGCACGGACATTTCGCTTGAGAGCGCAACCGTGGACGCGTCAGGAACGCAAGGCGGCGGCCGTATCCGCATTGGCGGGGCGTTCCAGGGTGGCGATTTCACTGGCCTTACAACTGCGAACTATATTTCAGCCGATGCTAATACTCAGATTAAGGCAGATGCTATTTCCATGGGCGACGGCGGAGAGGTAGTCGTTTGGAGCAATGAGAATACCGATTTTTACGGCTTCATTTCTGCGCATGGTGAAAATGGCGGCTCAGCCGAAGTTTCGGGCAAAAACACGCTTGATTTTGCTGGCCAGGTCGACCTCGGGGGCACAAGCGGCAATGATGGCATATTGTTGCTCGACCCCAGCGATTTTACCATCGACGCCACACAGGCCACAACAATCAGCAACGCGCTTTTGACCGCCAATGTTGTTGTCTCAACTAACGCCTCCGGCGCGGGCAACGGCGACATCTTTGTCAATTCCGCGATCACCCAAACCACGAAAAATGATCTTACGCTGCTTGCACATCGCCATATTGTTGGTAATGCCAGCATTCAGATTGACGGTACCGGCGACTTGAACCTTGTTGCTGGTTGGGATGGCAGCTCGGGCTTTTCAGGCTCATCAGGTGTAGCGGCAAATTCCACTGTGAATTGGGCGGCCTTTAACTCCAACTCCTATGGCAATGGGTCAGGTAGTGTTTTCATTGGCGATGGCACGCACGCAACCGGCTTAGCGTTCGGATCCAGCGGTGGCACAACAAGCATTATGGCGTATGGCGTGGACCTCACAGGCTCTAGCACGGCCAATGCCTATTCGCAGGTTGGCTTTGCGGGTGCGGCTTCTGGTGCGATTGATCTCCAATTGAAAGGCGACTTAAACCTCGTTGGCGGAGCTGGTACAAACACCCACGCTCAAATTGGTCACGGCTCGGCCAGCGGCGGAGTAAGCGGCAACATCCAGGGTAATATTTCCGTTGTTGCCGGCGGCAAAACCTCGCTTGAGGCAAATACTGGCGGCTATAGAATTGGCCACAAAATTAGTGGCTCCGTTTCTTCTGCGAATGTCGCTCTCATCACCAACGGCCTTTCAGTCACCGGTGGTGATTTTGCGACGATGATCCGACAGGATCTTATTGGCGGTGATGTACTTGTCGCCAATACACATACGCAGATCAAAGACGCAAATCAGTCCTCACCTGATTTTACAGACGACATCATATTTGACGGCCCTGGTTACTCCGACTCCTTCGACACAGATCACTCACTGAGCTTTCTGGCCACCGGCGAAGTGACGTTCGAAAAATCACTGCAAATCGAGGGGACAGGTAACATCAACCTAGTCGCAGGCTGGGATGGAACGACAGGTCTCAACCTGTCCGGATTTCCATTGCTGAATCTGACGGATATCGCGACAAATGCGAACGCATATGGTTACTCCCAAGGTGACAATGGAGACCTCAACATCCGTGAGTTCAATAACTCCAACAATGTACATGTTGGAACCTGGATGGGTGACGTCAATGTCTTTGCGCACGATCTGGATGTCGCTGGCGCTTCAAATGGAAGCTCTTCACGTCTTGGGGCCTATGCTAATGCCGATGTTAGTCTCAGCGGCAATATCAACATTACAGTGGCTGACGATGTTGTTGTTCGTGGAGGTTCGGGAGATGGCGCGTCTGCAGCCATAGGGCATGCCTTTGGGGATGCTGGCGGCAGTATTTCCGGCAATATAAAGATTACCAGTGCCAACGACCAAAACTACAACGAGGTGATTGTTGCGGGCGGGGATGGTAAATATGCCGCCGCCATGATCGGTCATGAATCTTACGACGGCGGCGCAACGGGCTTTATCAAAATAGTTGGAGAAGACATTTATGTCGGGTCTTTGCGGGGCTCTCACGCAGCTGGCCAATTTGCTTCCGCACAAATTGGCCACATCGGCTCACCTTTCGATTCCAACTATAGTGCAAGCGGCAATATTGAAATCGATGCAAGTGGCAACCTGATCGTTGTTGGTGGTGAGGCTGAATACACCGGTGGCCTTGTTGGCCATTACGGCATCAACACCGATGGTGACATTAAAATCAACATAATGACCAACGGGGACAATGTTTATATTGGCTTCGATGACTATGGGTATGTAACTCAGGGTGACCAATCCACCGCGCGAATTGGGCACTACGCGTTCGAGGATGCCCAAGGTTCTATCAATATCAATGCGCTCGACCAGTTTGTTGTTGTTGGAGGTGATGGCAGCGAGTCTTTCGGTCAGGTTGGTCATTTTGCGATTAACAGCGCTTCGGGCAACATAATCGTGAGCTCCAGCAATGAGGCCTTTGTTGATGGCGGATTTGGTGCCCGCTCGGGAGCTCAGATGGGGCACCTTGGAGCTGCCTCAATCAGCGGAAACATAGCGCTTACAGCAACCAACGATGTCTTTATCCGTGGGGATATGGGGACAACGGCGGCCGGGCATGTCGGCCATTATGGGATGTATGACATTTCCGGCAATATTGATGTGACGGCTGGCGGAATTATCGACCTCTTAGGCGGCAGCGGCAGTACGGCAGCCGGCTTGATCGGTCACTACAATAATGGCATCGATCCCCAATACATCGTTCAGGGAAGCATCAACGCAATCGCAGGCGGTGAATTCACCATTGAAGACGGAACAGGTGTCGATGCCCTCGCGTGGATTGGACATCAGGCACCTCGTACGACCGTTGCCAATGCCGATGTCTTCGTCCAAGCATCTGCATTTGACCGCGACAGTAACAGCACCGTGGCTGCTGGCGACCTTGGCAGGTTCAACAAGGAAATCATGGTTGGTGACATCCCGAGCGGCAACTTCACACTTGTTGCAACAGGAAGTGGCTTGCTTCTGCAAGATCCAGCCTACAACTCGCCTTTCCAGCTTTTAGTCTCGGTTAACAATGACTTGGTGCTTGGCAATGGAGCGACCTTTACCAATACCGGCTCGGGTAACATTGTCATGGCGGCGGGCGGAAATTTCCACAATGACACGGGCTCGCTAACGCCGCTGCAGACCGCTGGTCGTTGGTTGGTATATTCAACGCGACCGGACACTAACAGAAACGACATTGAGATCACCAACTGGGATTTCCTGCGTTTCTCAACCAGCTTCAACATCAATGATCCGGTTCCAGCTTCATTCAGCAGCGGAAATGGTCTGATTTACTCGGTTACCCCGGTTCTCAACCTGGTGGCAAGCGATGAGATGATCAACTTCGGTCAAACACCCAACCCCACCGTATCTCGTTCAATTACGGTCAACGGTGCGAATGTGAATCCTGCTGATTTCGGACTCGCAATTGTGCAATCGAATCCTGATTTCAGCTACGCCGCGTTTGTGCCTTTTGTCAGTGGCGTTCCCTCGCCCGGTAACTATGTTGGCGGCCTGATTCCCGAGGGGCAACTGGTAATCAGCTATTATGGCATCCTGACTAATATTGACGCTGGCGATTTGGATGTGTCCGATCCTACTATCGTTGTTGGAACTTCTGGCACGAATACCCCTACAAGAAGCAAAGTGGCATTTGGTGTGTGCTCTCCTTCTGAAGATGACTTGCGAATCGGCCCCTATGACAGAAACAGCGGCCAGATTTGTACTCTTTTACCGACTGAAGAAGACTGATCTCTGAACCAGAAGGAGCAAAAAGCTCTGCATTTTTTTGTGGAGCTCTGTAGAGCAAGGCTCAGACCAGTTTAACGGTGTTTGCTAACCACTCGTTAACCCTGTAAGTTTACCAATCGTAAACCAGCGGGGTATTGAGACGGCGGCAACCGCGTTGTCGCGAAATATGCGGGACGCGAATGCTCAAATCGAATAATCAGCGACGAGTTCGTCACTTCGTTTTCTTGCTCGTCACAAGTGCGTTGCTACCTGCCGTTTCCTTCGCCCCTGCGCACGCTATCGAACGCCATCCTGCACCCTTGCCCTCAGCAGAAAAGACTTCACGGCTGCCGGGTGACACATCACTCACCGCGAACGAAGATACGACCCCACTTGGGGTTAACTTGAGGGGGATCGTCATTGAAACCTCCCCAAAGGCCGGATCGTCAAGCGGTAGCGGCGTCATCTTCAAAACCGAAGATCCTTTGATCAACAACAAGGCTCTCAACTCTGCACTGTCCCATTATGTAGGTCAGGCTTTGTCACCGGCCATTATCAGCGCCATTCGTAATGACATCGTACTCCATATGCGCGCGAACGACCGGCCGCTTGTTGCGGTCATCGTTCCGCCACAGGATATTTCCACTGGCACGTTGACCGTGATCGTCATTCCCTATTCGGTGGGAGAAAAATCTGTTGAGAGAGTTGCAACAGATTATGAACGAACCGACGAACAGTATGTGCTCGACAATGTGCGCGCCGAAGCCGGTGATCCCGTCGTTGCCAGCGAACTGATCGAAGACCTCAACTGGCTCAACAGAAATCCGTTTAGAAAAGTCGGCGTTGTTTTTAAACAGGGACGCCTGAGTGGCACAACCGACCTGACCCTGACACTTAAAGATGACAAGCCATGGTCGGCTTTTGTCGGTTATTCCAATGGAGGCACCAGCTCGACAGGCTACCACCGTCTTTTTGCAGGCGGCGTTCGCGAACTGCCGGGTGATACCTTACTGTCCTATCAAACGACCATATCCCCCGAGACGCTCTATTCTGGTAGCAAACTGTTCAATTTTGGCGGCAGTCGCGCTTATTTGTCTCGTTCAGTTGGCTACTTTATTCCGTTTGAAGATCGCCACACACTCAGTTTTTCCGGGAGCTATGTACATACGCGCGCCAAGGTGAACGCGTCTTTTGTTCGTGATACGGTCGTTTGGGAAGGCAAGGCAGAATATGCCATGCCCGTTCCTGCATTTGGCCCTGCCTCGGAACTTTTCTTTGGCGCTGAAGCCAAATACCAAAACAGCGGTCTGATTTTTGCAGGCACACCACTGACGCCAAACGCGCTTGAAATCTATCAGGGTTTCTTTGGTCTGCGTGGCCAGAAGAATACCAATGGTCACCGCCTGTCATACCAAATAAAGGGCGTTGTCAGCCCTGGTGGCCTGACGTTCGGCAACTCAAATGCCGCTTTTGCCACAGCGTCGGGCAATGCAGGCGACAAAGCGCAATATGCTTATCTGAATGGCCTGTTCGACTATCACTTGCCTTTACCCTCTGACTGGAGCGCAAAATTGACGGCTGGCGGCCAGGTGGCATCCAACAGCCTGCCCGGCCTCGAAAAATACTCAATCGGCGGCGATGGATCCGTGAGAGGGTATGAAACCAACGAACTGACAGGCGATAACGGACTGCTATTGCAGGGAGAGCTGCATCTTCCGGTATTCAAAAACGGATCCGATAATCTGGCATTTGATACATTTGCATTCGTGGACTTTGGGCTAGTACATAACTACGCATCCGCCTCAACCCAGTCCATATTGAGCGCAGGCCTTGGCATCGGCGCCCAAGTCGCCAAAAAACTGACGGTCTCAGCCGTATGGGGCCATGCTTTCCGCAAAGGTGCTGTCACGGCCGCCAATTCAAACCGTTTCCACGTCGGCATTTCTGCAGCATTCTAAAGTCGTTTGACCAACAGGTTTTGGGTATATTGGGAGCCCAAGACAACTCGAGCGATAACCTACTTACTGATATCGTCAGACGTCCCCAGCCGATAGATGGATGGCCATCATAATTGGATCACCAGCAAATCATGCGGGGGAAGTGGGGACTGGCCCATAAGCACCGCACGGCCATGAATCAGGTCGCTGACATCAACCGTCTCGGGACCGTAATTCAAGATGAAGCGGATCTTGCCGTTGTCACGGATACGAATATCCCGGTGCAACATAGTGGCCTCAATCCCGGCGGCGGTAAGCGCCTCACCAATGACGGCGGCAGCCAGGATGGGATCAGGCCGCCCGCCGAGATAGGTTACGCCGCCTTGCGAGACCTGTGCGGCATGGCCATCCTGGGATACACGCACAGTTTCAACACCTTCTCCAGAAACCAGAAATTCGCGCCAGCCCTGAAACGCCCCCTCGCCAGCCATAGCGACATCGGCAAAGGGCGGAAGGCTTTCAACACGGCGGATTTTCAGATCAATCAACTTGCGGAAATGCCCGGGCGGTAACCCATCGGCAATCTGGAAATCGGCGGATTTTGAACCGCTGCGCGGCCCCAACAGAATATTTGCGCCACTGTCAGCCAGCGCGTCGGCAAAAGCCTCGCTATCAGCAAACAGCCCCGGCACAACCACCAGTTTGCGACCTGTAACGGCTGCTGCTGTTGGCGGAACCACATCGACAGAAACCCCATGCTGGCGCAGAGCACGATAGAAGCGCAGGACCAGATCGAAATAGTCAAAATCACGTCCCTGCGGCTGCGTCTGCCAAGCCCATGCACTCTCGTAGTCAAAGACCAGCGCAACGTCACTGCGCTCAGGCGCCGTTACAGCGCCAATTGTTGCAAGTTCCGATGAAATCTGACGGCAGACATTATAGGCTTCGTTTGGCTCTGCATTGGGTAGCAGCAGAGCTTCATGCATCTGTTCCTGAGCGAAGGATGGTTGACGCCAGCGGAAGTAACTCACCACTTCAGCCCCGGCCGCAAATGCCTCATAAGCCCAAAGGCGGATAGCGCCGGGAACAGGCGCAGGGTTCCACGGCGCCCAGTTAACCGGCCCCGGCTGTTGCTCCATCACCCACCATCGGCCTTCCGCTTCCCCGTTTCGCACGGCCCCACATGCACGATAAAGGTCATGGTGAAGCGCCTGATTGTCTGGATCGCCAATACCTAGATAGCGCCTCTTGGATTCAGCATCATTGGCGTCGCGGTCAAGAAAGCCGATTGGGTAGCTGTCCCATGAGGCTATATCGAGATCAGCACTCACCGCGTAATGATCGAACTCGACGAAACGACCCATGAAATTATGGGCAATCGGAGTATTCGGCGAATGGGCGCGAATGATATCTGTTTGCACCTTGTTGAAGGCAACGACTTGCTCTGAGGAATAACGGCGGAAGTCCATGACATGCGAAGGATTGGGTTCCGTAACCGTGAGGTTTGGCAACTCA
>JBNLGT010000087.1:0-12330 GCA_050306195.1 Ensifer sp.
CTAGCCGGCTTGCAAAATCGCTCCGGTCATATGGGTCATAATCATTGAACCTTGGTATTATTCCTTTGGACGATTGACCTCAAAGGCGGCGAGTTTTTCAGCAGAAGCCTCGTTCTGGTATTTTGCCTTCCATTCGTCGTATGGCATGCCATAGACAATTTCGCGCGTCTCGTCTTTGGAGAGCTCGAGTTTAGCCTCATTGGCGGCGTCGAGATACCAGTTTGAGAGGCAATTGCGACAGAAGCCCGCGAGGTTCATCAGATCGATATTTTGGACGTCGCTGCGCGTACGCAGATGAGACACCAACCGGCGGAAAACGGCGGCTTCAAGTTCGGTCTGCTCTTGTTTCGTAAGTTTGGTCATTTCTGTTCCTCGTAGACGCCAGTTCGGGAATTGTGCAGCCTCACTTCGTGTAAGTCCGGATCCCGGTTCAATTCAGCGAAGATTGGCGACAGAATTGCGGCCCATTCATCAACACCGTCCTGACTGGCGATCAAATCTTGCCGGATTTCCAACAAGGCATGTGGGATGCCGCATTCCATGCAGTGGCGATACATCGTGTCGCCCTTCAACGCGCCATCATATGGTTCGTTGTCTCCGGTGACAAAGCCTCTGCTGCGCAGGGCCTCGAGAAGGGGCAGCACGGCGCGTGGATCATTGTCCCACAGGACCCCTGCCTGCCATGGTCGCGGCACGCCCTTCCAGAATGGAGTGAAGGAGTGGAGCGAAATGATGAGTGGCGCTCGGTCGGAAGCATCGAAAACCCGCTTGATAGCGCCATCAATCGCCTCGTGATAAGGACGGTGAAAATGGGCTATGCGGCTTTCTCGCTCTTCCTCGGTCAGGGGGTGATTTGCGGGAATGATGGCGCCGTCCGAGAGCTTCATGATTAGCGTTGGGTCGTCTTCTCCGCGGTTCGGGTCAATCAAAAGCCGGGAAAAGCATGACAGGACGGCTGGTGCGCCTAACATGACGCTGAGTTTTTCAACGAGCGGCTCAATGCCAATGTCATAGGCGATGTGGCGCTCAAAACTCTCGGGCTCCAGACCCAATGCGCCATAATTTCCTGGAACATGATTGGTCGCGTGGTCGGCCAAAAGCAATAGACCTGACGCGTAGTCGCCGTCCAGCAACCGAAAAGGCTTCTCGTCCTGCATGAAATTTCCATCGTCAAATTCGTGACATCAACTGATGGCATGGGGTGGGCTTGAGTTCAAGGCGCATAGATCATGATTGCCGACTGTCCTGCGCTGAGGTTCAATCGTGGTGCAAATCACAATATAATCGATTAGAGTTTCGTTGACATTCGGGGCGCGCCGTCGCAAAACGGTGTTACGATCCCATTTTGGAGTCTTTTTGGAAGCGTGACCAGCCTTCGACACAATGTCCCTGGAAAACGCCGGTTCCGTTTGAACGGTTACTGGCTTGCCGCATCGGTTGCCCTTTTCTCTCCCTTGTTTCTTCAGGTTAGTGAAGCGCGGGCCGATTTTCGCGTCTGTAATAGCACGCAAAATCTGGTTGGCGTTGCCATCGGCTATCGTGCGAAAGGTGGCTGGGTGTCTGAGGGGTGGTGGCAAATTCCGGCGACCACATGCGCGACCCTGATCGAGGGTAATTTGCAATCCCGCTACTATTATCTCTACGCTGAAGATGCGCTGCGTGGCAGCCGCTGGGCGGGTGATATCAAGATGTGCGTGGCCGAAAACGAGTTCAAGATAACCGGCGTTGAGAACTGTTTTGCGCGCGGTTTCCAACAGATGGGCTTCAGGGAATACGATACGGGTCAGCAGGGAAGCTGGATGGTTCAGCTCTCCGATACGCCCAGTACGCAAGAAAGCCAAAATTGAAATGAAATACATTCGCAAGACTAAAATCCTGGCGACCCTTGGTCCTGCCTCCTCCGAAGAGGCTATGATCGAGAAGCTGCATGAGGCGGGCGCTGACCTTTTTCGCATTAATATGAGCCATGCCAGCCATGAGCTAATGCGTACGCTGGTTTCCCGCATTCGCTCGGTAGAGAAAAAATGTGGCCGTCCTATCGGCATTCTTGCTGATATTCAGGGGCCGAAACTGCGTGTTGGCAAGTTTGCCGATACGAAGGTTGAGCTTGAAATCGGACAGACCTTTACGCTGGACAACAATGAAGCGCCTGGCGACAAGGATCGGGTTCATCTACCGCATCCTGAAATCCTTGAGGCAGTTAAGCCTGGTCACCGCCTGTTGATTGATGACGGGAAGTTGCAGCTTCGGGCGGAAAAATGCGATGGCACGAGTATCGTTTGTACTGTGGTGTCCGGGTCGCGGATTTCTGATCGAAAGGGTGTTAGCCTGCCTGATACATTGCTGGGTGTTGGCGCATTGACAGACAAGGACCGCGCTGACCTTGATGCAATCCTTGCGGTTGATGATATCGACTGGGTGGCTCTTTCATTCATTCAACGGCCCGAAGACCTGATTGAAGTCCGCAAGATATCGCGCGGGCGGGTGGCTCTGATGTCGAAGATCGAGAAACCTCAGGCGATTGAACGGATCGACGAAATTATCGAGCTTTCCGACGCGATCATGGTGGCGCGTGGCGATCTTGGTGTGGAAATGCCTCTGGAGTCTGTTCCAGGCTTGCAGAAACAGTTGAACCGTGCGTGCCGCAAGGCCGGTAAGCCGGTCGTTGTTGCCACACAGATGCTTGAATCAATGATCAATTCCCCGGTGCCAACGCGCGCTGAAGTGTCGGATGTTGCTACCGCCGTTTTTGAGGGTGCAGATGCGGTGATGCTTTCTGCAGAATCTGCTGCCGGCGAATATCCGGTGGAAGCGGTAACAACGATGGCGTCGGTTGCCAGGAAGGTTGAGCAGGATCCGCACTATCCGGGTATCATGGCGGCCCAGCATCCTGGCGCCTTGCCAACCGCAGCTGATGCAATATCGCTTGCGATGCGGCAGATTGCCGATACGCTCGATTTGGGCGCGATCGTCTGCTACACCTCGACAGGGACGACAGGCTATCGCGCGGCGCGCGAGCGTCCTCATGCACCCATCTTGGCGATTTCTCCCGTGCCCCAGACGGCGCGCCGTCTGGCCGTTGCCTGGGGAGTGCGCTGTGTTGTGACGGATGATGCCCGTGATCTTGACGACATGGTCAACAGAGCTTGCCGAGTCGTCTGCGAGGAAGGTTTTGCCGGTCCCGGTGATCGCATCATTATTTCAGCGGGTGTTCCGCTTGGTACGCCTGGCGCGACGAACATGTTGCGTATTGCTTATATTGGTTCTGACGGACGTAGCGGTATTTAATACTGTTGCAAATTGCGCATTTCGAGACCCCGGCGTTGATGCCGGGTTTTTTCGTTATGGCCGCCAGGTGCGGGCCATGGATTGCAGGTCGTGCGGCTTGCCTGACAGCTTTTCAATCGCTGCGATGACGAGATCTGTAGCCACGTAGTCAGGCTTGTGGCCTGCGCCACGAAGCCAGACGAGTTCAGAATCGGGAATGTCCCTATTCAGACCCGTTGAGTGAATCTCCTCGGCAACGATTGCGTCTTCATCACCACTGATAATGATTGTTGGCGCTGCAATCTCCTTATAGCGCGGTGCTGTTTTGCGAACATAGGCGTTGAGATTGGCCACGTCACGGGCGTTGTTACAGAAGGTGTTCGGGCGCAAGACCAGGCTGGGCCCGGTCTCCCGGATATAGTCGTCCGGTCGTTTATTGGGTGCGAAGACTGTCTCAGTGCCACGGTCAATGCGTGTCAATCCCGCTGGTAGCGCGACTGTATTGCAGAAAAGCCAGCCGATAACTGGTGTTGCCGCGAGATCATAATACCAGTCTACTCCACCGTCCCAGGGGTGAGTTGCGGATGCCAGAAAAAGGAGCCCGGCGACCTTGTCGGGGTGTTGCAATGCCAGGCTGGCGGTGATCGCTCCGCCAAATGAATGTCCGATAATGATGGCCTTGTCGATTCCCTTGATGTCCATAAGGCGTGCAATGGCGTCAGCCTGGCCAGCAGGTGTATCGTTGGAGGCAGGGCCGCGCTCTGAATAGCCGTGGCCCGGACGGTCAACAAACAGCATGCGCGCCCGGCCTTCCAGCGTCGTGCGTAATGCATGCGCCTGATCGAGAAGATTGCCGCTTGCGCCGTGTATGAAAACCAGTGTTGGCAGATCGGCGTTCTTGTCGGCTGGTATATCCAGGCTGTTAAGCGAATAACCGCCGATGTCGGTTCGTTCACCCCTGTTGGGAAAAGCCTGCTCAATTTTGGCAGCCTTCCAATGGCTGAAGGCGAATCCACAGATAGGAAGCGCCAAAAACATAAGAACGAAGGTCATAAAAATCTTTCTGCCCAATATAATATCTCAATGCATGTGAAGTGGACACACAGTGCGAGCGTATCCAGTGAAGGTCTCAGGTATCAGGTTGGAAGGGTGGTCACGTACGGTCGCCCGCGAGTTGTTCGGAAAGCGCTTTGACCCGGTTCTGGGCCGTTCGGTCCGCCGGGTAAATTTCCAGAAGCCTGCGCCAGACGGCCAGTGCCTGTTTATCACGCCCGGTTTCCTCAAGCATAACCGCCATACCGGATAGCGCGCCAAAATGCCGGGGCTCCAAAACCAGGACCCGGGTAATGTCGGCCATAGATTTCTTGTAGTTGCCCATCTGGTAGTGAAGCGTAGCGCGCTTGTTCCAGCTTTCGGCGTAGTCGGGCAAAAGACTTGTCGCCTGATCAAGGAAATCGAGAGCGGCAGCATAATCCCGCTTGGTCATAGCGTCATGCGCCCACTGCATTATGAGATTAATGGTGGCGCTGTCGGAGCTGTTCCATTCCGACCATATCTTCGCCGTGATCTCGCTTGCCTTGCCGGGGTTGCGTACTTTCTTCAACTGCGCAAACAGCTCATCCAGCCTGCTGTTTTTTGTCAGCGGGCGAGCGATTTCCGTATCGTTGGTCTGGGCGATGGAAGCTGATGCAGACACAAGACAGGAACAGAGAATCAGAAAGAGGCACGAAAAATAGCGCATGGCGGGAATGGTATCCCGCCAGCGCGTAAGATCAAATCATTTATATTTGAACACCGGCGCAAATTGCGCCCGCATCAATCAGCCCTGGCGGGCCTTGAAGCGCGGGTTCTGCTTGTTGATGATGTAAACGCGGCCTTTGCGGCGAACCAGACGGTTTTCGCGGTGACGGGCCTTGAGTGCTTTCAGCGAGTTCTTGATCTTCATTTTTCTAAGTCCGCGTGGTTGGAGGAGTTTCCCCCTCATCACGTATAACAATCAAAAGCGCGCCGGAATTGGCGCGCTCGCTCAGTTGGCGGTCTGATACCGTGCCGCCCGATTTCTGTCAACTGCTCTGGTCGCCAAATTTCCGCGAATTCAGCGCTTCAAAGCCGTGACATGGCCCATCTTGCGGCCCGGACGGGCTTCAGCCTTGCCGTAGAGGTGGATATAGGCATCTTGCCGGTTCAGCCAATGGCTGAGATCCTTGATATCGTCGCCGATCAGATTCGTCATCACGCAATCGGAGTGTCTTGTCGTGTTGCCGAGGGGAAGACCCGCAACGGCCCTGATATGCTGTTCAAACTGCGATATTGTACAGGCCGCCTCGGTCCAATGGCCCGAATTGTGCACACGCGGCGCTATTTCATTGGCTGCAATTGATCCATCTTCCAGCACGAAAAGCTCGACGGCGATGACACCAACATAGCCGAGAGTATCCAGAATTGATCTTGCTGCCGCTTCCGCGGCCGCTGCGGTGTCACCGGCAATATTGGCCGGCAGCGTAGAGGTGTGGAGAATGCCGTTCTTGTGGACATTTTCAGCCGTATCATAAAAGGCGATGCTGCCGTCTGTCCCCCGCGCGGCAACCATGGATACTTCTCGGACAAAGGGAACTAGACTTTCCAGAATCAGCGGTACGCCGCCCAGCTCTTCAAAGACACCTTCGGCCGTTTCCTCTCCACGGAAGAGCTTCTGCCCCTTACCGTCATACCCGAGGCGACGGGTTTTCAATACACCCTTGCGGCCAAATCGGGAGAGGGCGCTTTCAAGCTCTTCCTGGCTGTCGACTTGAGCGAATTCGGCGGTGACAATGCCGCATTCATTCAAAAACTGTTTTTCTGTCAGCCGGTCCTGTGAAATTTCAAGTGCGCGTGGCGGCGGATAGACCGTGACGACCTGGGCCAGCGCCTCGGCAGCGGCAACGGGCACATTTTCAAATTCATAGGTGACAATGTCGCAAGCCTCCGCCAGCTTGGCGAGAGCCTTCTCATCGTCATAGGCCGCAACGATTTGCCGATTGGCGACTTGTGCGGCCGGGCAATCTTTCTGCGGTTCAAGGATTATCGTATGGAAATTGAGGCGGGCGGCCGCCATGGCCAGCATGCGGCCGAGCTGGCCGCCTCCGATGATGCCGATCGTTTTCATGTTATTCAACCGTTATCCACAGGGTAGTCGGCGACAGATGATGATTGGCGTGCGCGCCAGTCGTCAAGGCGCAACGCAACTTCCTCGTCGCTCAAGGCGAGAACCGCGGCGGCCAACAGGGCTGCATTGACCGCGCCAGCCCGGCCGATTGCCAATGTACCGACAGGGATGCCGGCAGGCATCTGCACGATGGAGAGGAGGCTATCTTCCCCTGACATGGTTTTAGACTGAACTGGAACGCCAAAAACAGGAAGCGGTGTCAGCGCAGCGGTCATGCCCGGCAAATGAGCCGCGCCGCCAGCGCCGGCAATAATAACCTTGAACCCCTCGTCCCGTGCACCCTTTGCAAAAGACACCATTCTGTCCGGCGTGCGGTGTGCTGATATGATGCGGGCTTCATACGCGATATCAAGAGCCTCGAGCGTATCAGCGGCATTTTTCATGGTCTGCCAATCGGATTGGCTTCCCATAATGATGGCCACCGGAGGGGGCTCGGAATAGGTCATCAAAACCTCCTTGTTCAGGCGATAATGTTGGGAATGATCTGGTCTTCAATTTTGGAGAGCTGGTCCTTGATCGCCAGCTTTTTTTTCTTCAGGCGCTGGATACGCAAGGCGTCACAACCTTGGGCGATCATAGCCTCGATGGCCACATCAAAGTCTTCATGTTCCATACGAAGCTTTGCGGCTTTGAGCCTAAGTTCCGCCTGTTCCTGATCCGCCATACTCGCATTCCCCGTTATTTCGCGCGATCGTATACAAAAATATGTGCGCTGCTCCTATCATAAAAAATGTCGCAACGGAAAATTATCTATAGGCATGATTTCGTCTTCGACAAATCGCCAAACTCATGGCACACTTTCATTGTAACAGCCTGAGACACTTTGAACTGTTTTCGGGGTGTGGGCTAGGAAGGAAAGGAAGTGCCACATGAATACTGAGGCTCATCTTGCATCGCTTCGTCAGAAGCATGGGGAACTGGAAGCGGAACTCCAAAACGCGATGAACCATCCTTCTACAGAGAGTAGTGTAATATTGGAGTTGAAACGCAGAAAACTGCGCCTCAAAGATGAGATCGAAAGAGTTCAGATCTCGCGGCACTGATTGCGAGTGCTTCGGCGGATTGAGCAGCCACCGGCGCATCGCTGATTTTTTGAGCCACTTGCCCGGTGGCTGCAATAAGCCGCAAATAATTTCCTGAAGTTTACGACCAGAACTGGTCCAGCCACAGATTGAGCTTGGAAAAGCCCTGTGCGTTGACGGAATAGATGCGTTTCGTACCGTCGGCTTTCACGGTGACCAGGTCACTGTCGAGCAGCGCTTTGAGATGCTGCGAAACCGCCGGGCGGCTGATGGGAAGGCCGCTTGCCAGCTCATTGACTGTCTTAGGGTTTCTCCTCAATTCCTCAAGAAGATACCGGCGATTAGGGTCAGAAATGGCGGCGAAGGGATCGTTCTTCAACATAGCAAAACGCTATGACAAAGCGACTTTGGGAGCAAGGGGAAATTGTGCATTGCACCCTAAAAAGGAAAAATCCTGATATTTTATTTGCATTGCAGCGTCGTCTCTGTCGGCACGCGGCGCATTTGTTGGTCGCATTTGACTTCCCCCGCATTGCAAGCAGCTCATTGCCCGGTATATGACGGGGTGAATTTGATGTCTGTGATCAAGTACGGGATGCAGAAAGCAGAGCCTGGCTTTTCCATCTGATGTTATGCGCTGCGATGTGATGCCTTGGGGGTATCAGGGAAGCAATCCAGTCGGGCGAGGTTTCATAACTTGATTACAGGGTTTGGCCGGAGAGTTTTGTTATGAGTGAATTGGAAAACCGTTGCAGGCTGGTGCTGGTCGCCCCGGATATTACTGACCCTGAAAAGCGTGCAAAAACGGTGGATGACGCCTTGCACGGGGGCGATGTCGCTTCTGTCATTATTCCTCAATATTCTCTCTCGGATATCGAATTTCAGAAGCATGCCGAATTGCTCGTTCCTATTATTCAGGCGGCAGGTGCGGCAGCAATTATCGCGGGGGACAGCCGCGTAGCGGGACGCGCGCGCGCGGATGGGCTTCACGTGGCTGGCTCGGCTGCCGAAATTTCAGAGGCCATTCAGAAGTATACGCCGAAAATGATTGTGGGCGCGGCGGGAATATCTGGTCGGCACAAGGCGCTTGAGGTTGGCGAAGCCTCGCCGGACTACATTTTCTTCGGCAAGCTGGACGGCGACATAAAACCCGAGGCGCACCCCAAAAATCTGGATATGGCTGAATGGTGGGCTGCTATGGTGGAAATACCCTGCATAGTCATGGGCGGAACGGATCCTGTTTCTTCGCTTAGCTGTGCAGAAACAGGAGCCGAATTTGTTGCGCTTGGTCAGGCGGTGTTTGCCGAGCCTGAGCGTGCAGCAGCGATCGTTGGCGAAGTGAACGCCTTGCTTGACCAAAAAGCGCCACGGTTTGAAGATTTATGAGGCACATGAGAGAGCATTTTGGATCGCATAAAGCTGCTGGCCAGTCCGCAGGCCTTCTGTTTTTGATCTGTGCGGTTGCTTTCTCTTTCTGCCTTCCTCGTCCGCTTTCCGCTGAGGCGTTGCCGGGTGTCAGCCACGAAGACGGATCGGCGGCGGGGCAGGTCGCTCCGTCAGATGATGTTTTTGGCAAACAGCGCCGCGCTCCCTCTGTTCTGGATTTCAACGAAGGTCTGGGCAACAGTGCTCCGGGATTTTCCCAGCCGGGGGACGCGCGACCGTCAACCGGGGTTGGGGTGTTTGAGCGCATGGGCATAGATCTGCCGCCCCTGCCGCCGGAGAAACCTTTTGCCGGTAAGATTGATGAAGCATATGGCGCTTTTCAAAGGGGGCTGTACCTCACCGCTCTAGACCTTGCCTTACCGCGCGCCAACTTGGGAGATGCGGCGGCGCAGACCCTAATTGCCGAACTGCTTTCGCTCGGGCAAGGGGTCAAGCGTGACTTGGAAGCGGCAACGTTCTGGTATTCCAAGGCAGCAGAAAGCGGCGATCCCAATGCAATGTTCAAATATGCGCTCATTCTCATGGAAGGGCGATTGGCCAAACAGGACAAGAAGCGCGCCGACGAGCTGATGCACAAGGCCGCAGATGCCGGTGTTTCACTGGCTGAATTTAACTGGGCCCAAATTCTCGTATCGGAAAAGGCGGGGAATACGGGGCTTAGGGAAGCGCTGCCCTATTATGAAAAGGCGGCGGAAAAGGGGATTGCGGATGCACAATACGCATTATCGCAGATCTACCTCAACCTGCCAGGGCTGGATCAGGACAAGCGGGACCTCGCCAAGATGTGGTTGGCGCGAGCGGCCAGAGCCGGTTACGACACCGCGCAATTCGACATGGGTGTCTGGCTGATTAATGGCGTTGAATTCAAACAGGACTTGAAGGCTGGCTTCGAGTGGATGCGCAGGGCGGCGATTAACGGGAATGTGCTTGCTGCGAACCGTCTGGCGCACCTTTACATCGACGCAATTGGCACATCGCCCGATCCTGTCGAGGCCGCAAAATGGTACATTATTTCCCGCCGCGCGGGCCTTGAAGATGCCGCGCTTGAGGATTTCTATCTGGGCATAGAGGAAGACAAACAGAAGGCGGCAATCGAGGCGGCGAACCGTCAGCGCCGCCGTTGATCTGTTCGCGTATTTTTGCACATACTTGAAACTTGGCGGAATATGTGTTCTTGAAGCGCCGCCGGTTGGGCGGAAAGCCCGTTTTCACCACAAGGAATGTTCACAATGGCTCGTTCAGCCCTGCTCAATGTTATGGTTCAGGCCGCCTTCAAGGCGGGAAAGTCGCTGGCACGTGATTTTGGCGAGGTGCAAAACCTTCAGGTTTCACTTAAAGGGCCAGGTGACTATGTTTCGCAAGCTGACCGCAAAGCGGAGAAGATTATTCGCGAAGAATTGCTGAAGGCGCGTCCGACCTACGGCTTCCTTGGCGAGGAATCGGCAGAAGAAAAAGGCACGGATGGCGCACATCGCTGGATTGTTGATCCGCTGGATGGCACCACCAATTTTCTGCACGGAATTCCGCATTTTGCCGTATCTATCGCTCTGGAGCGCAACGGTGAAATTGTTGCCGGTGTTATCTACAACCCGGCAAATGATGAACTTTATACGGCTGAGCGCGGTGGCGGGGCGTTTTTGAATGACCGACGTCTGCGCGTTGCGGCGCGAAAAGACCTTGTTGATTGCGTGATTGCCTGCGGCGTTCCGCATCTAGGTCGTCCGCAGCATGGCAAGTTTCTCGTGGAGCTGCGTCATGTGATGGGTGAGGTTGCAGGCATTCGCCGGACTGGCTCTGCAGCGCTTGATCTTGCCTATGTTGCGGCAGGCAGGTTTGATGGGTATTGGGAAAATGACCTCAATGCCTGGGACCTTGCGGCCGGTATCGTCTTGATCCGCGAGGCGGGTGGTTGGGTTTCTGATTTCGGCGGTGGCAGCAAGATGTTGGAAACAGGGTCGGTTCTCTGCGCCAACGAATATGCGCATAAGGCCCTGCTTGAAGTGACGCACCGTCCGGTCCCCGCAAAATAGGTCCTGGTTCGGGACGATTTACCTCTTCAATTTGGCACAATCTTCCTCTAACCTCGCGGCAAATTGTAAATGCCGGAGGCTGGTGGAACATGGTGGATTTGAAATTGCCGGGCCGCGGATCGCGCGACGAGGGTGAACACGGCTTCAGCTACCGGCTTTCAGGTCCTATGGCCTTTTTTTGGCCGATGGCGATATTTCTCATTCTGGTTGGGTTCGTTGCCGCCATTTTATATCGGCAGGCAGAAACGGCATTCAAAGCCAATCCCGGTCTTAACGGATTGATTTTATTCGTTCTATTTGTTGGTGTCTTCCTCGTTTTTAATCAGGTTTTAAGGCTTCGTCCCGAAGTGCGCTGGTTCAATGCATTTATGGCGGCGGGCAGTGCGGAAAAAGCCGGGCGTGATCCTGTATTGCTGGCGCCCATGCGTGCGCTCATTGGTGAGCGGCGCTCGCGTACGATTTCTGCGGCAGCCTTTCGTTCAATTCTCGATTCTGTCGCCAGTCGTCTGGATGAGATGCGGGAGATCAACCGGTATCTCATTGGCCTGCTGGTTTTTCTGGGCTTGTTGGGCACCTTCTGGGGGCTGCTCGGAACAGTTGGGTCGATCAGCACTGTCATCCAGTCGCTGGATGCCGGGACTGGGGATACTGCCGATCTTCTCACGACATTGAAAGAAGGACTTTCCACGCCGCTTTCCGGGATGAGTACAGCCTTTTCCTCATCGCTTTTTGGCCTTTCGGGGTCGCTGGTTCTGGGGTTTCTGGACTTGCAGGCGGGGCGGGCGCAAAACCGCTTTTATAATGAGCTTGAAAATTGGCTTTCGTCGTTCACAAATGTCATGAACGAGTTACCTGTTGCTGCGCCTGCCGAAAACACCAATGCTGGTGCTGCAGGCTCCGATGAGTTGAAGCAATCTCTGGATCAGTTGACGCGCTTGGTGCGCGAAGGGGCAACCAGCCAACGCAGCACTGCCGCAATTGTCAGCCTTGCGGAGGGCATTCAGGGCCTTGTTAAGAACATGCGCTCCGAGCAACAGATGTTGCGGGACTGGATTGAAGCGCATCAAACGGAATCGCGAGAGTTGCGCGCCGCCCTTGAGAAAATTGCGCAGAAACTGGGGAACGACTAATGGCGCTTTCCCGCCGGTATAAGCGCGAGCGCGGTATCGACTACTGGCCGGGCTTTGTCGATGCGCTTTCGACACTGCTCCTGGCAATCATGTTCCTGCTGACTGTCTTTGTGCTGGGGCAGTTTTTTCTCAGCCGGGAGATATCTGGCAAGGATGAAGTCCTGAACCGACTGAACAGCCAGATCAACGAGCTGACCCAATTACTGGCGCTCGAAAAAAGCGGACAAGAT
>JBNLGT010000088.1:0-12248 GCA_050306195.1 Ensifer sp.
TTTGGCGAACGTGCTGAGCTGATTAAGGCGTCGCTGGGCGAGGTCACCAACGACGGGGCTGAGCGCATCGACGTGATTGCCTTTGACAATCTGGCTGTTGATGCTGCGCGCGCTGCAGGCGCGTCGATGCTGATACGTGGCCTGCGCGATGGCACGGATCTTGATTATGAAATGCAGATGGCTGGAATGAACAGCCAGATGGCGCCGGATATCCAAACCGTGTTTTTGCCTGCGGGCACAGGGTCGCGGCCCATTACCGCCACATTGGTCCGTCAAATCGCCAATATGGGCGGCGACGTCAGTGCGTTCGTTCCGCCCCCAGTTTTGGCAGCCCTTGCCGGAAAACTCCGCAAGGCGTGACTTTATTCAACGGAGCCCAAATGAAATTTCATCGTATTATTGCTGCTGCAGCCCTTTCACTTGCCGCTTTCACATGGTCGGCAATGGCAAATGCGGCCGAATTCCTCACGATCCAGCTCAAAGACGGACCTGTGGTCATCGAACTGATGCCGGATGTCGCGCCGAAGCATGTCGAGCGGATCAAGGAACTTGCAAGCACAGGCCAATATGACAACGTGGCCTTCCACCGCGTAATCGAAGGTTTCATGGCGCAGACCGGTGACGTGCAGTTTGCCAACATGGAAAAGGATTTCAAACCGCAAATGGCGGGAATGGGCGGCTCCAGGCTGCCTGATCTGCCAGCGGAATTTTCCGAAGTGCCATTTGATCGCGGCATTGTCGGAATGGCGCGCTCGCAAAACCCCGATTCCGCCAATTCGCAGTTTTTCATCATGTTCACACCGGGGCATTTCCTCAACGGCCAATATACCGTTGTGGGCAAGGTCGTTTCCGGAATGGAATTCGTAGACAAGATCAAGCGCGGAAGTGAAGCGCAAAACGGGGCAGTCGCCGATCCTGATCGTATGATCAAGGTCACCGTCGGCAAGCCTTGAATATTTGAGTTAAGAAGGAGAATAAATATGGCTGAGATCAAGGATCCGGAAAACACAATCATCATGGAAACGACCAAGGGTAAGGTTGTCATCCAGCTTATGCCGGATCTGGCCCCCGGCCATGTCGCACGCATCAAGGAACTTTCCCGCGAGGGCGCTTATGACGGCGTTGTCTTTCACCGCGTGATTGAAGACTTTATGGCGCAGACCGGCGACGTTCGTTTCGGCAAGACCGGCGGCGAGCATTTCAACCCGGCGCGTGCTGGCATGGGCGGCTCTGAAAAGCCTGATCTTGCTGCGGAATTCTCCAATATGAACCATGTACGTGGAACCTGCTCCATGGCCCGTTCGCAGAGCCCGAATTCGGCCAATTCGCAGTTTTTCATCTGCTTCACCGATGCACCCTGGCTGAACCGTCAATATTCGGTCTGGGGTCAGGTGATTGAAGGCATGGACAATATCGACAAGATCGAGCGCGGCGAACCTGTCGCCAACCCAGACACAATCGTATCGATGAAAGTCGCGGCTGACGCCTGATTGTCCGTAAAACGGAAATATTGCGCTCCGGTGTTTGACGCCGGGGCGTTTTTCTTTATGAGCCTCCACCATGCGCGTTGATCTTTTCGATTTTGACCTCCCTGAAGACAATATTGCGCTGCGCCCGGCAAACCCGCGCGACAGCGCCCGTATGCTCGTGGTGAAACCGGATGGCGATCCGGTGTTGACCGATAGCGGCGTCTCCGCGTTGCCCGATTTGCTGCAGCCCGGCGATGCGCTGGTATTCAACGATACCAGGGTTATCCCAGCCCAACTCGAAGGCATGCGGTTTCGCGACGGCGGGGAGGGGGCTCGCGTTTCGGTGACGCTTCATATGCGCCTCGATGGCGCGCGCTGGAAGGCCTTTGCGCGGCCTGCAAAACGGCTGAAAACTGGCGATCGAATAAGTTTTGGCTATGATGGGAATAATTGCCTATCAGGCGTACTGGACGCCACGGTAGAAACACGCGAAGACGCTGAAATCACCCTGAAATTTGACTTTTCAGGCCCCGTTTTGGATGACGCCATTTATGCCGCAGGCCACATACCATTGCCGCCTTACATTGCCGCCAAACGGCCGGAAGACGAAAAAGACCGCACCGACTACCAGACGATTTACGCCCGCGAAGATGGCGCTGTGGCCGCCCCAACCGCTGGCCTCCATTTCACCGATCGGCTTTTCAAAGCTCTGGAAGAACGTGGGATTGAGAAGCACTTTGTCACGCTCCACGTGGGGGCCGGTACGTTTCTGCCGGTAAAGGCGGACAAGACCGAAGACCATAAGATGCATTTTGAAAGCGGCACGGTGAGTGCAGAAACCGCTGACGCACTGAACCGTGTTCGCGCCCGTGGCGGTCGCATCGTTTCGGTCGGCACCACATCGCTGCGGCTTTTAGAAAGTGCTGCGCGCACCGATGGCGCTATTGAGGCGTGGTCCGGAGCCACCGATATTTTCATCACGCCGGGTTATCGCTTTCGCGCAGTGGACGTTTTGATGACCAACTTCCATCTGCCGCGTTCTACGCTTTTCATGCTGGTCTCGGCCTTTGCCGGGTTTGAGACAATGCACAATGCCTATGCCCATGCGATCAAAGGCGGCTACCGCTTTTATTCTTATGGCGATTCCAGCCTTTTGTTCAGGCCAACCTCTTTTTCAGGAATGACAAATGAGTGAACAGTTTGAATTTCAACTGAAAAACACCGATGGGCGCGCCCGTTTGGGTCTGATTTCCATGCCGCGCGGTGAAATTCGCACGCCAGCCTTCATGCCCGTTGGCACCGTTGGCACGGTCAAGGCTATGTATCTGGATCAGGTGCGCGATCTGGGCGCCGATATCATTCTTGGCAACACCTATCACCTGATGCTGCGCCCCGGAGCGGAGCGCGTGGCGCGCCTGGGCGGCCTGCACAATCTCATTCGTTGGCCTTATCCGATCCTCACCGATAGCGGCGGATTCCAGGTCATGTCATTGGCCGCATTGCGCAAAATCGATGAAGAGGGCGTGACCTTCAAAAGCCATGTCGACGGCAGCCTGCACCATATGTCTCCAGAGCGCTCGATTGAGATTCAGGGCCTGCTGGGGTCCGACATCCAGATGCAGCTCGATGAATGCGTGCGCCTTCCAGCAGAGCCGGACGAGATTGAACGCGCCATGGAAATGTCCGTTCGTTGGGCCGAGCGTTGCAAGGTGGCCTTTGGCGATCAGCCGGGCAAAGCCATGTTCGGCATTGTGCAAGGCGGTGATATTCCCGACCTTCGAATCCGATCGGCAGAAGCACTAAAGGCGCTCGACCTGAAAGGCTACGCCATCGGCGGGCTGGCGGTTGGCGAACCGCAGGCCGTCATGCTGGACATGCTCGATGTTACCTTGCCGGTTCTGCCTTCGCATAAACCGCGCTATCTCATGGGTGTCGGCACGCCGGACGATATCCTGAAGTCTGTCGCGCGCGGCATCGATATGTTTGACTGTGTTATGCCGACGCGCTCCGGCCGCCATGGACTGGCCTTTACCCGCCGCGGCAAGGTCAACATTCGCAATGCCCGCCATGCCGAAGACCTGCGCCCGCTGGACGAAGAATCAAATTGCCCGGCAAGCCGTGACTATTCGCGCGCCTATCTGCACCATCTCATACGCTCCAATGAATCGCTGGGCGGCATGCTTCTCTCCTGGCATAACCTCGCCTATTATCAGGAGCTTATGCAGGGTATTCGCGCGGCAATCGCGGAAAATCGATTCGAGGCGTTTTACAATGAGACAATAGCGATGTGGGAAGCAGGGGACATTGCGCCACTTTGACATCGATCATTTATAAACCCTCTGTAAACCATAAGATTGGAAATACCTTGCCGCACTGCACACTCGGGCGCATTTTGGCCATATTCCTGCCCCGATGTGCCAAAGTGAGAAAACCGGCCAGCGGTGTGAAGCTATTTGGCTGTGGGAAATTTTACCGCCCGTGGGACCGGGCCTGGGCTTGAATATTTAGGACGGGGATCATGGCAAAGCGCCATTTGGCAAGCTGTTTACGTTTCGGCGGGCTTGCATTGCTTCTGATAAGTGTTGCTGCCTGCAGCACGACAGGCAAATCAGGCAAGACATCGAAAGCCCGTTCCAAGGAATATTTTTCCGAAAAGACATATGGTGTAGCTGCAAGCCCAAGGGTAGCAAGCGCCAATATTCCCAAGGGTGGCGGCCGCCGTATGGTTGGCAAACCCTATAAGGTGAAGGGCAAATGGTTCTACCCCAAGGTCGATAAGGATTATAACAAGGTCGGATACGCCTCCTGGTATGGATCTGCATTTCATGGACGGCTGACGGCCAATGGTGAAGTCTACGACCAGCATGGATTGTCCGCAGCGCACCCCACCATGCCACTGCCCAGCTATGCACGCGTCACCAATCTGAAAAACGGTAGTTCAGTTATCGTACGCGTCAATGACCGGGGACCGTTTGAGCGCGGCCGCATTATCGACCTTTCGCGCGGCGCAGCCGATCTTTTGGGCTCGCAGAACGCCGGAGTTGCCAAGGTACGGGTTCAATATATCGGACCGGCTCGCATGGATGGTCATGACCAGCAATATTTGATGGCGTCATATCGCACTAAGGGCGGATCGCGCGATACCTGCGTCAGTGGTGTGATGTTGGCCTCAGCCGCACCTGCCGAAAATATTTACGTGGCCGCCAACGCGTTGACGGCGCCGACGGTGCAGCCTGCGGCTTTCCTGTCAATCGGCGACTTTGCGCCATTGCCGGAAATTGGACCCATTCCCCTCGAACGTCCTGGCTTCCTGCGTGTAGCCTCCATCAAGACGTCGCTCGTGAATGGTTTCACCCAAGAGCGGTTCAAGGCTGATGTTTCCGAACGTTTCTCCGCTATACTCGTTGACAATAGCGGCCTAACCCCCGAGGCTATAAGAAGGTCTTACGCGCGTCGAAACAGCCGTTGACGCGGATATTTTAGGGGATGATACCAATGATGCCCGTGAGGGAGTTGGCGCGGCTCGTTGTCTTTCTGGCCGGGTTCGGCATTGCCGCGTGTGCATTCGCTGTACAGCCGCTCAAGACAAATGCAGGTCAGGCTTTTCTAATTGAGGCAAGTACGGGCACTGTGTTGTTCGTTCAGGATGCCGACAAACCTATTCCGCCTGCATCGCTGGCTAAGCTCATGACGGTGGAATACATATTCCATCTGCTTAAAACCGGTAAGCTGACCCTCGATACCGAATTTCCCGTTTCCGAATATGCATGGCGCACGGGCGGCGCGCTTTCGCGAACATCAACGATGTTTGCGGCGCTGAACTCTCGTATTCGTGTCGAGGACCTGCTCAAAGGCATCATCGTGCAGTCAGCCAATGACGGCTGTATCATTCTGGCCGAAGGTCTTACTGGCTCGGAAGATGCATTTGCGAAACAGCTGACGGAACGCGCGAAAGAGCTCGGATTTTCCCATCTGGCGTTTGGAAATTCAAATGGCCTGCCGAATCCCGATAATAGCGTCACCATTCGCGAATTGACCCTGCTGGCGAAACACATCCACGACGAATATCCAGAATATTTTCCCTATTACGCCATTCGGGAATTCACCTGGAATAACATCCGCCAGTTTAACCGCAACCCGTTGCTGGGCTATCTCGACGGCGTGGATGGCATGAAGACCGGTTATACGGAAGAATCGGGCTATGCGATCATTTCCACTGTCGAGAGGGACGGCGTACGGCTTTATCTCGGCATGAGCGGCCTGAAGGATAAGGAAAGTCGCAAGAAGGAAGCAGCCGCAGCACTGGAATGGGGGCTGGAGAATTTCAAGCGGCGCGGCATATACAAGCAAGGCGAAACTATAGCCAATGTTTCTGTCTATGGCGGCGCGGCTTCAACCGTGCCCGTGTCCGCGGCTGAACCGGTCTCCATATTTGAAGAGCGGATAGATCCGGAACGGGTGACCGCGAAGGTGGCTTTTGACTGGCCGTTATCAGCGCCTGTGACGAAGGGGCAGAAGGTGGCGACGCTCAGGCTCTACCGCGATGACACGCAGGTTAACGAAACACCCCTTTATGCCGACGAAGACGTCGGCGAGGGCGACTTGAAATCGCGCGCGCTGGATGCGTTGATTGAGCTGCTTTTCTTTTGGATATAATGAATTTAGAAGCGGCAAGGTTACCGCGGGAATTTTACCCTTTGCGACAATTGGGGTAAGGGGAGGGCCGGTGCGGGCCAGACATGGACCAGCACCAGGCAGCAATAGACAGGGACGTAACATTGTCAGGCTTGTTTGTGACGTTTGAAGGTGGTGAGGGCGTCGGCAAATCCACACAGATACGCATGCTGGCTGAACGCCTGCAGGGCATGGGTAATAAGGTTGTTGTCACGCGGGAACCGGGCGGCTCTCCGGGCGCGGAAGCTGTTCGTCATGTTATTCTCTCGGGCGCAGCGGAAGAGTTTGGCGTGCGCATGGAGGCAATTCTCTTTGCAGCTGCGCGCAACGACCATGTGGAAGAGGTTATCAAGCCCGCTTTGGAAGCCGGCAAAGTCGTCCTATGCGACCGGTACATGGATTCCTCGCGCGTTTATCAGGGTGTTACCGGCAATCTTGAACCCGGGTTTATCCGCACGCTAGAACGTATAGCCATTGACGGCACTATTCCGGACTGCACCATCATTTTGGATATGCCCGCCGAGATAGGGCTGGCGCGCGCGCGAAAACGCGCTGGCGGAGCAGCAGCGGGCGAACCCGATCGATTTGAAAAGGAAGAGCTTGCAACCCATGAAAAACGGCGGGAAGCATTTCTCGATATCGCCACGGCGGACCCCTTACGCTGTCGCATCATCGACGCGACCCAACCAGCCGATGAGATTGCAGAAGCGATCATGAACGTCGTTGAAAACCTTTTGCCGATCACGCCGAATGTCTCAGCGGAGCCTGTCGCTTGACCGGGCAGGACGCACATTTGCTTGATGGCGCTATTCAGCCTGAAATCAACCCGTCGCTTTTCGGTCACGACGAAGCGCTGGCGTTCCTTGCCACATCCTACCGCGCTGGGAAATCACATCACGCAATGCTGATTGAAGGCCCGGAGGGTATCGGCAAGGCGACATTGGCCTTCCGTTTCGCCAATTATGTGCTTGCGCACCCGGAACCAGACAAAGCGCCCGCCGTCATTGGACCGCCAGATCCGTCATCTTTCGAATATCGCCAGATCGCCGCCGGTGCATCACACAGCCTGTTACATATTTCCCGGCCGGAAGACCCCAAGACAGGGCGGTTGAGGCGGGAAATTACCGTTGAGGAAATCCGCAAGGCCGGACATTTCTTCTCGCAGACATCAGGCAATGGAAACTGGCGCATCGTCATCATCGATCCCGCCGACGACATGAACCGAAACGCCGCCAATGCGGTGCTAAAAATGCTGGAAGAACCGCCGAAAAAGGCAATGTTCCTTGTGCTTTCCCATGCGCCGGGCCGCTTGTTGCCAACGATCCGTTCGCGCTGCCTGCCTTTGATGCTTAGGCCCCTCGATGACGCCGCACTGGTCGCGGCGCTGAAAGGTCTCGGTTTCGAGATTGACCCGGAAATGCGCGACATCCTGCTGCGCGAAGCCAATGGCAGCGTGTCGGAAGCGTTGAAACTGGTCAATTATGGCGGGCTTGAACTGCTGACAGTGCTCCAGGAAGCGATGAATACGGGCGGTCCAACGGCGCGCAAGCTCATGCACAAGATTGCCGACGCCTTGTCCGCGCGTGATAGCGAAACCCTGTTTGATTTCTTCTCCGAGGCGGTCATGCGGCGCATGGAAGCCGCGGCGCGCGAAAGAGCGCTCGTCGGCGCATTGCCTGAGTCCGAACGCATAGCCGCCTCGGCCAGCGCTTTGCGGGAAAAGCTGGCTGTTGCCGAAGGCTATAATCTGGACAAGAAGCAGACGGCCCTCTCGCTCATCGAAACTTATATGGATGCGGTCTGAGCGCTGTTTGTTCCACTCATCAAAGCAGGCCAGGGCCGCCGGCCTTTCTCGTCAGGACATGAGCATTTTGAGGCCCACAGCCCCCAGAGTCGTGGCCAATATGGGTCGGATAACTCTTTCGGGTATGCGCGGGGCGAGATAGCTGCCCAGCACCACGCCGGGCAGAGAGCCGACCAGCAGCGAGCCCAACATACCCATCTGCGTTTCACCGATCATCCAGTAGCCGATACCGGCAATCAGGGTGAGTGGGACAGCGTGAACGATGTCTGTGCCGATCATGTCACGCACCATAAGCTGCGGATATAAAAGCAGAAGAACCGTCACGCCAATGGCGCCAGCGCCGACCGATGTCAGGCTGACGAGCGCGCCGATAATGGCCCCAAGCGTAAAGGTCATGATGGCAAGTGTGCGCAGAGAGAGCTCGGGATGCGAACCGCGATAACGCGCGGCCGCGGCCAGTAATCTGGGGCGCATGAACAACAAAACCGCCGTAACGGTCAAAACCGAACCCAAAATTGCGTTGAGCTGCGTAGACACTGATTCGCTGTTACGCTCGACGCCGGAGAGCAACCAAATAGTGATGATGGCGGCGGGAATGCTGCCTGCGGCAAGATTGAATACAATACGCCAGTTGATTGTCTTGTTCATGCCGTGAATGGCTGTTCCCGCAATCTTGGTAATGGCGGCAAATAGAAGATCCGTGCCCACGGCGGCTGAAGGATGAATGCCGAAAAATAGCACCAGGATGGGCGTCATCAACGACCCACCACCAACGCCCGTCAGACCGATCAGCACCCCAACAATGAAGCCCGGCAATGTGTACAGCGGTTCAATCTGGCTCAAGAAACCCAAATATGATCTCCCTGCTGTCTGCGTTTGGATGACGCACCCTTTGCGTGAATCGGGTAGCCTTCACCATACCTGCTGTCAATAATGAGCGCTGCGGCGTCCCTATGCAAATCGCTAGATTAAGGTTCCATTTCAGTTGGAAAGGTTTTAGAGACGTGCAGACTTAAATTCATGCAGCCTTTCGGGCTGGTCAAAATCGGCCAACCTCCCTTGGAGCGAACCTGTTTGGGCCAACAGAATGGTTTCCATTTAGGCTTGAACGCCTGCGGAAGCCAGCAGTCATGCAAATGGTAGAAAACAAATTATGAAAGATAATTCGCCCTTTTATATCACCACCGCGATTTCCTATCCCAATGGAAAGCCTCATATGGGCCATGCCTATGAATTGATCGCAACGGACGCGCTTGCCCGCTTTCAAAGGCTTGATGGCCGCGATGTCTATTTTCTGACCGGTACGGACGAACACGGGCAGAAGATGCAGCAGACGGCGCGAAAAGAGGGTGTTTCGCCACAGGAACTGGCTGACCGCAATGCCGCCGAGTTTCAACAGATGGCTGTCGCGCTGAATGCATCCAACGACGATTTCATCCGCACCACCGAACAGCGTCACCATACCTCTGTGCAGGCGCTGTGGCGCAAGATGATGGACAATGGCGATCTCTACAAGGACAGCTATAGCGGCTGGTATTCGGTTCGCGACGAAGCCTATTATCAGGAAAGCGAAACGGAACTGCGCGACGACGGCGTGCGCTACGGCCCGCAGGGAACGCCGGTCGAATGGGTGGATGAATCCTCCTACTTCTTCAAGCTGTCGGCCTATGGCGACAAGCTTTTGAAATATTACGAAGAACATCCCGATTTCATTGGCCCGAATGAGCGCAAAAACGAGGTTGTCTCCTTCGTCAAATCCGGCCTGAAGGACCTTTCTGTTTCGCGCACCACGTTCGACTGGGGCGTCAAGGTGCCGGATGATCCTGAGCACGTGATGTATGTATGGGTGGATGCGCTCACCAACTACATTACCGGCATTGGCTATCCTGACGAGAGCAACCCACTGTGGAAATACTGGCCAGCGGTTCACATTATCGGCAAGGATATCATACGTTTTCACGCCGTTTATTGGCCCGCATTCCTGATGTCGGCCGGACTTCCGCTGCCAAAACGCGTCTTCGCGCATGGCTTCCTGCTCAACAAGGGCGAGAAGATGTCGAAATCGCTTGGCAATGTGGTTGACCCCTTCAACCTCGCCTCCCATTTCGGCACAGATCAGTTCCGCTATTTCCTTCTGCGCGAAGTCTCTTTCGGTCACGATGGCAGCTATAGCGAAGAGGCAATTGCGACGCGCATTAACTCGGATCTGGCGAATGGCATCGGCAATCTCGCCAGCCGCTCGCTTTCGATGATCCACAAAAACTGCGATGGCAAGATACCCGAATGTGGCGCGCTGACGGCCGAAGACGAGGCGATGCTCGCCCATGTTGACGGCCTTTTAGAAACCGCCCGCACAGACATGGCCGATTTCATGATCCACAAGGCGCTGGCGGCCATCATTGGCGCAGTTGCCGAAGGCGACCGCTATTTTGCCGGACAGGAGCCATGGGCGCTGCGCAAAACCGACCCGAAGCGCATGGAAACAGTGCTTTATGTGACGGCGGAAGTGGTGCGGCAGATTTCAATCCTGCTTCAGCCATTCATGCCGGAAGCTGGCGGCAAGCTGCTTGATCTCGTTTCCGCCTCGGCTGATCAGCGCGATTTCGCAGCACTTGGTCCCGCAGGCCGCCTGAAAGCCGGAATTGAGATCGACAAGCCGCAACCTGTCTTCCCGCGTTATGTCGCGCCGGAGGCAGCCGACTGATGCTGATTGACACCCACTGCCATCTTGATTTTCCCGACTTCGCCGAGGAACGGGATGCATTGGTCGCACGGGCGAAAGATGCCGGCATCGGTCGCATGGTCACCATCTCCACGCTTGTCAGCAAGCAGGCGCAGGTGAAGGCCGTGGCTGACGCCTATGACAATATCTGGTGTTCTGTCGGCACGCACCCGAACCATGCATCAGAAGAGCCGGATTTGCCGGTGGAAGCCTATGTGGAAGCCGCAAACCACCCCAAAGTGGTGGCCATCGGCGAAGGCGGTCTGGATTATCATTACGACTATGCCACGCCTGACGTGCAGAGGCCGGTATTCAGACGCCAAATCGAGGCTGCACGCATCACCGGCCTGCCGCTGGTGATCCACAGCCGCAGCGCTGACGAGGATATGGCCGCCATTTTGACCGAGGAAATGGGGAAGGGGGCTTTCACCTTCATTCTCCATTGCTTTTCCTCTGGGCCGGAACTTGCGAAAGTTGGCGTTGAGCTGGGTGGTTATATATCCTTTTCCGGCATTTTGACCTTCCCCAAATCCACGGAGCTGCGCGACATTGCCGCAACCGTGCCACATGACCGCCTGCTGGTGGAAACCGATGCCCCTTATCTTGCGCCCAAGCCGTTTCGCGGCAAGCGCAACGAGCCATCCTATGTGGCGCACACAGCCGCCGTGCTGGCCGACGTGATTGGTGTCAGCGAAAGCGAGATTGCCGATTTGACGACGCAGAATGCGCTGCGCTGTTTTTCGCGCATGCCATCACTTTGAGGTCATTCCATTGACGGTACGGCGCTTTACAATATTGGGATGCGGCTCTTCACCGGGCGTACCGCGCATTACCGGCGACTGGGGCGATTGCGACCCGAACAACCCGAAGAACCGACGCACACGAGCCGCCTTCCTGATCGAACAGATCGGCGAAGACGGCGGCAAAACCACTGTGGTGATAGACACAGGACCGGATTTCCGCGAGCAGATGATCCGGGCGCAGGTCGATTGGATCGACGCCGTTGTCTACACCCATGCCCACGCGGACCACGTACACGGCATTGATGATCTGCGCGCCTACTTTTTCCGCGCCCATCACCGCATTCCGATCCACGCCGATGTCCCGACATTGCATCGTATCAGGGAAGGTTTCGGCTACTGCCTAGAAAAGCCGGAAGGCAGCGAATATCCGCCAATCGTCCGCGCAAACATCATTGAAACGCCAGACAGCGAGATCACGATTGAAGGGGCAGGCGGCCCAGTTACCCTGATGCCATTGCTCCAGCGGCATGGCTCCACCCACTCTTTAGGCTTCAGAATTGGCGATCTCGCCTATTGCAGCGATGTGAATGGATTTCCGCCGGAAACGGCGGCCAAAATGCAAGGGCTCGACACGCTGATCATCGACGCGCTCCAATACAAGACCCATCCCAGCCATTTTTCACTGGACGAAGCGATGGAATGGATCGAGCGCTTGGCCCCTAAAAGGGCGATCCTCACCCACATGCATATCCCGCTCGACTACGACCGCGTCATGGCCGAAACACCCGACCACGTCGAGCCCGCCTATGACCATCTGGTTATCGAAAACAAGTTAT
>JBNLGT010000089.1:0-12175 GCA_050306195.1 Ensifer sp.
CCTGTTACGAAACGGATAAAAAAACGGGGCCTCGCGGCCCCGTCCATGATTGAACCGGTCGCCCGGCTTTATCAAAGATCGTCAAGATTGACGCCAACTGTAATGGCGCCGATGGCATTTCCATCCGCGTCGGTAATTGTCATGGATGCTTGCGCCTGAAGCTGCTGCGTGGATTCATCCTTTTCCGCTTCATCGACGAACAACACGCCAGGGCCAGCCCCGAAGCTCTTCTGGAACTTGCCTTCGTCCCCCTGCCAATAGTCGGATGTGATCGAACTCTGGCCGACATTCAGGCCCTTGTTGTCCATCACGAAGATTTCTGTGATCAAACCGCCGGATGCAGCTTGTTTCTCTTTAAGGAAAGCGGAAAGCGGCTTGCCAAGAACGGAATCGATCAGTTTGGTTTCAGAACCGTCCACTTCGGCGCGCCATTCTTTATCAAGCGCGTCAATTCCAGCTTGATCAAGGCTGGCGTGTTCCGTGTTCTGCGCCTTGATTGCATCGATGACAACCGGGTCGGAAAGCCAGGGTTTGACTTCTGCATTCATAAGCTCGGTGACCGCTCCAACATAGGCTTCTTCGGCCATAGCGGGAAAGGCGACGCTGCTGGCGAGCAGGGCCATCGCGATAAGCTGTTTTTTCATCATACGTTTTCTCCAGAGATTTGATGTTTTGGTTATGTGTTGGGGATTGGTTAGAATTTTTGCTACGCCGCTACAGTGGAGTTGGCGCCGTAGGCAACACTCCGTGAGCGAGGTTCAGGTGCTTCAGCCGTTCTGTAGGCGGCAGAGCTGGCTGAGCCTAAAAGCCGGAAGCGCGCGACCGAATTTTTCAGAGCCTGGCCTTGCAACATGAGCTCCTGTGAAGCCGCATTGGTTTCTTCAACCATGGCAGCATTCTGCTGGGTTGCCTGGTCCATGTGATTAATGGTGACATTGATCTGCTGCAGGCTTGCCGACTGCTCGCTGTAGGATTCCACAATCGCGCGGATCGATGCGTCAATGCTCTTGACTTGCTCTTCAATACTGGCGAGCGCCTCTCCGGTCGTATTAACCAGCTTAACGCCGCTATCGACATGCTGGCTGGATACCGTCACCAGTTCCTTGATTTCCTTGGCGGCATTGGCCGAGCGCTGGGCGAGCTCGCGCACCTCTTGCGCCACGACGGCGAAGCCTTTGCCCGCGTCGCCCGCCCGCGCTGCTTCAACGCCCGCGTTCAGCGCCAGTAGGTTGGTTTGGAATGCGATTTCGTCGACAACACCAATGATGTGGCCGATTTTGCCGGCGGATTCCTGTATCAGGCTCATCGCGCCAATGGCGTCCCGAACAAGCTTGGCCGAAGAATGTGCGCTGTCTTTGGTGTCGGAAACAAGTGAAACGGCCTCGCTGGCGTTAGCCGTAGAGCCTTTCACTGTGACGGTGATTTCGCTGAGCGCCGCCGCCGTCTGCTCAAGCGAGGCGGCCTGTTGCTCTGTCCGGCTGGAAAGCTGGTCAGCCGAGGCGGCAAGCGCCATTGAACCCGATTCCACCTGGTTGGATGCGCCGCTGACCTCTGAAAGCGCGGCATTGACAGCCGCGATCATGGCGTTGAAGTCTTTGGTTATTTTTTCAAAACCAGCGCCCAGGTCCTGCAATTCAATGGTAAAGTCACCTTGAGCCAGCGCTTCCATAGCATCGGCCAGATGTGACACAGCATTCTGCTGAACCGTAGCGTTTCGTTCCATCACGCGGCTGTTTTCGGCCCGCTCGCGTTCAATGGATTGGCGGTTTTCATCATTCAGTTTCTGCTGATTGGCCTGTTCGATAGACTGGTGGCGGAAATGCTCCAGCGCGCGGGCAACAATGCCTATTTCATCATAACGATTCTGATAGCAGACGGAGGCTTGGTAGTCGCCTTCCTGCATGGCGTTGATCCGCTCGGAAATCTTATTGAGCGGCTTTCCAACAAGAGAGCGCATTGCAAAAAGGAAAGCGCCAATTGTCAGGAGAATAGCGGCAAGCTGCAGCAATATCTGGTTGGCGACCTTTTTTGAAGCTGCTGCATAAATCGCGTCTGTGGCCCAGGCTGTCACAACGCTGCCCACTGGGCGGCCTTTCTTGTCGCGCGCAATGGGCACGGAAATGCGGACATAACCGTCAGAAGCGTTCGACATGTCGATGACGACCTTGTCCTGTGCCGCATCTGTCGCGGGTGCAAGCGCCTCCGCGTCCGGCACTGCCGTACCGTCGTTCGCCGACCATGTGTCAACAAGAACGCCATCGGCATTAAAGGCTGCGAACTGCCTGAGGTTCAGCTTCGGGTCGTCGCGATAGATGGCATAGGCATCTTGCACCGCATCTGCCTTGCCCCATTTCACGCCGCCACTCACCAGATCGGCAAATTGTTGCGTGCTGTTTTCCCAGGTCACAGACGCCGCTTTCAGGCTTTCAGCCGTCTGTGCACGCCAGGTGAAGGCAGAGAATGTTAACAAAATAATGAGGTTGATGGAGACGATAACCGAGGCAAGTTTTGCCGTCAGTGGTAGTTTAGAAATGAGTTGCAGCATTTTCTCTCCGAGGTTTTCGCTCTCCAAAAAATGTCCGGTTCTCAAGCTGCAATAACTGGGCCGGTTGGAGTCGCCTTATTTGATTTTTATCATTAGAATTATAATCTTAAGGAAGCATAAACAGGATCGTTGGGCGCGCAAAAATCGCGTTCCGGATATCCGATTCAGGTGCAGGATCGAGCTTTCCCGCATGCCACGTTTGGTATTTCTCAGGTGAGCGACAACGTAATTGGGCAAGAAAAGTCTGAAACAGTATACTGTCGAAACTTAACAAAAACGTCGCGCGTATTATACCAAGGTTCAATGATTATGACCCATATGACCGGAGCGATTTTGCAAACCATCTAGGCGAAGACCGCAGGCGTAGCCATAGCTGCGGCATCGTGACTGCGGTATTTTTCTACGCGGACGGACGTTCCAGCTCTCATCATATGAGGCATGTCCATCGAACCTTGAGAATAAGGTTCTGTGGAGCCTCTGTTGGCTATGGAACCTAAAAGCCTCTAATCCACCAGACGCATTTCGTCTGGCTGCATGCGGATGGAGGAGAGGCTGGAGAGGAAATTCATGCCCAGTAGGCTTTCGCCCAGCGCCCCTTGCGGTGTCACGCTGGCGGCCACGTTCCGGCGCACTATAGGGCCAATTGCGACTGTGGGAATGTTGACCGGGGCGGCCATCGATGTTCCGTTTGCCGTCTGAATTCGCTCGCTGAACGATAGTGTTTCCGGCTTAAGGCCCATCCGCTCTGCATCGCTGTAGCTTAATGCAATACGGCTTGCGCCGGTATCCACCAGCATGGGGACCGATACCCCATCCAGCGATGCGGTGAGAACGAAATGCCCGTTTCGACGCTTGCGGATCACAACCTCTTCGCCGCCATTGGCCGTTGTCAGCACAAAGGGGCTGCCCGGCATTAGCTCTGCCGCCAGCCGCGTGCCCATATCGCGCGCGTCATCGCGGTAGAGATAAATCGTCACAAGCGCGAGTGCGAGAAGCGTCCAGATGCCGAGATATTTCAGATTTTGCCCCAGCCGCTCACGTGAGGCGAGGATACCTGCTCCCAGCAGGGTCGCCAGCGGCAGCAGATAGACAAGCGAAGCAAAATCATTGTTCGGCAGTCCGAGTGTCTGACCACTATCGTGGTTGACAATAAGGAGTACAAGCCCGGCGGCAATCAAGCCCAAAATCAGTGTAAGCCGGCTCATGACGGCGACCTTTGTTTTTCGAGTCTTTTGCGGCGGGTTTCGCGGCGTGGCTTGCGCTCCACGGTTTCCAGCCGCGCGGGCAGGGCGTCCATGATCGTCCGGCGCTCAGCGTCGGAATAGCCAACCCATCCGGCAATTTCGTCACGCGTGCGTCCGCAGCCGAAACATAGGCCGGTTTTGTCATCAATAGAGCAAATGAGGATACAGGGTGATTCCATGAGACCGGATTATTGGACAATTGTGGCGGCAAAGAGCACGGCCAACAGACTGAGTTGCTGGCTTGCGCCCAGCGTGTCGCCCGTATGGCCGCCGATCTTGTTTTCGGCAAGTTCGGTAAAACCATAGGCAACGGCAAGCGCGGCGGCGGGCAGGAGCAGGGCGGCAAACAGACCGCCGGCGAAATAACCAAGCAACACAGACATCACCCCGCTGCTCACAAGCGCGATGATGACGGCTTCTTTCTCCGGCTTCCCGGCAGAGGCCGCAACGCCATCCGGTCGCGCCGGATCGCTCAGGGCCCAGTGCACGACAATTGCCGCCCGCGACAGGGTTTCGGCGGCAAGCAGCGCTGCGGCCGCCTTTCCGGGTGTCGTGTGGGTCATGATCGAGGCTAGGGCTGAGGCGCGCAGCCCAAAGGTGAGAATTAACGCGGTGACGCCATAGGCCCCGCTACGGCTGTCATGCATGATTTCGAGAATACGCTGCCGGTCGCGCCCGCCCCAAAAACCGTCAGCTGTGTCGGCCAGCCCGTCTTCATGCAATGCGCCGGTGATAAGCGTTTGCACAGCAAGCGCCGAAAAGGCTGCAAAAAGGGGCCCGACGCCCAAAGTTGCCAGTAAAAATAAAAGACAAGCTGCGGGCAGGGAAATGATGAAACCGGCAGCGGGAAACGCGCCGACCATGCGCGTCTGCCTGAACGCGCCGCCGTCAAAAAATCGTGCCGGTACGGGAATGCGGCTCAAAAAACCGATAGCCCGCATAATGTCACCCAAATAGCCGTTCACTGGCACCTCGTCGCGTTTTGGCGCTTCCAGTTGTCACAACGCCGTTTTTGGCGGTTGCCCTTGCGGTGGACTGCCAATAGAAATGCCGTCACACCGCGCGGCTACATTGCCGAATTGCGGCAAAATTACAAGAAAGATGGAACAGGAAAGAACCTTTCAATGAACGCCACCGGCATGCCCTTTGATGATTTTCGCGAGCTCCTGAAAAACCTGCCGGGACCGGATACCGCAGCGCTTGCCGCTGCGCGCCAGCGCGACAGCCAGCTAACAAAGCCGCCGGGCGCATTGGGTCGGCTGGAAGAAATCGCCATGTGGCTGGCCGCATGGACGGGGCGTCAGCCCGCCGTCAACCGCCCGCTGGTCGCCATTTTTGCAGGCAATCATGGCGTGACCAAACAGGGCGTTTCGCCATTCCCATCCGAAGTCACCAAGCAGATGGTCGCCAATTTCTCCGCTGGAGGCGCCGCCATCAACCAGATTTGCACCACATATGATCTGGGTCTGAAGGTTTTCGACCTCGCTCTCGATATCCCCACCGGCGACATCACCGAGGAAGCGGCCCTTTCCGAGCGCGATTGCGCGGCCACCATGGCCTTTGGCATGGAATCGCTGGCTGGCGGCACAGACCTTTTGTGCATCGGCGAAATGGGCATCGGCAACACCACCATTGCAGCGGCCATCTTCTATGCGCTCTATGGCGGCAAGGCTGAAGACTGGGTAGGGCCGGGCACGGGCGCTGAAGGTGAGGGGATCAAACGCAAGATTGATGCCGTGGAGCGGGCTATCGCCCTCCACAAGGATCATCTGGACGATCCGCTTGAAGTTCTGCGTCGTGTTGGCGGCCGCGAAATTGCAGCCATGGCTGGGGCCATTCTGGCCGCGCGCATGCAAAAGGTTCCGGTCCTGATCGACGGCTACGTTGCCACATCCGCCGCCGCTATCCTCAAGGCTGCCGAGCCTTCAGCGCTTGACCACTGCCTGATCGGCCATGTTTCCGCTGAGCCGGGCCATATCCGCGCCATCGAGCGCCTTGGCAAAACCCCGCTTCTGGCGCTTGGCATGCGGCTGGGTGAGGGTACAGGCGCAGCCCTGTCTGCTGGCATTGTCAAGGCTGCCGCCGCCTGCCATTCAGGCATGGCGACATTCGACAGCGCAGGCGTTTCCAACAAGGATTAATACCAATGACCGAGCCCGGTGATCCGCCTTTCAAGAAGGAAACCGGCCACCGCCATTTCTTCGCCGCCGCCCGTTATTCCTGGCAGGGCTTCTGGCGGCTGGTGAAGGAATCGGCCTTTCGTCAGGAACTGGCGGCCTTCGTCGCCGGTTTCATCATCCTCGCCTTCTGGGGCGTCAGCCTTCAAAGGCTTCTGGTCTTTGTCATCCTCATGCTGATCCTCTTCGCCATCGAGGCGCTGAACACCGCAGTGGAAGAACTGGTGGACCGGGTATCGCCTGAATATTCAAAAGCAGGCAAAAACGCCAAAGACCTAGGCTCCTTCGCCGTCGCCTGCCTCATCGGCGCAAACACCCTCTATTTCCTCTGGGCGCTGATTTTTTAGGGTTGCCATTGTTCGCAAGTACTGCCCTGCTTCGGGGCCGTCGAGGCCTATAGGGGGAAGATCACAACCGTTGTCACATAGATCACCTCTCGTATTATGGTCCCCAATTTTAGTCGGGACTATTCGGGGGGCTCTGCTCGCGACCAACCATCCATGCCACGAACATGCCGCCTACCCAACCGACAAATATCGCGGGGTATATATTTGGGTCGGCGTGAAGCGTGAAGACTACGATGGAAGCCAGCGCAGCCGCAACGGTTCCAACGAGTGTCCCCACGATGCGATCTTTGACCGTTGGTGGTGGGCGTCTACTTTTGTTCATTGCAATTCACTCAATGCACCGTCCCGCTCACCCCATCGCCATCCATCATGCCCGGCCTTATGATCTTGATAAATTGGTCGAACAGTGGTGTCTTTTTGACAAGCCTCTCCCTAAAGAGGCCCGCGCGGCTATTCACTTCGGCACCGTCATCAACAAGCCCCAACCAAGCCAGCGGCCTCACCACATATAGCGCCACAAAGAGAGCTGCCTCGCTGCCCGGAGTTGACCAATGAGGAGCCTTGAAGAGGTCCACAGGCACGAGCCATTGAGCCAGTTCCTCAACCTTCACCCAGTCACCAAGACGGTTATCGATGACGCCGAGGAAGTGCTCAATGTCCCAGAAGAGTAAGTTTGTCTCCTCGTCAGCGCCAAAAGGTGAGGCCATCAAATAGTCCATGCAGATGGCCTGTAGCTCGCCGTACTGGCCCCGTATTGCCTTCCCGGCCTTGGTCAACACCGCTTTGCCCTTGTAATGGCGTATGAGGCGCGTCCGCAGGAGGACTTCATGCATGACAAAGAGCGGCTGGAAGTCGGGCTCATTGAGCACCTTGTTGACGGCGTAAAGGTCTTCAGGCTTGTATCCGGGCCACTCAAAGTCCTCAGCGGCCTGCTCAACGAACTTGCGGTGAAAGTTGCCCATAGCTTTGGTGAGTGGAATGCCGCCGGTGTCGTCTATATGATCTAGGACGCTCATCCCGTTGCGGCACATCGGGGACGTTTGAAGGTCTGCTTTCTTGAGCGAAACCTGATAGAAAAGCACGGGGGAAAGATTTGACGGTTTTAACATATGTGTGAAATTGCATTCGGTGGAAGGTAGTCACCATTAGCACGAGGCTGAAGAGGCTGCCACAGACACTTGCCCAGTTCGATTTTCGCTGCGCAATTCGCAAAACGGCTTTCAGATTAGCCCTTTGAATTTAAAGCTCTAAGGATATATCCCTTGGCTCCCGCCTGACCCGCTGCCTCACGCAAAAGACGGATGTTTCCGTTTCGGGGTCTGAACCTCTTCCACGGCAGGCACGCTTTGCAGAACGCGTTTGGCGGGCAGGATGGCGATGGCTTCGGTGCCTTCGCGCAGCTTCGATTTGAACACGAAGTCGCCGCCGTGCTTGTTGAGGATTGCCTGCACAATCGGCAGGCCAAGGCCTGTGCCCTGTTCGGCGCTCTTGATGGCGATTGAGCCCTGACCGAAGGCGGACAGAACCACCGGAATTTCGTCTTCCGGAATGCCCGGCCCGTTGTCCTTGACCGCCACATATTGCCCGCCGGCCGCCGTCCAGCCTGCCTTGATGGTGATCTCGCCCCCTTGCGGGGTGAATTTTACGGCGTTGGAAAGCAGGTTCAAAACAATCTGCCGGATCGCCTTTTCGTCGGCCCAGACAAGCGGCATCTTTTTTTCAAACTGTTCGACAATACGGATATTCTTGGTCTTGGCCTTCAACTGCACCATGCCGATGCAGTCTTCCGCCACCTCAGTCAGCGAAATAGCGGCTTCCTGAAGTTCGTAGCGTCCGGCCTCAATGCGCGACAGGTCGAGAATTTCGTTGATGAGGTTGAGAAGGTGCTTGCCCGAACTGTTGATGTCATTGGCGTATTCCTTGTACATCGGATTATCGAGCGGCCCCATCACCTCATTGGCCATCACCTCGGAAAAGCCCAGGATCGCATTCAGCGGCGTGCGCAATTCATGGCTCATGGATGCCAGGAACCGTGATTTGGCAAGATTGGCTTCTTCGGCCCGGCGGCGTGCTTCGTCCGAGACCGCCTTGGCGACTTCAAGCTCGGCAATCAGGTCATCCTTCTCGCTGCGGAATGACATGATTTGCTGGCTGGAATGGCGCAGACGCCCAAGCATGTAAACGAAGAAAATCGTGGAGGCTGAGAATATCGCGACGAGCGCAAAATCCATCGTGCTGCGGTCAAACCACGCCTGAAGCACCAGAACGATGATGGTGGGAATAAAGGTGGCCATAACCGAGCCGCGCAGCATGAAGCTGGACATGGCGTTGGCGGAAAGCGCAATCAGCAGCGATGCGCCCTTATAGGCCGTGAATGTGGCGGGCGTGCACGCCGCACAGGTTTGTAATGCAAACAGCGCCCAGCAGCTGCTCATGATTGTTTGCAGGATATTGAAGCGCACAACCCAGAAGCGGGCATTCGCTTCGCTGATCAGTTTCTTGCGGTTGACCGTGCGTAGAATGAAGATGTGAATGGCGTGCAGCGTTACGGTGAAGATCGCCCAGTTCAGCAGGCTGCTGCTTTCAATATCGAAGGCTATTCCGATAAGGGCGATGGTGATCACCAGAAGCGGATTGGCCGCAGCGCTCTGCAGGGCGGAGCTCAGGTAAATCTCAACGAATTCCTGCTCGAAATGCGGTGTGGAAAACTGAGTGTTTTGTAGGCGCGAGCGTGTTGAGCGAACAGCCTTGGAGACCTCGCTGTTGCGATGCCGTTTCGTCTTGTCGACGATAATCTTGTCCGGCGATGAATTCTCGCTCATACGCATTACTTAAGCCGCCCGATCACACGTGTGTGATGACAAATCTAAAGGGAATTCGTTAAGAGATTGCTTCCGTAAAGGATTTGTTTGCCATGATCGCCCGCCAGAAATGAAATTCAATCCGCCTCGTTTTCGCCGCCGCAAACCGCGCCGCATCAGCGCGCTGCGCAGCGGTGTCACCACGCTCGCCTTTCTCTTCCTGCTCGCCCTCATTGTCGCGAAAATCACCAAGGACGGGCAGCAGCAATTCATTGGCGCATTCCGCATTGTTGACGGCGACACCGTGTCGCTGAACGGTGATGCGCTTCGCCTTAAAGGCATTGACGCTCCGGAGCTGGCGCAGTCCTGTCAAAAAGCAGGCGTCAGTTGGCCCTGTGGGGAGGCCGCAAGGCGGGCGCTTGCCAATTTCTTCAGGCGTGGCGCGGCAAGCTGTTCAGGTGGTCGTTATGACAAATATCGCCGGTTGCTGGTTACCTGTCGGGTGGCGGATAACAATGCCAATGCCTGGATGGTGCGTCACGGCCACGCCATTGCCTATGGTGACTACGAAGCTGAGGAGGCGGCCGCGCAGGCCGAAAAACTCGGACTGTGGTCCGGAGAGTTTGAATTGCCGGAGCGCTGGCGGGCCGCCCATCGTCGTGGCGCAGCCGAGACGGAAGAAAATGTCATGGCTTCTTTTCTCTGTCGCTATTTTGGTGTTTCCTGCGCGCAAGAAAGCAGCCCGACCATGAGTCCCGGGCCAGAAACATAAGGAGAATGGGATGAAGCTTTATGACGGGGGCAGGGCGCCCAACCCGCGGCGTGTTGATATCTTTTTGCGGGAAAAGGGTGTTGAGGTGGAGCGTGTGCCGGTCGACATGGGCGAACTTGGCCATAAATCGCCTGAGATCACCGCGCTCAACCCGCTGCAACGTCTGCCCATTCTGGAACTCGATGATGGCACGGTTATCTGCGAGAGTGTGGCGATCTGCCGTTATTTCGAGGAGCTTTATCCAGAACCCAATCTGCTGGGCGAGAACGCGCTGGAGCGGGCTGTCGTGGAAATGTGGCAGCGCCGCTGCGAACTTACCTATCTCGCCTCTGTTGCCGCCGCCTTCCGCCATGTTCATCCCGCCATGAAAGAATGGGAAGTTCCGCAAATACCGGAATGGGGGGAGGTCAACAAACCGAAGGCGCTCGAGTTTTTGAAGCTCATGGATCAGGAGCTGGCCGGTCGTGACTATGTGGCCGGAGACCGCTTTACCATTGCCGACATTACCATGGTCGTGGGATTTGATTTCATGAAGCCTGCGCGCATTGTTTGCCCTCCGGAGCTTGAAAATGTCTGGGCCTGGCATGCCCGCGTCTCGGCGCGGCCTTCCGTTTCTGCAAAATAATGGCGGAGGCAAGCGCGGGAACCGAAGCGCTGATGCAGGCAATCGCGGCATGCCGGATCTGCCGCGATCAGCCGCGTAACGGTGCGCCCACGCTGCCGCACGAGCCGCGGCCTGTCGCCATTCTTTCGAAGAAAGCCAGAATTCTGATCGCCGGACAAGCGCCCGGCCTGAAAGTTCATGAATCCGGTATTCCGTTTAATGACCCATCGGGCAACCGCCTGCGCGATTGGCTGGGCGTTGATCGGCAAGCGTTTTACGATCCGGAGCGTTTCGCCATTCTGCCCATGGGCTTCTGTTTTCCCGGTTATGACGCCAAGGGCAGCGACTTGCCGCCGCGAAAGGAATGCGCGCCGCAATGGCGAAAGGCGGCCCTTGAAGCCATGCCGCAGATCGAGCTGGTGCTGACCATCGGTCAATATGCGCAAGCCTGGCACTTGGGTGAGCATCGGATGAAAAACATGACCGACACCGTGAAAAACTGGCGCGCCTGTCTCAATGCGGAAAGGGAACCGAAAATTCTGCCTTTGCCGCATCCAAGTTGGCGCAACACAGGCTGGCTGAAGAAAAATCCCTGGTTCGAGGCCGAGCTTTTACCGGAACTAAAGGCGCTTGTGCGATTGTATACGGAATGAAATAATATTCTCAAACGATAGGTGAATCGCCGCCGCCGCTAGGATATCATTTCGAAAGGAACGCAATTGGATCGCCTGGACCGTAAAATACTCCGCCTGCTGCAAGAGGACACGACGCTCGCCGTTGCTGATCTTGCCAAAAAGGTCGGTCTTTCCACCACGCCCTGCTGGCGGCGTATCCAGAAGATGGAGGAGGAAGGCGTCATTCGCCGCCGGGTCGCGCTTTTGAACCCTGAGAAGGTCAACACAAAGGTCACGGTCTTCGTCTCCATCCGCACCAACATGCACTCCCAGGAATGGCTGAAGCGCTTTTCAGAAGTGGTGGTCGAATTTCCTGAAGTGGTGGAATTCTTCCGCATGAGCGGCGACGTCGATTACCTCCTGAAGGTGGTCGTACCCGATATCGCTGCCTATGATGCATTCTACAAGCGGCTGATCACGAAGATCGAAATCCGCGATGTCTCCTCCACCTTCGCCATGGAGCAGATAAAATACACGACAGAGCTGCCGCTGGATTACATGCTGCTTGAATCACCAAAATCAAGCGAGGCCTAGTGACGACCAAGTCCGTAGCTGCAACCGGAGAAGTAAGCCGAAGCAGCGGATTTGGCGCGCGCCTTCTCCGTCACCAAACCAGATCCAGCCGCTCCAGCCCATGGAAATGGTAGACATCCTTGACCTTCGGCTGTTCCTTCAGCCGCAGGCCGGGGAGGCGTTCAAACAGGATAGGCAGTGCGGTCTGTAACTCCAGCCGGGCAAGTGGCGCGCCTATGCAAAAATGAATGCCAGCGCCAAAGGAAAGGTTTGTTCCCTCATCACGCTCGGGTTTGAAGGTGAGGGGATCGGGGAACTTCTCGCCATCCAGATTTGCGGCTGCCAGAATAAGACCGATCTTGTCGCCCTTGCGGAAGGATATGCCTTCGATCTCCATATCCTCCAGCACCCAGCGTTCAAAAATGTGGACTGGCGCTGAGATGCGGAAACACTCCTCCACCGTGCGTTCGGTCGTAGCGTCGTCGGCGAAGAGTTTGG
>JBNLGT010000090.1:0-11990 GCA_050306195.1 Ensifer sp.
GCGCAGCCCGGTAGCGCACTTGACTGGGGGTCAAGGGGTCGTGGGTTCGAATCCCGCCGCTCCGACCATTTTCTCCAAAACAATAATTGCTGATAGATGACCGGGTGGCTCAGTACGCCTGGATCTGCTCCAAGCCAGTTTGGGCTTAGCGTACCTGATCAAGCAGCCGCTTGCATTCCAGAAGGTCATAGAGCGCTTCCTGAAGCAGCGCCTTGTCTTCCTTGCCAACATCAGCCGCATCACCATTGGCTTCAGACGAGGAGCCGCCAAAACCGAAGAAACGGCGCGCGGGCGCTTTCGCATGGCCGATCATCTGATCCTCGTCGGGAATGCGCGCTTTGGCCTGCTGCTCCTGTTCCTGCGCGGCATTGGAAGCCGCCAAGGCCTCTGCGGCCTCAAGATCGCCGCTGCCAACAGCAATGACAAAACGGATGCCATTAGCCTTGAGCATCTTCTGGACGCCCTTGATTGTATAGCCGTGGTCGTAAAGCAGGTGGCGTATACCCTTGAGCAGGTCTACATCATCGGGACGATAGTAGCGCCGCCCGCCACCGCGTTTCATCGGCTTGATTTGCGGAAAGCGTGTTTCCCAAAAACGCAGGACATGCTGGGGAAGATCAAGGTCGTCTGCGACCTCGCTGATGGTGCGAAAAGCGTCGGGGCTTTTTTCCATCGGTATCCTCTCCCGAATCCCGCTTAATAAAATCAAACCATTTCAAAAGGTTGCTAGAGCAAGCTGTATTAAGCATGACCTCTTACCTAACGCAAAGCAACTCACGTAAGGCAATATTCACAATTCACTTGGCATCAGAATGTCCGAGGACCGGTATCTTATATCAACCCGCGCTTCCTGTCTGACGGCGAAATACCTCGCCAGCCCTGATATCAGGAAGCAGATTTTTTCTTGTCGCGGCGATTTTGATGCGACTTGAGAATGCGTTGCTTGAGAACGTTCGACGCCTTGAAAGTCATGACCCGGCGTGGAGAAATCGGGACTTCTTCGCCAGTCTTTGGATTGCGGCCAATACGTTCGCTCTTATCTCTCACCTGAAACGTGGCGAATGACGAAAGCTTGACCGTCTCACCCTTGACGATGGATTTGCAAATTTCTTCCAAAATGGTTTCAACCATTTCCGCAGACTCTCCGCGCGAGAGCCCTACCTTGCGAAAGACCGCCTCCGCCAGATCGGCGCGCGTAATTGTTTTGCCGCTCATATTGAAACTCTTGTTTTTAATGCTCCCAGTGGCATGAACACTATTGGGCTTGGCAACGCTGGTCAAGAAGAACAGCGAAATTGCATGACATAAATGACGGTGCACTGCACCCAATTATTGGCCTGCAGATTTCTACCAGCGCAACAATACCGAACCCCAGGTGAATCCACCGCCCATGGCTTCCAGAAGAACAAGATCGCCCTGCTTGATTCGTCCGTCCGCCGCCGCCTCGTTCAAGGCCAACGGGATGGACGCGGCCGACGTGTTGCCATGCTTGTCGACGGTGACGACAACCTTGTCCATGGGAATGCCGAGCTTCTTGGCGGACCCTTCGATGATGCGAATATTGGCCTGATGCGGCACCAGCCAGTCAAGCTTTTCGAGCGGCAGGTTAACCGCTTCGAAGGCGTCGGTGATCACATCAGTGATCATGCCAACGGCATGTTTGAATACTTCCCGGCCCTGCATGCGCAGGTGACCGACCGTTCCCGTCGTCGAAGGACCGCCGTCGACATAGAGTTTTTCATGATGCGAACCATCGGACCGCAGATGCGCGGTCAGCACGCCGCGATCGTCCACCGTGCCAGCGCTTTCAACCGCTTCGAGAACGATAGCGCCTGCGCCATCGCCAAAGAGTACACATGTGGTCCGGTCTTCCCAGTCAAGCAGACGGGAAAAGGTTTCTGCGCCAATGACAAGCGCGCGCTTGGCCCGACCGCATTGCAAATAGAGGTCGGCGGTGGATACCGCGTAAATAAACCCTGAACAGACCGCCTGCACGTCAAAGGCCGCACCGTGTGAAATGCCGAGCCGCTCCTGGATATTCACAGCGGCGGCAGGAAACGTGTTGTCCGGCGTGGACGTTGCCAGAATGATCAGGTCAATATCGTTCGGCTCCAGCCCCGCATTGGCAAGAGCTGCGCGCGCAGCGGCTTCACCCAGCGAAGCAGTGGTTTCCCCCTCGCCCGCAATATAGCGCTGGCGAATGCCGGTGCGTTGAACAATCCACTCATCAGACGTGGCTACGATATCTTCAAGGTCGCGGTTTGACACCGCGCGCTTGGGTAAAGCGGCCCCAAAGCCGCGTACTACAGAACGGATCATTATGCGTTGGTCCCGTCATCATGTTCCTCACCGGAAATCGGCTGAACATGTTTGGCATGGTATTTCTTCAAATCGTTTTCAATCTTCTGATTGAGATTGTTGCGGGCCATGTCGTAACCAACGGCAATCGCCGCTGCGATTCCTTCAGAATCGGTGCCGCCATGGCTTTTAATAACAATTCCGTTGAGGCCGAGGAACACAGCTCCATTGACCTTACGCGGGTCCATCTTTTCGCGCAGCCGGTCAAATGCCCCTTTGGCAAATAGATAGCCAATCTTGGCCATGATGGTCCTGGACATAGCGGCGCGCAGCATCTCGTTGATCTGCCGAGCGGTTCCCTCGGCGGCTTTCAAGGCGATGTTGCCGGTAAAGCCTTCCGTGACCACCACACCAACAGTGCCCTTGCCGAGATCATCCCCCTCGACAAAGCCCTGATAGTCGAGTGTATCGAATTCCGCGATACGCAAGAGACGCCCGGCTTCCTTGACCTCATCGAGGCCCTTGACCTCTTCCACACCCACATTCAACAGGCCGACCGTGGGACGTTTTGATTCAAATAGCGAGCGCGACATGGCGGCGCCCATGATGGCGAAATCAACCAACTGCTGCGCATCCGCGCCAATTGTCGCGCCAACATCCAGAACAATGCTTTCGCCCTTCAGCGTAGGCCACACACCGGCCAGCGCCGGACGTTCCACATGGGCAAGCGTGCGCAGACAAAACAGCGACATGGCCATCAGCGCACCAGTGTTGCCTGCCGAAACAGCGGCATCCGACTTTCCGGCTTTGACCGCTTCAATGGCTTGCCACATGGAGGACTTGTAGCGTCCGCGCCTTAGCGCCTGGCTGGGCTTTTCGTCCATACCCACCGCAATTTCGGTATGCAGGAATTCGCTCGCCGCATTGAGTTTCGGGTAATCTTTGAGGATCAGGCCGCACTTGGCCTCATCACCATAAATAATGAACTTGATGTCCGGGTAACGCTCCAGCGCCTTTGCGGCTCCCGGAATGACAATTTCTGGACCGAAATCACCACCCATCGCATCTAGAGAAATTGTTACCACTCGTCCCGTATCCTTTTGTATCCGTCGCCGGATTTTTCGGTCAAAATACCGTTTTTCGACGCAGCCACAACTGAATTCTGCCAATTTTCCGGGGATTTATCCCGTAAAGGTTACCGCAGGCAAGTATCTGATTTTGCCTAAAAGCTTTCAGATCAGTCCTTTTTCCAATCCTTCAGGACGGCAAAAGGCGATGGTTTTTTCTCCGTCTCATCGCTGCTTTCAACGTGAGCTTCGAAAGCCACGCCGGGCTTGCGCGGATATGGGTCTATGGCAAGCGCCACAAATTCGCATACAAGCGCGCCGGCATCAATCGAATCCCCGGAGAATGTCTCGGGGATGTCTTTCCCCTCCGGATCAAGCACCATTTCGCCATTCTCGTTGAAAATATGGCGCGCCAGCTTCGACCCTTCCGGCACGTAGACCTGATCAATAGTCTCGATGATTTCGGATTCGACCGGTTCCAACGTGACAACGCAGGACTGGACAATCGTCGCCCGCACCTCGCCTTTCAGTCGGACACCGTCTTTTTTCCAGCGCGCCACATGCAGTTCGGCCTCCAGCGCTTTGACTGCGTTCACGTCCCAGATCAACGCAAGGCCAGCGCGCTCCGGTTCGTTGGCTTTTAAGGTGACGGTGACCGGGTTCGCCGAGATATGGCCGACTTTCACCCGGTAGGAAAATGGTGCAATTTCAGTCTTGTTCACGTTTGTCGCCTCTATGCCCTGGGCTCACACAGTTCAGCGGTTCCGGTGATGATGGCGTCCTCGTCCAGTTCTTTTAAGGCGGCCTCCGCCGTAAAGACGTATTCAGCCAGACGTGCCATATCCGGCCCGCTCTCATTTGAAGGATGAAAGTTACGCTTCAACGCGGCCGCCAGCAATGGCTTATCGTTGCTGTCCAAAGCCTTTGCATAGGCATCCAGCCGCCCGTAGAACATCCCTGCCAGCTTCTTCATCCTTTTGGGCACGCTGACATCGCCAACGCCGAGTTCGCGGATGGAATGGTCCAGATCCTCAAAAAAGGCGTCGATAATTTCCTGCGCGATTTCCTGGCCGCTACGTGCACTGGATCGAGTGCGGCGGAAATAGAGGATCAAGACAAGGCTGAGCATTTCGAAACGCCCCATGACTGTATCTGGCACATCCATATGCGCATAGAATGGCGGCCTGCGGGCAGCTTCCGTCAAATGGGCATACTGCCTTTCGACAATGAGCCGGTTGCTGTTTTTTTTGCCGAAAAGTCCAAAAAACATGAAAAAGCCTGACTTCGATCCAATGAAAAGCGCCTACTGGCGTTTCGGCCTTGTTGCATGAAGGCCGAAGCTGGTTTACCGAGATAATAGTGAATTGCAATGGAAATCCGGATTGTTGATCTTCAACAGCCTTTGCGCGGCGTTCGATGCTGCGTTTCGGATTTTCGAGTCATGAATGAGGGAGGTACCCGTTGAACAAACGGATAGCCGCAAACCGGACAAAATATCTTCGTGCGACTGCGCTCGCCATTGGCTTGACGATGACCGCACTGGGTGTGACAGCCTGTACAACGAGTGATGTGATTTACAACGGTTTTGTCGCCGATGAAGAGACGCTGGCGCTCGCGCCTGTCGGCTCGTCAAAGGAACAGGTTCTTTTGTCGCTTGGCACGCCCTCAGCCACCGCGACATTTGACAATGAAGTGCTTTACTACGTTTCGCAAAAGCGCACGCGTTCCGTTGCCTTCATGAAACCGACGCTCGTTGAGCAGACAGTCCTTGCCTATTACATCGGTAAGGACGGCTATGTTGAGCGCGTGGGGCATTACACGCTCAAGGATGGCCGCGTCTTCGACATGATTTCGCGGACGACCCCAACCGGCGGCAAGGATCTAACCTTCCTGCAGCAGGTTCTTTCAGGTGCGGGAAGCGGTAGCTCTGCAGCCCAAAGCATCTTCGGGGGCTGATCAGAGAATCTTCCCGGCACGTATTCGAGGCCTCCTTCACGTCGGGTTTTCCTGCGACCTTTGATTGCCAATCGTCATGCTGGCATGTGATGGGCGGATAAAAACCTGCTCTGGCCCGATTCTTCGCGACTTCAAAGCGGTGAAAAGACTTGCCAAGCTCTGCAGAGCATGATTTTACCGGCGCTCACAGGCTCAGAGACTTTCGAGGACATCATGACAGATCAGGACGCCAAGCCACACCTGCTCATCGTTGAAGCACGGTTTTACGACGATTTGTCGGATGCGTTGCTCGACGGAGCAAAATCGGCGCTTGAAGATGCGGGCGCGACCTATGAAGTTGTAACCGTACCAGGCGCGCTGGAAATTCCCGGCACAATTGCCATGGCGATGGACGGAGCTGATGCTGGCGGCGTCAACTATGACGGCTTCGTGGCGCTTGGCATGGTGATCCGCGGCGAGACCTACCATTTCGACATCGTTTCGAATGAGTCCTCGCGGGCGCTGATGGACCTGACCGTTTCAGAATCAGCTGCTATCGGCAACGGCATCATGACGGTTGAGAATGAGGCGCAGGCATGGGCTCGAGCCAGAAAAGATGAAAAAGACAAGGGCGGCTTCGCGGCGCGTGCTGCGCTGACCATGATCGCCCTGAAAAAGAAATTTGGCGGCGAAGACCATGAGTGACAAAAATAACGATTCTCCGGTGAAACCGGCGAACCAGCGCGGCGCGGCGCGGCTTGCCGCCGTTCAGGCGCTTTACCAGATGGATATTGCTGGTTCCGGTGTGCTGGACATCGTTGCGGAATACGAAAGCCATCGCCTGGGCCAGGAGATGGATGGCGAACAGTATCTCAAAGCCGATGCCTCATGGTTTCGTTCCATTGTTTCCGGTGTGGTGCGCGATCAGGTCAAGTTGGACCCGCTGATCCGTTCCGCCCTGCTGGATGACTGGCCGCTTTCGCGCCTCGACAGCACGGTGCGGGCAATCCTGCGTTCGGGTGCATTTGAGCTTCTTGAACGCAAGGATGTTCCTGTTGCCGTGATCGTGAACGAATATGTCGAGATTGCCCAGGCATTCTTCGATGAAGATGAGCCAAAGCTCGTCAATGCCGTTCTGGACCGTATTGCGAAGCAGGTTCGATCTGATAAAAGCAAATAAATACGTTTTTCTTTATATAATGGATGAGACATGGTCACCGCTGAAACCGATGCAATGACGACAGCGTTGATCCAGGCCAAGCGCGATGTAAGGCAGCTGACAATTGTCCAGGCTTTCCTCGGCTCCATAGCGCCTATCGCCATCTCCACAGGCGGCCTCATTGGCTACCAGCTTCTGGCAAATGACAAATCCCTGGCGACTGCGCCTGTTACGGGCTTTAACATTGGAACGGCGCTTGGCGCTGTCCTCGTTGCCGTGATTTCGCGCTACCTAGGGCTTCGTAACCGATTCATTTTCGGTGCATTCCTGGCAATGGCCGGGGGGCTACTGGCTGCGATCGCCCTCTTCAGGTCCGATTTCTGGTTGTTCGCTACGGGCCTGCTCATCATGGGGCTTTCAGTTGGCTTCATCCAAAAGATCCGGTTTGCCGCGGCTGATATTTCCCCGTCCTTTTACAAACCGAAAGCAATCTCCTGGATACTTGGCGGCGGCATTGTTTCAGCCGTTCTTGGACCGCAAGTCGTTATTTGGACCAAAGACCTATTCGAACCCGTAACTTTTGCAGGTTCATTTATTGCGGCGGTACCTTTGGCGCTGATCGGTGCGCTTCTCCTCCTTACCGTTCATTTCAAACCGGTCGAATCACACCATGAACAACAAGCAGCCGAACCACCGCGTCTGTTGAGCGAGATCGTGACGTCGCAGCGGTTTATCACCGGTATGGTCTGTGGCATTTCCTCCTACGCGTTGATGTCATTCCTCATGACCGGCGCACCACTGGCTATGGTCGTGGGTTGCGGCTACTCATCCGAGATCGCCACGCTTGGCATACAGTGGCACGTGATGGCCATGTTTGCGCCAAGCTTCGTGACCGGTCAGCTCATCACACGGTTTGGCGTGGAAAAGATCGTGGCCGCCGGTATCGTCATCCTGATGGGATGCGCCATCATGGCGTCGGCCGGTATCGCCATCTGGAATTTTTGGGGCGCACTCGTTCTTCTGGGCATTGGTTGGAACTTCGGTTTTATCGGTTCAACCGCCATTGTCAGCGCCAGCTATCGGGCAAATGAGGCCGACAAGGTTCAAGGCTTCCACGACATTATCCTCTTTACCATCGTCGCGCTTTCCTCCTTTGCCGCAGGCAAGGTGTTTAACGCCTATGGTTGGTTCGCCATGAACCTCGTTGTCTGGCCAATTGCCGTCATTTGCCTGGCGATGCTTTTTGCCCTGATGCGTAAGAAGGCCAAAACAGGCGCTTGATCCCCAGAGCAGTGGGAATTCATTATCAGTTGATCTGGCGCAAGCCGTTATCCCGCAGAAGTTTCTAATTTCGGCGACATGCGGCTTTGGTGGGGCTTGACGACACGTGCTCCGCCAAGCACTCTGCGCCACATCTGGGGCCCGGAGATGATTTTCATACCGGGTATATGATTCTTAAGGGGATCCGCGCGGTTGGGAGGCCGCACGGTTTATGGAGGAAATAACGAAATGACACTAATGTTAGGCGTTGTCCTATGTGGTTTGCTCTCGGTGGTTTACGCCATCTGGGCAACCCGGTCGGTGCTTGCCGCCGATCAGGGTAATGAACGCATGCAGGAAATTGCAGGCTATATCCGTGAAGGCGCGCAGGCTTATCTGACCCGCCAGTACAAGACCATTGCCATTGTTGGCATCATTGTTTTCATTATTGCCTGGCTGCTGCTTTCCGCCGCTGCCGCAATCGGCTTCCTGATCGGTGCAATCCTTTCGGGCGCTGCCGGTTTCATCGGCATGCATGTTTCCGTTCGCGCCAATGTGCGCACCGCACAGGCGTCTTCCAAAAGCCTTGCTGGCGGCCTGGATATTGCCTTCAAATCTGGCGCTATCACGGGCATGCTTGTGGCTGGCCTCGCCTTGCTTGGCGTATCTGTCTACTACTGGATCCTGACCGGCCCCATGGGACTTGAAACCGGATCGCGTGAAGTCATCGACGCACTTGTGGCGCTCGGCTTCGGCGCATCGCTGATCTCCATCTTTGCCCGTCTCGGCGGCGGCATCTTCACCAAGGGTGCGGATGTGGGCGGCGACCTTGTGGGCAAGGTTGAAGCGGGCATTCCCGAAGACGATCCGCGCAACCCGGCAACGATCGCCGATAACGTGGGCGACAATGTGGGTGACTGCGCAGGCATGGCCGCCGACCTTTTCGAGACCTATGCGGTTTCGGTGGTTGCAACCATGGTTCTGGCCGCCATCTTCTTTGCGGGCACCGAAATCCTCGACAGCGCCATGATCTATCCGCTGGCCATCTGCGCCGGCTCGATCATCACCTCGATTGTCGGGACATTCTTCGTCAAGCTCGGACCGAGCCAGAACATCATGGGTGCGCTCTACAAAGGCCTGATTGTGACAGGGATTCTGTCGATCATCACCCTTGGCGGCGCAACCTCGCTGACCGTTGGCTGGGGCCCGGTCGGAACGGTGAATGGTGTGGAAGTTACAGGCACGGACCTGTTCATTTCCGGTATTATCGGCCTGATCGTGACGGCTCTGATCGTTGTCATCACCGAATATTACACGGGCACCGACAAACGTCCGGTGAATTCGATCTCGCAGGCTTCAGTCACCGGTCACGGCACCAACGTGATCCAGGGTCTGGCGGTTTCGCTTGAATCCACCGCGCTTCCGGCCATCGTCATCGTGGGCGGCATCATCGCCACCTACCAGCTCGGCGGCCTCTTCGGCACCGGTATTGCCGTGACAGCCATGCTCGGTATTGCCGGCATGATCGTTGCGCTCGACGCGTTTGGTCCGGTCACCGACAATGCAGGCGGCATTGCGGAAATGTCCGGCCTGCCTGGTGAAGTGCGCACCGTTACGGATGCTCTCGACGCTGTTGGCAACACGACCAAGGCTGTAACCAAAGGTTACGCCATCGGTTCTGCCGGTCTGGGCGCTCTGGTGCTGTTTGCGGCCTATTCCAACGACCTGGAATATTTTGCCGCCAATGGCGACAAGTATCCCTACTTTGCGGATATCGGAAATATCTCCTTCTCGCTCTCCAACCCTTACGTGGTTGCGGGCCTGATCTTCGGAGGCCTTATCCCCTACCTCTTCGGCGGTATTGCGATGACAGCCGTTGGCCGCGCTGGCGGCGCTGTGGTTGAGGAAGTGCGCAGGCAGTTCCGCGAAAAGCCGGGCATCATGGAAGGTAAGGACAAGCCGGATTATGGCCGTGCAGTCGACATGCTGACCAAAGCCGCCATTCGCGAAATGATCATTCCTTCGCTTCTGCCGGTTCTGGCTCCTATCGTCGTCTACTTTGGCGTTCTCATGATTTCCGGCTCCAAGGCCTCTGCCTTTGCTGCACTCGGCGCTTCGCTTCTCGGTGTGATCGTGAACGGTCTCTTCGTGGCGATTTCCATGACGTCGGGTGGTGGCGCATGGGATAACGCCAAGAAGTCGTTCGAAGACGGTTTCACCGACAAGGACGGCGTCAAGCATATGAAGGGTTCGGAAGCCCACAAGGCTTCGGTCACCGGCGACACTGTAGGCGACCCCTACAAGGATACAGCCGGTCCGGCCGTGAACCCGGCCATCAAGATCACCAATATCGTGGCGCTGCTGCTGCTGGCGGTTCTGGCCTGATCAAATACCCAACACGGAAAACCCCCGGCGCTTCTGGCTCCGGGGGTTTTTGTTTGCCATTATTCTGACAGGTCAGGAATATTCGGACAGTCTCGCTGCGTAACGCGCCATTGTGTCGACCTCGAAATTCACCCTGTCGCCCGCCTTGCGTTCGCCCCAGGTGGTGACCTCCAGCGTGTGGCGGATCAAGAGCACGTCAAACTCCGCCCCCATGACGGAATTGACGGTGAGCGATGTTCCATCCAGTGCAACAGAGCCCTTGGGCGCAACGAATTTCTCAAGCCCTTTGGGCGCTTGCAGACGGAAGCGCACGGCCTCTCCCTCCGGCTCAATGCTCAATATCTCGGCCATGCCATCTACGTGACCGGAAACCAGATGGCCACCCAGTTCGTCGCCGATTTTCAGGGAGCGTTCCAGATTGACATGAGCTCCGGGCTGCCATGTGCCAATCGTCGTCAGGCGAAGCGCTTCTTCCCAGGCTTCAACCTCGTACCAGCGTACGGTTGCACCGGGTTCGGGCAAGGCAACAACTGTCAGGCATGTGCCTGCATGAGCGATGGAAGCGCCCATGTCGATGGTGGCGGGATCATAGGCGCAGGCAATACGCAGGCGAATGCCGTGGTCAAGCGGCGTAACCTTTTCAACCGTTCCCACATCCGTGATGATCCCAGTAAACATGACGTTCAGCCTTTTCTTTCGTATTCAATCAAACGGTCGGCGCCGATCATTCTTTCGCCAATCCGGGTGAAGCCCTGCGGTGGCGCATCAGCGGAAAGCGGCGCTTTGATACCGCCCTCGCCGATTGTTTTGGAACCGACCAGCAGATATATGCGGTCTACCAATCCGTCTTCAAGCAATGCACTTGCCACACGTGCACCGCCTTCCACCATGACCGAGCTTACGCCCCGCGTGGCAAGGGCCTGCAAGAGGCCGAGATTATCCGGTGCTGAGACAACCTCCACACCTGCATCTTGCAAAGCGATCGCTCGCTCACTATCGCGGTTTTCGGGCGCAGAAACGGCCAGCACAGGTATGTCGCCCGCCGTTTGAACAAGCTTGCAGCCAAGCGGAATTTGGAGCGTCCGATCCAGTATGATGCGCAGGGGTGAACGATGGAACAGTCCCGGCAGACGGCAGGTTAGTTCCGGATCGTCAGCCAGCACCGTTCCAAGGCCAACAAGGATCGCATCACTTTCCGCACGAAGCTGGTGCACGAAATCCTTTGCCTCGGGCCCGGTGATGAAGACCTGCCCTGCCCCCTCACGCCCAATCATGCTATCTTGCGACACTGCCATCTTGAGCGTGACATGCGCCCGGCCCTGACGCTTGACCATCAGATAAGCGGCAAGTTCGCGTTCGGCTTCAGCAGCCAGAAGCCCGCTTTCAACCGTAATGCCTGCGTCGGCAAGCCGGGCAAGACCACGGCCACTGACACGTGTATCGGGATCCTTAATGGCGACAACGGCGCGGGCAATGCCCGCCTCCACCAGCGCATCAGCGCAGGGCGGTGTCTTGCCATGGTGCGAGCAGGGTTCCAACGTCACATAGGCTGTTGCGCCGTGTGCGGCCTCTCCTGCTTCTTCAAGTGCAATGGTTTCGGCATGGGGACGGCCAGAGAGCGCAGTCACCCCCTGCCCCACAATGACCCCGTCTTTCACGATGACGCAGCCAACCGACGGATTGTTGCCGGTTTGGCCAAGGTGCGTATGGGACAGTTGAAGCGCCCTTGCCATGAAGTCCTCATCGGTCAGAGGCGCAGTCATAACAATTACTCGTCGGTGGTGATGTCGCGCGCGATGCGGGCGTTCACCTCAGTAATAACCTGGGAGAAGTCTTCAATATGTGTAAAGTCGCGGTAGACCGATGCATAGCGGACAAAACCAACA
>JBNLGT010000091.1:0-11803 GCA_050306195.1 Ensifer sp.
CTTCAGCGTACTGGCGACAACAGAGGGTGAAGCAACAGCGCCAATAACGGCCTTTGGCAAACCGCTGTCATCCATCACCGCACGATAACGCCCACGCGCCACGGGCCGATAGGGACCATGGGTTACGTCCTCTTCGCGTGTCCAGGTAACCTTCACGGGCTTGCCGCCAGTTTCCATCGCGATGCGGACTGCATAGTCGGCAAAATCCGGCTCTAACCGCCTGCCGAAACCACCGCCCAGAAAAGTTGTATGGATATTGATTTTGTCATCTTCAATGCCAGCAACCCGACTGCCCGCAAGTGTCATCAGTGTGGGCGTCTGGTTGGGCGCCCATATATCCAGCACGCCATCCCTAAAACGCGCCGTCGCATTCATGGGTTCCATGGTCGCGTGGGAAAGATATGGCGCATCGTAGACAGCCTCGACAATCTTTTCCCGACGTGCATCTGCAAAAACGGTGTCTGGCTCACCAATTGTGCGAAGGGAAAAGAAATCGCCTGAACCCAACGCCGTGTCGAGAAGATTGGCCACCTCATTGGAAGAACGCGGCCCGGGGCCATCTTCCCATTCAACGTCCACGGCCTCGGCAGCCTTGAAAGCACGCCATGTATTGTCAGCAACAACCGCAATGCCCTTTCCATACGGGCTGTCGATAGATAGAACCTTCTTCACGCCGCGCATGGCTTTGGCTTGCGTATCATCAAAGCGTTTCATTCCGCCGCCAGGCTGCGGGTTCATACGAACCGTCGCATAAAGCATGTCGGGCAGATCAACATCGATGCCAAAGACGGGCGCGCCGGTGACTTTCGCAGGCATATCCTTGCGCATCTGCGGTTTGCCGAGCATCTTCCACTCAGACTTTTGCCTGAGCGGAACATCAGATGGCGGATCGAGTCTTGCCGCCGCCGCAGCCACCTCCCCATAGGTCACCGCCTTTCCCGATGCCGGATCCATAATCCGCCCAGCGTCCGTCTTCAAAGACGCTGCCGAGACGCCAAGCTTTTCGGCAGCTGCAGCTTTCAGCATCTCGCGAGCCACTGCACCCGCATAACGCATCTTTTCGTAAGCATCCACTGTCGATGAAGAACCGCCCGTAACCTGATAGGCCAGAAATTTCGAGGCAACGGTGAGGCCGGACCTTAGCGCATCGGCCAAAAGACCGTGATCAAATGCGGGAACAGGAGCACCGTCGCGAACAGCTGCCTCATTAAAATAGGCTGGCGCACTGGGACCGTGTTCAATATCGATCTGTTCCAACGTCACATCAAGTTCTTCAGCGACAAGAGCGGCCAAGGTGGTGTAGACGCCCTGCCCCATTTCCGCACGTGGCGCGATGATTGTGATCGCGTTATCCGCCCCGATTTTGACATAGGGGTTGAAGGTACTCTCGCCTTCCGCCAAATCATCTTCCAGCGGATTATCGAAAGGCTGCTTGTATTTGTAATAACCGAATGCAGCGCCGCCTGCGATAACAGCAGCGCCAGCCAGGAAAGTACGGCGAGTAATTGTTGCAATCCGTCCCATCGTTCTCAGGCCTCCACCTTGTCTGCCGCCGCCCGTTTGATGGCAGCCCGAATACGCGGATAGGTTCCGCAGCGGCAGAGATTACCGCTCATGGCGTCATCTATGTCCTGATCGCTCGGATTGGGATTGCTTTCCAGAAGTGCGGCCGCATTCATGATCTGCCCTGCCTGGCAGTATCCACATTGGGCAACTTGCTCTTCCAGCCATGCCTGTTGCACTTTGTGCAACTGTCCGTTTTCAGCAAGGCCGTCAATCGTGCGAACATTACCTGTCACATCTTCCGCAAAGGTTTGGCACGACCGCACAGCCTCGCCGTCGATAATCACGGTGCAAGCCCCACAAAGACCGGCTCCACAGCCAAATTTGGGGCCCTTGATGTTCAGCTCATCACGCAATACCCAAAGAAGCGGCATATCGGGCTCGACATCCACATCGTGAAACTCTCCATTGACCTGCAGCTTCATTTTGGATCCTCCCGCCCTATAAATCGGAAATCAGTGTCTATTGACAAAATAACGAAAAATGTCAGAGTGTCAATTATGTTGGATTTGATCCCGGATTCCAAGAGCGCAACCATCCAGAACGCCGCTATCGGTGTATTTCTGGACTACGGTTTCAAACGCACGACGATGGATGACATTGCGAAGGCGGCGGGCATGTCACGCCCGGCCCTCTACCTTGTTTACAAAAACAAAAGAGATATCTTTCGCGCCTGTATCACCAGCATGCAGGAGGTGCTGGACCAGCGCTTGGAAAAGATTATCGAAACAACCGAGCAGTTGGAAAATAGCGTGTACGCTGTGCTCGAGGCAGGCATCATTGAGCCTTTCTACCTGCTCGCACAAACCACACATGGTTCGGAAATATTTGATATCAAGTCCGATCTGGCAAATGATCTTTTTGACGTCTGGATGCGGTCACTTGAGGCGGCAATCACAAAAATCCTACATCGGGCGTCCGCCGAAAGCCGGCTTGACCTTGGCGATACAGATATGGATCCAGGGCAAATCGCCGCGCTCATTGTCGATGGTGCGGAAGGGATTAAGCTCAGGATGGGTGAAGACGGCGACATTGAACGCAAATTGAAGTCGCTGATCGGGTTGATTCTGCGCCCACTCATTTGCTGAACATTGCCACGCTGTTGACAAACAGCTTTGCTTGATCCACCTGACACACAAATAAGCAATGTCTCTCGGAGACCGCAATGACTGCTTCCCATGATCCTAAGCCGCGCCGCGCAAGTGTCGCCGTCGATGTCGGCGGCGTCATCGTTGGCGGAGGGGCGCCCGTTGTCGTTCAATCCATGACGAATACCGATACTGCGGATGTCGATGCGACGGTCGCACAGGTGGCCGCCCTTTCTAGGGCTGGTTCGGAACTTGTACGTATTACCGTGGACCGTGACGAAAGTGCAGCCGCGGTTCCTAAAATCCGCGAGCGCCTGGAACGCCTGGGCCTGGACGTTCCGTTGATTGGCGATTTCCACTATATTGGCCACAAGCTGCTGGCCGATCATCCAGCCTGTGCCGAAGCGCTCGCCAAATACCGCATTAATCCCGGAAATGTCGGGTTCAAGGACAAGAAGGACAAGCAGTTCGCCGAAATTGTTGAGAAAGCGATCGCTTACGATAAGCCTGTCCGCATCGGTGTAAACTGGGGTTCTTTGGATCAGGAATTGTTGACCCGCCTAATGGACGAGAACCAGAATAACGGTTCCCCGCTTTCAGCACGCGATGTAACGCGTGAGGCCATCGTTCAGTCCGCCCTCCTTTCTGCAGAGCTTGCGGAAGAAATTGGCCTGCCGCGCAACCGCATTGTCCTGTCAGCCAAGGTATCGCAGGTTCAGGATTTGATTGCCTGTTATTCCATGCTCGCCGACCGTTCGGACCATGCCCTTCATCTGGGCCTCACCGAAGCAGGTATGGGCTCCAAGGGCATCGTCGCCTCATCAGCGGCAATGGGCTATGTATTGCAGCAGGGAATTGGCGACACAATCCGTGTCTCGCTAACCCCGGAACCCGGCGGCGACCGCACACGCGAGGTGATCGTAGCCCAGGAGCTTCTTCAGGTCATGGGTTTCCGGCAATTTCTGCCTGTGGTCGCCGCGTGCCCGGGATGCGGACGCACAACGTCGACAGTCTTTCAAGAGCTTGCGCAGAAGATAGAAAGCGACCTGAGAAAGAACATGCCGGTCTGGCGCGAAAAATATCCCGGCGTTGAAAGCCTCAATGTTGCTGTGATGGGTTGCATCGTGAACGGGCCGGGGGAATCGAAACACGCCGATATTGGCATTTCGCTGCCCGGCACAGGCGAAAGCCCGGCAGCTCCAGTCTTCATCGACGGTCAAAAGGCTCACACACTGCGCGGCCCTAAAATCGCTGAAGATTTTGAAGCTATGGTCAAGGACTATATCGAGGCGCGTTTCGGACAGAATACAGCCGCCGCCGAGTAAAGCTCCGGACAAACACGCCAGTCATTTCTACGGGCCAGATCTCTCACAAGATATTGAGTGACGCCGCCGCAATTTTGCGGTGGTCGCCAATCGGGACGCTCATTGATTATATTCAATAACAAATCCCTCGACGCAAACATGAAACCTTCCTAAAAAGACCGTCAGAAACTTCAGGAGGACACCATGTCAGTAAACAACGCGCCCTACCGCGCCGACCATGTTGGCTCACTCTTGCGCCCACAATCCGTACACGACGCCCGCAAGAAATTTTTAGACGACAAGTCGATCTCGAGAAAAGAACTTGCAGAAGCCGAAGATGCCGCCATCATCGACCTCATCAAGATGCAGGAAGATGTCGGGCTTAAATGCGTAACTGACGGCGAGCAGCGTCGTTCCTTCTGGCATTACGATTTCATGGGTGAACTCACCGGCTTTGACATGGAAGAGCGCGACGAAGGCGTACAATTCCACGGCGTGAAGCTACGCCCTATCTTTCCTGTCATCCGGGACAAGTTGGACTTTCCCGCCGACCACCCGATGCTGGAACACTTCAAATTTGTCGCCAAACACACGAAAGTTCAGCCGAAGATTTCCATTCCCGGCCCAAGCTGCTGCCATTTCCGTACGGCGCGCAAGGATATTCATCCGAAGGAATATGAAGATCTCGACGTGCTCTTTGCCGATCTTGCCGCAACGTACAAAAAGGCAGTCCAGGCCTTTTATGACGCCGGCTGCCGCTACCTGCAAATGGATGACATCTTCTTCGCCTATCTCTGCGATCCCAAGCATCGCGCCGCCAAAAAGGCGGAAGGCACCGATCCTGATTGGCTGATTGACCGTTATGCCTGGACTATGCACGAGGCGATCAAGGATCGTCCGGCAGACATGAAGATCGGTATGCACCTTTGCCGGGGCAATTTTGTTTCCACCTGGGCAGCCGAGGGCGCCTATGATCTGGCGGCTGACGCGATCTTCAACAAGACCGGTATCGATATCTACTTCATGGAATATGATTCAGACCGTGCCGGTGGCTTCGAGCCATTACGCCTCCTGCCAAAAGGCAACAAACGTGTTCTTCCCGGCTTCATCACGACCAAAACCGGTGAGCTTGAAGATCTGGACGACCTCAAGCGCAAGTTCAACGAAGCGTCGAAATATTGTGATCTCGATCAGCTTGGAATTGCGCCACAATGCGGTTTCTCCTCAACCGAGGAAGGCAACAAGATTACCGCAGACGACCAACGCCGCAAGTTGGAACTCGTAGTTAAGACGGCTGAAGCCATCTGGGGTGGCGTCGATAAGTAAGTAATGAGTTACGGAATATAGCTTTGTAAACGGGTCGGTCAAAAGCCGCCCCGACTATTACGCCATCGCGCCTTCGCACGGCTGCCGCAAAACATTCCGTGCGGCGTTTTATTTTGATTCTCACTAATCAGAGTCCACGTTTAGCCCGAGGAAACCAACGGCGGGCGACCCCGCCTGTCAGACAGTTCCTCCTCAATGCCGGGTGATGTTTCAACACGGTCAAGAGGCGGGTGAACACGATTGCGACCAGCATGTTTCGCCTCGTAGAGTGCTACATCGGCCTGTCGCAGCAATTCGGGAAAAACTTCTACGGAAAAGGCCCCACTGGCGACACCAAAGCTCATGGTAACGACACGGTTCTTCACCGCCTTTTTGCTGGTGATTGCTCGCGCTTCCACAGCGGAACGCAGTCGCTCAGCCGCAGCGTGAGTGGCTGCAAAATCGGCGCTAGGCAGCAGCACAAGGAACTCTTCTCCACCATAGCGTATGACCGTGTTGGCGCTGCCGTTCATTTCCTTGGCGAAGACGGCGGCTACTTCGCGCAGGCAATCATCGCCAGCCTGATGGCCATAAGTGTCGTTGTACAGCTTGAAGTGATCAATGTCCGTGATAATCACCCCCATTGTCTCCTCGTTACGGTATTGTGCCGAAATGAAGCTTTCAAGATAACGCCTGTTGTGGAGCCCGGTGAGGGAATCGACAAAAGCGTCCTGTTGAGCGATCTTGAGCCGTGCCTGATCCTGCAAAAGGCGTAGAAACGACAATCGGGAATCGCGCTCAAAACGAGCATTCGTCTTTATGGTCGCATAAATTGTGGCAATCATCATCAATACGCCAATGATCTGGCTACCAAGCGGCAAGCCGCTCGTCAGCATCGCGGTCGCATAAATGACAAGCATTGCGAAGTTTATCTTTCGCGCCAGTGCCACACTAACCGGTCGTTCTATGTTGAAAAAAATTACGACGAGAAGAACGAGTGCCTGATAATTCGCGCGCGCCTCGTTCTGAGCGATCCAGAACACAAATAAGATCTGCGCAAGGATGACCAACATGTTGACTGACCACACAAGCTCTTGAGTACGCAGCCTTTCTGTCTTGAGGTGTATGAAACCAAATACCACCAGCAAAGGCGTCACAACAAAGAAGTGCAGGAACGCTGAAATCATAGCGACTTCTGGCAGCACCAGAAAATCTACAATCAAGAATATGTTGTAGATTACGATGCCAGGCCAATAATCGCGCCGGAAATCTTCTTTGTTGCGCTTAATGAGATGCGCGCCATAGGCTTGCTCCAGTTCATCAGGAAATACGTTGTTCCAGGCCTGCTTTTCCATCAGCAGGTTCAGTCTACCCAATTCGAACGCGCTCTCATGCTCCATCCCGGGATATTCTCACAAGAAACTTAAAGCTTATCTAATGTATAATATTCGGCTTACTGAGAACAACAACGTGGCCTCGAGCTCCCAGAGAGCCAATGCGTAGTTTCTTCCTCAAATTCTTTGGTTAACGGGGGGGGTAGCTCAGTAATTGATATCTGCAAGGAATGCACTGAAATGGAAATGACAACCTCATCAAGATGCCAGATATCGCGGTGTGATGGTTTCTTGCAGTGCAGCCGTTTGGCATAGGCGGATCCGAATTTTCGTCCCCACCCGCGGATCGTTTCGTAAGAAACGACAATCCCGCGCTCCAGCAACATTTCCTCAACAAGGCGCAGGCTCAGTGGAAACCGATAACAGAGCCACTCGGCGCGAGCGATGATCTCGGGTGCAAAACGGTGATGTTTATAGCTGATGACGGACATGTTCATGCATCTGCGCCTATACCCAAGCTGTTAAGCACAGATAAAGTGACATCGCCTGATGGCTGCATTGGTTGCGGCTGCCTATCGATCATGAACAAGTGCCCGCTCTATAATCCAGACGATGCCTGTGCTGAACGTGGAAGCGGTGCGCAATTGCTCGATCCCGACTGAGCCGTAGCGGCGCAACATAATCTCCAGCGCCGTAAATCATTGAAACAGCGTTTTTCCGATCTAACTATCAATCAAGCAGTTGAAAACGACCGGAACCTTTTTCATGGCCCGTAACAAAAAATCAAATCCCTATTACCAAGGCCCGGCGAGTGATCATTTTGACGGAACGAGGTTCTTCATACCCGGCGGAGCGAATCCAGGTAATTTGCGGGATCTGTTGAAATGGCAGTTTCGCGAAAAACGGCATAAGTGGCCCAAGAACTACCCGAGCCCGCACCACGGCGCAAAGCCTGAACAAAGGGTGGAGGGTGACAGGTTGTCGGTAACCATGATTGGTCATGCTTCCCTGCTTATTCAGGTTTGCGGATTGAATATTCTGACCGATCCGGTCTGGTCGCAACGTGTCAGTCCGGTGCGTTTTGCGGGCCCCAAACGGGTAAATCCGCCAGGAGTTCATCTGGAAGAACTGCCGCCCATCGATATCATACTGGTTACCCACAACCATTATGATCACATGGACGCGGCGACGCTGAAATTGCTTTCCCGTCGCCATGATCCTCTGATTGTCACGCCACTGGGTAATGACACAATCATGCAGAAATTCCTGCCCCGGGGACGCTTTGAAACAATGGATTGGGGCGAGAGCATCGACACCCATGGGATCCGGATACACGCGGAGCCATGCCATCACTGGTCGGCGCGCGGCACCAATGACCGGCGCATGGCGCTATGGGCGGCGTTCGTGTTTGAAACGCCCGCGGGCAAAATCTTCCACGTCGGCGACACCGGTTTTCATGATGGCAGCCATTATCGGGCCATCGCAGAGAAACACGGTGAATTGCGGTTGGCCATTTTGCCAATTGGCGCTTATGAACCCCGATGGTTTATGAAAGGCCAACACCAGAGCCCCGAGGAGGCCGTTGCCGGACTGAAGCTCTGCGGGGCAAAGACTGCGATTGGCCACCATTGGGGAACGTTTCAGCTGACCAATGAAGCAATTCATCATCCCGTAGACCATCTTGCGCAGGCTTTGGAGAAGGAGGGGATCAACAGCAATCAATTTCGCGCTCTGCTGCCCGGTGAAAACCTGGATGTGCCGTGATGGCTGAGGTATCAGACGAAATCGACCATCAACACAAAATACGATAGCCGCATCAAGGGATTTGACTTGTCAAACACGCGAATGTCCATTCCGATAATCGCCTGTCTGGCCTTGGGGACGTCATGAATATTAATGAAATTACGCGGTTTTTGGTCTTGGTCCAGGAACATGGCAAACCAGAACACATTGTCGCGGATCTCGAACAACTCCTCGATCGCTACAAAATTCCCTTCTACGCAATAGTTAGTCAACCAAAGCCCAGCCCGGATCTGATCAGTCATGTTCTTGCCGGGCGCTGGCCGCAAGGTTGGCCAGAACGCTACATTGAAAAGCGATATCTGTTGGTTGACCCCACCATCCGCTATCTGCCGCATGCGGAACGGGGATATAGCTGGAAAACGGCGCTGGCTTTTTTCGAAGAAAACACGCAGCACAGCAAAATGCGTAAGATGCTGGATGACGCCAAGCGCAACGGCTTGAGACAAGGCTATATGTTTCCAATCCACAGCGCCAAGGGGCTGGTTGGAAACATGAGTGTTGGTGGGTTGGATCTGGACCTTTCACCCGTAGAAATCAGCCTGTTTGAACAGGTTGCCAAGCTGACTTTGCTCAAACTTCTCGCGTTTTCAGGCCACACGCAAAAGCCTGAAAAAATGGAGGCCGCCGAGATGACCGCCAGAGAGCTTGAGATACTCAGCTATCTGGCAGACGGCCGAACGTCGCAGGACATCGCCAACATCCTGAATATTTCCAATCACACAGTGGATTGGCACATCAACTCAATTCAGGAGAAATTTAGAGCTCGCAACCGGCAGCATGCCGTTGCGACCGCTTTTCGCCGAGGCCTCATCATTTAAATCGGGCGAGCGCTGGCCGGCATATATATCCAATTTGTGACCCATTCTTGAACTTCGCCGTGCAGCCGTCTAATACTTCTTCGCTACTGCAGCATTTTTGCCTGTCCAACATGGGGTTCCGCCTTGGCCATAACCAAAATTCTCGTTGCAAACCGCTCTGAAATTGCCATTCGCGTCTTTCGCGCCGCAAATGAGCTCGGTATTAAAACAGTCGCAATCTGGGCGGAAGAAGACAAACTGGCGCTTCACCGTTTCAAAGCCGACGAGTCCTATCAAGTTGGCCGCGGGCCGCACCTGGAGCGTGATCTGGGCCCAATCGAGAGTTATCTTTCCATTGAAGAAGTCATCCGCGTCGCCAAGCTTTCCGGCGCTGATGCAATTCATCCAGGTTATGGTCTTTTGTCCGAAAGTCCAGAATTCGCAGAAGCCTGCGCAGAAGCCGGCATCATTTTCATCGGGCCCAAGCCAGAGACAATGCGATCCCTCGGCAACAAGGTTGCAGCGCGTAATCTGGCAATCTCGATCGGCGTTCCCGTTGTCCCCGCAACAGATCCCCTTCCTGAAGACATGACGGAAGTCCACCGCATGGCGGCGGAGATCGGCTATCCGGTCATGCTAAAAGCATCTTGGGGCGGCGGTGGGCGCGGCATGCGCGCAATTCGCAAGGCGGAAGATCTGGAGCGGGAAGTCACCGAGGCCAAGCGCGAAGCGCGCGCGGCCTTCGGCAAGGACGAAGTCTATCTTGAAAAGCTGGTTGAACGGGCGCGGCATGTCGAAAGCCAGATCCTTGGCGACACCCATGGCAATGCCGTTCACCTTTTCGAACGCGACTGCTCCATTCAGCGCCGCAATCAAAAAGTCGTCGAGCGCGCACCCGCGCCCTATCTGACCGACGAGCAGCGTCAGGAGCTGGCAAACTATTCGCTGCGGATCGCAGAAGCCACCCAATATATCGGCGCGGGCACCGTCGAATATCTGATGGATTCCGACACGGGCAAGTTCTATTTCATTGAAGTCAATCCGCGCATTCAGGTGGAACACACGGTGACGGAAGAAGTCACCGGCATAGATATCGTTAAGGCGCAGATCCATATTCTCGAAGGTGCAGCCATTGGCACGCCGGAATCCGGAGTGCCTCCGCAAGAAGGCATCCACCTGAACGGTCATGCCCTCCAATGCCGCATCACAACCGAAGATCCCGAACAGAACTTCATTCCTGACTATGGCCGCATTACAGCCTATCGCGGCGCAACAGGCTTTGGCATTCGCCTTGATGGCGGCACCGCTTATTCAGGCGCTGTGATCACCCGTTATTACGACCCGCTGCTGGAAAAGGTAACGGCTTGGGCGCCAACGGCTCAGGAAGCCATAGACCGCATGGACCGCGCGCTGCGCGAATTCCGCATCCGTGGTGTGGCAACCAACCTGACTTTTTTGGAGGCCATTATCGGCCACCCGAAATTCCGTGATAACAGCTACACAACCCGATTTATCGATTCCACGCCGGAACTTTTCCAGCAAGTCAAACGACAGGATCGTGCGACCAAGCTTTTAACATATCTGGCCGATGTCACGGTCAACGGGCACCCGGAAACCAAGGGACGCACGAGACCACCGGAAGATGCTGCAGCGCCGGTCCTGCCTTTCATCGACGGCGCTGTTCCCGATGGAACAAAACAGAAGCTCGACACACTCGGCCCGGAAAAGTTCTCCGAGTGGATGCGAAACGAAAAACGCATTCTGATGACCGACACGACCATGCGCGATGGTCATCAGTCGTTGCTGGCGACACGCATGCGCACCTATGATATCGCGCGGATTGCAAGCACCTATGCCCGCGCGCTGCCAAACCTTTTTTCGCTGGAGTGTTGGGGTGGAGCGACATTTGACGTTTCCATGCGCTTTTTGACTGAAGATCCATGGGAGCGTCTAGCGCTGATCCGCGAAGGTGCGCCGAACCTGCTTTTGCAGATGCTGCTGCGTGGAGCAAACGGGGTCGGCTACAAAAACTATCCCGACAATGTCGTCAAACACTTTGTTCGACAAGCAGCCAGCGGCGGCATGGACCTGTTCCGTGTTTTCGACTGCCTGAACTGGGTGGAGAACATGCGCGTGTCGATGGACGCCGTTGCCGAGGAGGGCAAGCTCTGCGAGGCAGCAATCTGTTATACCGGCGATATCCTCAACAGCGCCCGGCCCAAATACGATCTCAAATATTACGCGGCGTTGGCTGCCGAACTTGAAAAAGCCGGTGCGCATATCATCGCCGTGAAGGATATGGCAGGCCTGCTCAAACCGGCCGCCGCCAAAGTTCTGTTCAAGGCGCTGCGGGAAGCGACCGATCTTCCCATCCATTTCCATACCCATGACACTTCGGGCATTGCTGCAGCAACTGTGCTGGCCGCTGTGGAAGCCGGGGTTGATGCCGTAGATGGAGCGATGGACGCCCTTTCGGGGAACACATCGCAGCCTTGCCTCGGCTCAATTGTGGAGGCGCTGACGGGTGGCGAACGCGATCCTGGTCTCGACCCTACATGGATCCGCCGTATCTCATTCTATTGGGAGGCAGTACGCACACAATACGCGGC